>JAJXYT010000138.1 GCA_021780375.1 bacterium | reverse complement strand
GATTAACACTGCCATCAATCCTGGAATCGGCCAGGAAGCCGCCACTGGCCCAGTTTTGGCTACCGCTCCATTCGCACAAGTACAAGTTGTTTTGGACGTGCATCCGGCGAAAGGAGGTGCCCTGTGACACCGCCCACATCGTGTAGCCGTTGGTTGAAGATACAGCCAGATTCTCAGCGGACAGCCAGAAGTTGCAGGTGGCGTTGCCATTCGGCAAAAATGCATGACAATCCAGCGAACCATTTATTTTGACATTGTCCGGCGACAGTCCCAAGCCCAGCACTTGCATGTAGTAGCCCAGGTTGATGGAGACGTTATAAGTTCCAGGTTCGAAAAGAACGGCGTACCGGTTGGCATCGAACTGGCTCGTATTACCGTTGTTCTGCCGGGCAAAAAGAGTGTTGAGCGTGTTCTGAATTGTCGCGGTCGGCGTGGAAGGCGTGAACAGGAAAACATTCGGACCGAAGTATGGGCCGGCGGGATTGGTAACAACCGTATTTGTCGAAACGAACACGAGTTGAAGGGCATTGAAGTCGCCTTCGATGTTTCCCACGTGACTGACATTGGCGTTAGACGTCCAGGTGAATGTAATGGTTCCCAGGGTTCCCACGACCAGGTTGCTGAAGACGACGTAGTCAGCGCCTTGTATAAAGGAAGTTAAACTCGCCGGTGTGTTACTGGTGGTCAGAGTAACGGGAGCCATCACCGGAGTATAGACCGTAAAGGTCGTTCCCCGAGTACCGTCGTTATTTATACCGTAAAGAAACAGGTTATAAGTGCCAGCCGGAACATTATTGAGCGTATCGGTCCGCAGAGCGCCATTGTTGTACTGATAGGGCTGTTGCAACGCCGCCGGCGTTCCTTGAGTTCCTTGGGTGCCATAGGTGCCACCCATCTGGGATGTCAGCGTTATGGGACTGGCGGTGATCCCATCAGACAAAAGATTTGTAGCGCCGGTAGTGCCGTTACCGACAACCGGGTTCCAATAATTTTTGCCCGGATCAGGACAGGCGCCTTGTCCGGAATAATTGGCAGCACCAGCACCGCCCGGCACGTCGAAGTTGATGACTTGGGCCCGAGTCGCCGAACCGTAGAGACCAAGGCAGAGGGCCGGTAAGATTAAGATTCTCCAGGCGGTGTTCATATTCTCAATTTAAAACGGAAACAATTGCTGCATAAAGAAATCCCGAACGACACAGGCAATTCATTAAATACTGATGATATTTGATAAAGAGATGTTCACAAAGAGAGGGTGTCATTGAAACATTGCTACGTCAGAACATTTGTAGAATAAAATATCACATGCAGCCTGAAGGTCAATTCCAAATGAGCCAAGGCGACAAGGAAAACTTTGCCTGTTAAATGATTCCGTTCACATTCAGGTTGGACGGTTATGCAGGAAATGTGCGCCCAGTCGAAACGGATTTGTTCACTGCGACCTGAATAACAGAGCAAACAACCAAAACAGGTAAACAGGCGGCAGGGGTATGGTTTGGCAGGGACGCCGCGCCGCCCCCACCCTCAACTTTCGACTTTCAACCCTCAACTATTGTATATTCAAAATAGCCGGCCAATTGCATGAGATTGTGATGCCGCAGGTCCGTTTCGGACGGATGCGGCGGGAGCGTATCGAGATCTTCCGGTTCGCCGAGCGCATGCCAGCTTTCCACGCGGATATCGTTGAGCAATTGCAGCAGAACTTCCCGCTCCTTCGCGCTCAAGGACAGCCGCCAGCCAGCCTCTCCGGCCTTGAGATTGGCCGCGAGCAACTTCCCCGCCTGTTTTTTTACTTCCAGTCGGTGCTGGGCCAGCGATTCGTTGAGCAACCGTTCACGTTCCGCCGACTTGGCGTCGGCGCCCGTCCGGGCAATCTTGACAGCGGTGGCCGCGGTCAGCGGGAATTCGGCAACGAGCATGCGCAGCAGGATGCCTTCATTCTGGTTCAACTCATATTTCCACCCGGCCTCGTTCTGTTTGAGCAATTTCATTCCGCCGGCTCCATGGTGGCCTGCAATTTGTAGCCTTGCAACTGGTGGACATAAAATTCGGCCCGCTCCGCGCCTTCCCGCACCAGCACGCTCCTGCCTTTTTCGTGCACCTCCAGCATGTGTTTCTCCGCCTTCTGCCGGTTCCAGCCAAACACCTTCATAAAAACATGCGTGACATAGACCATCAGATTGACCGGGTCATTCCAGCAAATGACAAAAAACGCGGGTGCCCGGTCATCCTGGCTGCGGGTCTTTTTCCCGGTGGTCGGTGTGGGGATGGTGACTGGCTCCAAAACGTGCGGCATAATTTTTGAACGGTTTAATTTGGTTTCGTCTCGATTGCAAGCAGAGCGGAGTTAACGGTTTTGTGTCTATTGATTGATTCCCAGGGTGGTGTTGTTTGGAGTTCCGCGTTTACGCGGTTCCGGGCCGCCTGAGGGCGGAACTCCGAGCTGATTCAGGATACCACTTTTCCAGGCTTAAAACTGCTTTTCACATCCAGCCTGTCCAAACTCTGCAAAAACGGTTAAGTCTTTACCAAGGTTTGGTAAGTAACACGCCGGAAAACGGCGAAGTTATCTTCCGGCGGATTTTTTATGCTTGAGACACTGTTATATCCGAAGGCCGTGGCCGTCATCGGCGCATCCCGCAGCCCGGAGAAAGTCGGGCACGCGGTGCTGGCCAACCTCATCAACGGCGGCTTCAAAGGCGCCATCGTTCCGGTCAATCCCGGCACCGAAGAAATCCTCGGCCTCAAATGCTATAAGTCATTGGGCGAATACAAGGACCCGATTGACCTCGGCATCGTCGTGGTGGCGGGCAAATTCGTGAAGAACGCGTTGCAAAGCTGCTTGGACGCGGGCGCCAAATCCGTGATTGTCATCACTGCCGGCTTCAGGGAAGTCAGCGCCGCGGGCGCCATGGCCGAGCTGGAACTGGTGGAAATGTGCCGGGCGCATGGCGCGCGCATGGTCGGGCCGAACTGCCTGGGGGTGTTGAACACGGACCACCACCTGAACGCGACGTTCGCGCCGTCGGTGCCGCCGCCCGGAAAAATTTCCGTCATCTCACAATCCGGCGCATTGTGCGTGGCCATCCTTGACTGGGCGGCCGATCAGAAGCTCGGTTTGGGCAAGGTCATCAGTTTCGGCAACAAGGCCGACCTTAATGAAGCCGATTTCATCCAGGCGCTCGCGGAAGACAAGGCCACCAACGTCATCGCCGGTTATCTGGAAAGCATCAAGGAAGGCGACAAATTTCTCCGTGTGGCGGAACAGGCGGCGGCCGTCAAACCGGTGGTCATCCTGAAAGTGGGCATCACGCAAGCGGGCGCCAAGGCGGCTTCGTCGCACACCGGCAGCCTGGCCGGCGCCGATATTGCCTACGGCGCCGCGTTCAAGCGCGCGGGCGTCATCCGCGCGGAAAATTTCGAGGCGCTGTTCGATTATGCCGCTGCGTTTGCCATGCAACCGCTGCCGAACGGCGAGCGCGTCGCCATCATCACCAACGCCGGCGGACCGGGCATCATGGCCGCCGATGCCGCCGAGGGATTGGGTTTGAAAATGGTTTCTCCGAGCAAGGAAAGCGACGCCAGACTCCGGACCTTTTTGCCAACGTCGGCCGCATTTGGCAATCCCGTGGACGTGATTGGCGACGCGGAACCCGACCGCTACGCGAAAGCGTTCGAGGTCATGCAGGAGGACGAAAAGACCGACGCGATTGTGGTGGTGGTGACGCCGCAAAACATGACGCGCCCGCTGGAACTGGCGGAAAAGCTCGGCGCGGCGCACAAGGGCAAGAAGCCGGTGCTGGCCGTGTTCATGGGTGGCACCGAAGTGGCCGCCGCCAAAGAAAAACTGATGGCGGTGGGCATCCCGAATTATCCGTCGCCCGACCGCGCCATCACCGCCTTGCGGGCGATGTGTGATTACGCGGCGTGGCGCCGCCGCCCGGCCCGGATTGTGACCCGGTTCCCGGTCAATCGCCGCCGCGTGGACCGTGTGATTCACATGCAAATGCGGAGCGGGGAGGCGCAGATCGGCGAGGTGGAGGCGAAGGAAATTCTGCGCGCCTACGATTTCAACGTGTTGAACGGACAAATTGCCCGGACGGCCGATGAAGCGGTGGAAATTGCCGAGCGCCTGATTTATCCGGTGGTGCTGAAGATTTCGTCGCCGGACATCATTCACAAATCCGATTTCGGCGGCGTCCGCATCAATCTGGCCAACGCCGAGCAGGTGCGCGACGCGTTCGACCTGATGATGTTGCGCATCCAGAAACGCGCGCCCGACGCCCATCTGCGCGGGGCTTACGTCGAAAAGATGGGCCAGCGCGGGCGCGAGGTGATTCTGGGCATGACGCGCGATCCGCAGTTCGGCCCGATGCTGATGTTCGGCCTGGGCGGTATTTTCGTGGAGGTGATGAAGGACGTGACCTTCCATCTGGCGCCCATCACGGCGGAGGAGGCGATGCAGATGTTGAAAGGCACGCGCTCGTATGCGCTGCTCCAGGGCGCCCGCGGCCAGGCGCCCGTTGATTTGGACGCCATCGCCGGCGCGCTGCAACGCATCAGCCAGTTGGCCACGGATTATCCGGAAATCAAGGAACTGGACATCAACCCTTTTATTGTCGGTCCGGTCGGCGTGCAGGCGTATGTGGCGGATGCGCGCATGACCCTGGCCAACGTCGTCGCCGCCGGGAGGAACCATGAGTAAACCCATTTCATACGACCCCAACTGGCAGGAAGTTTACCAGCCGCAGATCCTGAACGCGGCGGACGCCGTCAAAAAAATCCGGCCCGGCCAGCGCATCTTCATCGGCACCGGCGTCGGCGAACCGCTGCAACTGGTCACCGCCCTTACCAAGCGCGCGGTGGAATTGCCCGACACCGAGATTGTGCATCTGCTTACGTTTGGTGCGGCGCCCTACGCTCACCGGGAACTGGCACAGTATTTCCGGGTGAACAGTTTTTTTATCGCAGAAAATGTCCGTGATATCATCCAGGAAGGGTTGGGTGACTACACCCCGATTCACCTGTCGGACATCCCGCGCCTCTTCGATTCGGGCCAGCTACCGCTGGATGTGGCGTTGATCCAGGTGACGCCGCCGGACAAGGACGGCATTTGCAGTCTGGGCGTCTCGGTGGACATCGTCAAGAGCGCCACCGCGAACGCGTCGCTGGTCATTGCCCAGGTCAATCCCCGGATGCCGCGCACGCTGGGCGATTCCTTCATTGACGCGTACGACATTGACGTGCTGGTGCCGGGCGAGGAGGCCATTCTCGAAGTCAAACCGCCGGAAATCACCGACACGACCCGGCAGATTGCCGAAAATCTTTCCGCCTTGATTGAAGACGGCTCCACGCTCGAAATCGGCCTGGGACGCATCCCCCAGGCCCTGGTCAGCTTCCTTAAAGATAAAAAGGACCTCGGCATCCACACCGAAATGATTTCCGACGACGTCATTGAACTGATTGAAGCCGGCGTCATCACCGGCGCGCGCAAGACCGTGGACCGGGGCAAGGTGGTAACCAGTTTCTGCCTGGGGACGCAGAAGCTTTATGATTTCGTGGACAACAACCCCACGTTCGCCTTCCACCCGACGGAATACGTGAACAGCCCGTTCATCATTCACCAACAGCACAAGATGGTGGCCATCAATACCGCGCTGGAAGTGGACCTCACCGGCCAGGTTTGCGCCGATTCGCTGGGCGCAAAATTTTTCTCCGGCGTCGGCGGCCAGGTGGATTTCAACCGCGGCGCGTCCAAATCCCCCGGTGGCAAGGCGATCATCGCCCTGCCCTCGACTGCCCAGGGCGGAAACGTATCGCGCATTGTGGTGCAGCTCAGCCCCGGCGCCGGCGTGGTGACCACCCGGGCGGGTGTGTTTTATGTAGTCACGGAATACGGGGTGGCCTATCTGCACGGCAAGAGTGTGCAGGAACGCGCTTTGGCACTCATCAGCATCGCGCACCCGAAATTCCGCGCCGACCTGCTTCGCACAGCGATTGAAGCCAAATACCTTTCCGCCACCATGTCGGACAAGGAAGGAAAAATTCTGGTTGGACCAAAGGAACTGCGTACCACCTACCTGCTCAATGACGGCACGCTGCTCAATTTCCGCCCGATCCATCCGACCGACGAACCGCGGATGCGCGACCTGTTTTACAAATTGTCCGAGGCGACGATTTATTATCGTTTCATGAGCCATCAAAAACGCGTCTCGCGGCATCAGATTCAGGATTTCGTTTATATTGATCATCGCAACGACGTGACCATCGTTGGGACGCTGCCCGACGCCGCCGGGGAGGAAATTCTCGCCGTTGGCAGTTACTATCTCGACCAGAAGACGAACCTGGCCGAAGTGGCGTTTGTGGTGAGCGACAAGTGGCAGAACCACGGCATCGGGACGTTCCTGTTGAAGCACCTGATGCGCATTGCGCGGCGCAACGGCATCCGCGGGTTCACCGCCGAAGTGCTTACGGACAACAAATCCATGCAGGCCGTCGTCAACAAATCCAATTGCAAGGTCAGCAGCAAGCTCAGCGGCAACGTGTACAGCTACGAGATGGATTTTGAGTAAGACGAACGATCCTCCCGCTCCGCGGAGGAGAGGGCCGGGGTGAGGCCGAGGGTTTCAAATGACTTTCTTTTCACATTTTGATTCCAGCGGTCGCGTGTCGTTCGGTAAGGCAACACCGGGTGCGCAGGGGAGCTCACGCATCCCGGAACACAAGGGAAGCTCAAGGTTTATTTCCCGAATTTCGCGGCCTGGCACACCCAAAAAAAATCAAATAATTAGCAAAAATGGTTGAGCAATATCATTTTGCTGAGATTAACTTATCCGTGCGAACCAGGACGAAGCGTGCCGTTTGCGGTGTCGGTGTGAACAAAGTGGACTGGTTCCCGTCAAGTGGAATCAGGGCGCCACAGAAAAACCGATGCTGGTGCGGGTGACTCCCACCTGACGGGCGCGACGCGGGTTTGCCGGCGGAGCAGGACCCACCGCCGGGCGAAATGGCATCACAACTGGTCGCCGGAAGACGTTCCTTGCAGAGGAAAAGTCCAGCGCCGGACAGGGTGAGATGACCGTAACACGCAAACAGTCAATGGCTCGCCAGGCAACAGAGCTCTTCAGGCGCTCTTGGGGAAGTCCCTATGCCTCGAACCTGCCTCCCGTTCGCACTTCCCTGCCCATGAAGGCGGAACGCCGAGCACCGTCTCGGCCAGTTTCCAAACCGTTCTCGCAACGCGCCGAGGCGGTGCCTGGCGCTCCCAAGGCATTGTCCATGGCCCCAATGCGCGTCCAATGCTGGAGATCGAAGCCTCCCATGAATCGGAGCGCCGGTTTCCGACCCGGCGCGTC
>JAJXYT010000164.1 GCA_021780375.1 bacterium | reverse complement strand
GGCTGCAAGCGGAGCTTGGTCCCAACGCCAAGGACCCGGACCGTCACAAGCAGGACGACCGCCCGGTCAAAAACCAAAACACCCTGCCCCATAGATCACTGCAAACCACCTTCCGAAATCGCCGGGCACCCGGAGCCTGCCTTGACTTGCTGATTTTAGACGGGTAGTGTCGCCGTATGAATCGTCGGATTATCTTGCTGCTGGCCGTGGTCGTGAGCGTGGCGCTGTTTCCGTTTCGCTCGCCGGCGCCGTTGATTTATACCCCGGGTGAAGGATGGTATTACGAACCGTTCGGCACCACGGCCGGGTGGCAGCGCACACGCGCCAAGGACCAATTGGATGTGGCGGAGCAGGCCTTCAAGGTCCATGACTACAACCTCGCGCTCCGGGCCGCGTATCGCGTCGTCAAGTTGTGGCCGCTCTCGGATTACGCACCGCACGCGCAATACCTGGTCGGCCGTTGCCTGGAGGCGAAGGGGAAGGATGAAATGGCCTTCGCAGCCTATCAGGTGATCGTCGAACAATATCCCAAGAGCGCGGAATATGAGGATGTGCTTTGGCGTCAATACGCCATTGCCCGGCGCTTTCTCCAGGGTGAATGGCCCAAACTTTGGGGGTACATCCCCTATCCGCCTTCAATGGATCAACCGGCGGACATGTTCGGCAAGATAGTCCAGAGCGGCCCTTACAGTGATGTCGCTCCCCACGCCCAGTTGCGCATCGGCGCCGCGCGCGAAAAACAGAAGGATTATCCGGCGGCGGTGAAAGCCTACGAAACCGCCGCGGACCGTTATCAAAACCAGCCGGTGATTGTCGCCGACGCATTGTATCGGGAGGGCATTTCGTATGCGAAAGAGGCGGCCACCGCCGAATATGATCAAAACACCGCCGCGCAGGCCATCGCGACGTTTACTGATTTCACTACCCTTTTCCCGGACGACCGGCGCGCGCCACAGGCGCAACGGATCATTACCATGCTCAAGTCCCAGCAGGTGCAGGGCAATTTCAAGATCGCGCAATTTTACGAGAACAGCAAAAAGTGGGATGGCGCGGTGATCTACTACAATGAGGTGCTGCAACTGGATCCCAATTCGCGCTATGCCGCCCTGGCCCGGCAACGCATTGAGGTCCTCAAGCCGCGCCTGCAGGCGGCCACCGACTGAGATGCGCCGGCTCCTGTTCCCTGCCGCCCTGGTTCTGGCCCTGTTCCTGGCTGGCTGCGCCGGTTATCATCTGGGCCCGGTCAATGGCGCGATGGCCGGCGAAAAATCCATCGAGGTGCTGCCCTTCAACAACCAGACCCTGCAACCGCGTCTGGGCGATGCGCTGACCCGGGCGTTGCGCGAGGAATTGCAAACCGACGGCACTTATCATCTGGCCGCGCGGGAACCCGGCGATGTGGTCGTGACCGGCGTCATCACGCGTTACGACCGCGAAGGCTTGAGCTTCCTGAGTGCGGACGTGGCCACGCCGCAGGATTATCGCGTGGCGATTACCGCGCACGTCACGGCACGCGAACGCAGCACTGGCAAGGTGCTGCTCAGCAAGGACGTGCATGGCGACACGTTGGTGCATGTGGGCAGCGATTTGGCGGACGCGGAACGGCAGGCGCTTCCCTTGCTGACGCAGGATTTGGCACGAAATATCACCGAGCTGTTGACCGAAGGAGCGTGGTAAAAAGTTGTTGGTTTGGTTGCGCCAACAGGTTATCCTTTGGCCTGTCTCAACGCAGTAACCAAACCAAAGAAACTTATAAACCTATGAAAAATCACATCTCCAAAGTCATGGTCTTAAGTCTGTTCACCGCCGGGTTGCTGGCGGTGCCTGTGTTGGCTCATGCTCAGGACCCGAAAAATAAAAACGCGCCGGCGGCGTCAGATCAAACCACGCATCCCAAGCCGGCAAAACATGGAAGCATTCCATTTCATGGAAAGATCAATGCCGTGGACACCAGCGCCATGACCTTAAAGGTGGGCGCGCGGACCTTCGAAATCACCGCCGACACGAAAATTTTTAATAACGGCGAGCCGGCGACCTTGTCGGACGGCAAGGTGGGCGAACCGGTGCGCGGGACTTACAAAAAAACCGAAGCCGGCAAACTTGAAGCCCTGACCGTGCATTTCGGCGCCAAGACCGGGGGAAAACCGAAGCCGGGAAATTCCAACGAGAACTGATCTGACCGCCTGACACGCTGCAAGCGGGCGGCAACGCCCGCTTTTTTTTATCGTTTCCACCAGCTGGTCAGGCTCTTGGTTTTTTGCGGCACCCCTTGATATTGTTTCACCAGCAACTGGCTGCGGGCCGCTTCGAGCGCCATGCGAAATTCGTCGTAGCTTAAAAACCGGGCCGCCGGGTCTTTGGCCAACGCCCGCGTCAGCGCATCGCTGGTGGGTTGCGTGATTTCGGGCACGGCCAGGTTGGGCGGCGTCAACGGCGTTTGCACCTGGGCGATAATCACCTCCTCGGCCGTCGGGGCGTCAAACGGAACCCGCCCGATCAGTGCGTGATAGAGCGTCGCGCCCAGGCTGTACATGTCGGACAAAAACGTTTCCGGCTCGCGTTTGATTTTTTCCGGCGCGACATAATACGGCGTGCCCCAGGTGACATCGTCCGATTCCTGTTCGGCGTCGGTTTTTTGCGCGAGGCCAAAATCCACCAGTTTCGGCTCGTGGTCCGCGTTGAACAAAATGTTGCCCGGCTTGATGTCTCGATGGAGCAAATCATGTTTGAGCGCCATGTCGAGCGCGGAGGCGATTTTGATGCCGATGTCCAGCACGTCGAGTTCCGGCAGCGCGTGCAATTTCTCGATGCGCTGGTCCAGGCTGCCGCGGTCGGCCAGTTCCATCACCAGATAGTATTGGCCTTCCGCCTCGTCGAACGTGTAGATGTGGACGATGTTCGTGTGATTGAGCCGGGCGCAGGCGCGCGCTTCCCGGTAGAAACTTTCCCGCGCCTTCTCGTCTTCGAGCAGCTCCTTCTTCATCAACTTCACCGCCACCAGGCGTTCCAGCGTCGTATCCCAGGCGCGATAAACATTGCCCATGCCGCCCGAGCCAATGACGCTGCGCAATTCAAACTGCCGCAGTTGCATCGGCATCATGATCGGATGACCGCATTTGGTGCAGGGGACGGTGCCGAGCGGCGCCAGATCGCCCGGGATGAAGACCTTGGTCTCGCACCAACTGCATGTGACCATGCGCAGGGGTTTCTCGCTCATGCTGGAGTCAATCTACCACCGCCCCGCCCGCCGACAAGCCCGGAGAAGCAGGATTTGCGGCGCTGCGGCGCTTGCGGCGCAAAAATTTCTTTGACAAACACCTCAAAATGGTGTTTCTTGCCGTCGTTGAATATGAAAACCACGTTTGCTCCAACGCTGAAGCACACGCCGGCCGATGGGCGCATGTCCATTTGGCAGCGCAATTGCTTTGGTTTTGGCATCGTGGGAAGGAAAAGGTAGAAGCAGCCATAGATTTTCGGAAAACCCGCGATTGCCAAGTCAATCGCGGGTTTTCTGCTTATGGAACCAAACGGTAACGAAAGGAAAAACATGAACAAAAACCAAACGCGGCTGGCGACCCGATTCGTCCCCGAAACGCGGTTCGAACTGCGGCCGGGACCCCCGGCGCCGTTTCGGGCCACGCGGGAAAATGAGTTCGAGCGGCTGAAAAACCAGTTGCTCACGCTGCAACTGGCCGGGCTGACCCGGCCGGAGTTGAACACCCCGCTGCGGCGGGCGGCCAACGAAGCGGCGGCACTGGCCTGGGTGACCCTTTACCCGTTGCTGGTGTTTCCGGTGTTGTTCGAGGAAAAAGCCGCGGCTGCGCTGCGCCAGACCGAACGCCAGGCGCGCATTTATCAAAGCAGCCGCGAACTGCTCGGCGTATGAACTCGTCGCACCAGCTTAAAGTGGGGCACGGGCGCACGGGCGGCCGTTTGCGCGGGTGAGTTTTCCACACCTCCGCCAACGGCTGCTCATCGCGCCCTTTTGCTTTGTGGGGAATGAGAAATTGGTAGGGCCGCGCTGCTGCGCGGCTTCGGACGACCGGCAGGTCGTCCCTACCAATTACTTTTCCTCGACGCGCCGAATCCGCGCGCCGAGTTTTCGCAGCTTGGCGTCCATTTCTTAACCGGGATTCGCAATGCTTGCAGCAGTAGTTCGTAGCCCGATAAAATTTTGACTTTCAAGGTAAGAAGCGCACAATCAATTGTAAACGTGAGCACCGAGACAGACGTTTTAATCAAACGCGCCGCTGCCGAACTTAAAACCGCCGGCGCAAGGGAGATTTATGTCTTTGGCTCTGCTGCGCATGGGACGGGGGATGCCGCTTCCGATCTCGACCTGGCGGTTTCCGGCCTGCCCCCATCCGTTTTCTATCGCATGGGCGCGCGCATCAGTGATTTGATCGGCCGTTCGGTGGATTTGATTGACCTGGACAGCAACACGCCGTTCACCCGCTACCTGCGCACCGAGAATGAACTCGTCCGCGTGGGATAAATTTCGCAAGCAACAGGCCACGGAACGCGAACAATTGCAGCGTTTGCTGTCTGGCATTCATAGCCTTCTCGCCAAATGCCGCACCACGGCCCCGACGGAAATTGAACTGGCCGCGTTGGCAGCATTGCTCCATTCCTTCTACACCGGCGTGGAAAACATTTTCAAGCGCGCGGCGGTCGAGTTGGACGGCGCGCCGGTCCGCGGCGATGCCTGGCACCGTGAACTTTTGCTGCGGATGAAATCGCCAACCGCGCACCGACCGGCGTTGCTGTCGGAAGAGCTTCACGACACATTGAATGAATATCTGCGCTTCCGTCATGTGTTTCGCAACGCGTATTCCTTAGACTTGGACTGGCGGAAAATGTCTCCGCTGGTGCTGCGTTTGGAAGAAACATTCAAAATGCTGGAAAATGCGTTGGATGATTTTCTGAAATAAACCCGGCAAGTAAATTGTGGATTGATCTGATGGTCTTCGGATGCGCCGTGACGGGATTATTTACAGGGCTGGCTCGTGCTTGCCTTTATTTGCGCCTAAAGGATGGCGCGGGCAGGATGAAGCGGTCAGGCTGGCAATGCTGGACGCGCTGGCGCCGCAATGCTGGCACTCGTATCTGGCTTTTTCAGCGCCCTGATACAACGTGTGTTTGCCTTTGTTGGCGCCATTCGGATGGCGTGAACATGAGGACGCAACCAAACTGGGGATGCTGGCGGCACTGAATCCGCAATATTTGCAGTAGTAGTTCACGGTTTGCTTTGGGTCGATCCGTTGGTGATTGTTTCTGTCTCAAGAAATCGTGAAATGATAGATTGTGTGGTGTCTGATTTCCAACCGAACCTTGGCATTGATGGGTGATGTATCCGAAGGCAGCGCATCATCTTCCCCTCGCCGACATCAATCGTGCATGAAGAAAAGCCCCTTTTCCCAAGATCATTCTTTTCCAGAAGGACTTTGAAACCCGCCATTCCAACTGAGCCATCAAAATGTGACGCAGCGGTGTGATAACGTTGGAGAACGCCCTTTGCCTCTTCCGCCCGGTCAAAGGCGCGCCCTTGAAGTCTTTTCAAATCAAGCGCAAGCGCCTTTGTCATGAAATTCACTTCTCCTCGACGCGCCGAATCCGCGCGCCGAGTTTTCGCAGCTTTGCGTCCATGCCTTCATAACCGCGATCCAGATGGTAAATGCGGTTCACCTGCGTCTCGCCCTTCGCCGCCAGTCCCGCAATCACCAGCGCCGCCGACGCGCGCAAATCGCTCGCCATCACCGGCGCGCCGCTCAAGGGCCGCCCGCCTTTGACGATGGCGCTCGGCCCCTCGATTTCAATGTCCGCGCCCAGCCGCGCCAGTTCGCTGACGTGCATGAATCGCGATTCAAAAATCCGTTCCGTGATGATGCTGATGCCCGGCGCCAGCGCCAGCAGCGACATCATCTGCGCCTGCACGTCGGTTGGAAAACCCGGGTACGGCAACGTGGTGACGTCCACGGCCTTTAATGCGGCGCGCCGGCGCGCGCGCAGATTCTCCCCGCGGCGTTCAACCGCCACACCCGCCTCGTTCAACTTGTCCGTCAGGGCACGCAGATGATCCGCCCGGGCGCCTCTCAGGGTCACCTCGCCGTTCGTGGCGGCGGCGGCGATGGCAAAAGTTGCCGCTTCAATCCGGTCGGGAATGACTTCATGCTCCGCGCCGTGCAGTTTCTTGACGCCGGTGATGGTGATGGTCGGGCTGCCCGCGCCGGAAATTTTCGCGCCCATGGCCGTCAGAAATGCGGCCAAATCAACCACTTCCGGTTCGCACGCCGCGCTTTCAATGACCGTCACCCCCGCGGCCAGCGCCGCCGCCATCATCAGGTTGGCTGTGCCCAGCACGGTCGAGCCGGCGCGGCCGCCGAGAAACAGGATGGTTCCGCCCAGTTGTTTCGCGGCCGCCTCAACGTAGCCACCCTCAATTTTAATTTTGGCCCCCAGCGCCTGGAAACCTTTCAGGTGCAGATTGATGGGCCGCGCGCCGATGACGCAGCCCCCGGGCAGCGAGACCCGCGCCTGCTTCAGCCGCCCCAGCAGCGGTCCCATGATGCAGATCGAGCCGCGCATTTTGCGGACGAGTTCGTAATCGGCGTAACCGCGGATTTTTTGCGCGTGAACGGTCAACGTGCCGCGCTCAAGCTTCGTCGCCGCTCCGAGCGATTCGAGAATCCGCGCCATGAACCGCGTGTCGCTCAAATCCGGCACGCGCCGGATGACGCACGGTTCCCCGGTCAGCAGCGCCGCCGCCATGATCGGCAGCGCGGCATTCTTGCTGCCGCTGATGGCCACCTCACCGTGCAACGGCACGCCGCCTTTGATCAAAAAACTTTCCATGCGAATTTATTCAACCACGGATGGACACGGATAAAAAAGCCGGTGACAGAAATCCTTTGTAAAAATCCGTGTTTATCCGTGTCCATCTGTGGTAAATCTTTTTCAGCGTCGCACAATCAAAACTCTGGCGCGGTGAGAGTAGTCCTGCTTAACCGCCTCCACAATCCACTTTTCGTTTTCAAAAAGTTCCCGGATGGCTTCCGCCTGGCCGTCGCCGAATTCCAGCATCATTTTGCCATCCGGTTTCAGGAACGATTTTGCCTGCGCCGAAAACCTTCGATAAAAATCCAGCCCGTCCGCGCCGCCATCCAGGGCCACGCGCGGGTCGAAATCGCGCACCTCCGGCTGGAGCGTGGCGATTTCGGCGGATGGAATGTAGGGCGGATTGCTGATGATCAGGTCGAATTTCCGGAGGGACGAGTTATGCGAGTTCCCGGCTTCTTCACTTGATTCAAGGACTCGTGGAACTTGTCCCTCCGATTGAATTGCAGCAAAGGCATCGCCCTGCAAAAATTCAATCCTTTCGGCGACGCCGTTTCGCATGGCGTTTGCTTTGGCCAGCGCCAGCGCTTCCGCCGAAATATCGGTGGCCGTGATTTTCGCCTCCGGACATTTCACGGCCAAGGTGATGGCGATGCAACCGGTGCCGGTGCCGAGATCCAGAGCAGCCGGAACGCCGGTCTCCGACCCGGCGCATTCTGAAACATCGCGCCGGGTCGGAGACCGGCGCTCCGCCAAAAATTGCCGGCCGGCTTCGGCGAGCAACTCCGTTTCCGGCCGGGGAATGAGTGCCTGGCGGTTCACGGCGATTTCCAGTCCGCAAAACGAGATGGAGCCGGTGATATGCTGAAGCGGTTCGTGTTGGCCGCGGCGCTTGATGAATTCGCGCAGCGCATCCGTTTCTGCCGGGGTGAGGACACGCTCGAAATTCAAATACAATTTCATGCGCGGCAGCTTGAGGAGACGCGCGAGCAGCAGCTCGGTTTGCAGGCGCGGCGATTCGACGCCTTTTTTGGCCAGAAACTCCGTGCTTTTCTGAATCGCCTCGAGGACGGTCACGCGGCCAGCTTAAACTGAAACGGTACGCTTGAACAAGCGGCGCGCACGCGCCAGAATGAGGGCATGAACGCGCGAATGAGTCTCTGGTTTGCCGCGGCAGGATTTGGCTGTCTGGTCGCGGCCAGTTGCGCCAATGACACCCGAACCACCAAGGAGCCAGCGATGAGCATCCAGATCACCAGCACCGCATTTACTGAAGGCCGGCCGATTCCCGACAAATATACCTGCGCCGGGCCGAATGTATCGCCGCCATTACAATGGGCCAACGCGCCTGCCGGCGCCAAAAGTTTTGCCCTCATTGCCGACGATCCCGACGCGCCGATGGGCACGTGGGTGCACTGGGTAATCTACAACCTGCCGCCTGCCGCAACCGCGCTCGCCGAAAATAGACCGCCCTCGCCGGAACTTCCTGACGCCTCAAAGCAGGGTGTCAACGATTTCCGCGACACTGGCTATGGCGGTCCCTGCCCGCCGCCGGGGAAGCCCCATCGCTACTTTTTCAAAATTTACGCGCTGGACACCTCGCTCAATTTGAAAGCTGGTGCGACCAAAAAGGAGTTGCTCAAGGCAATGGACGGCCACGTCCTGGCGCAAGGACAACTCATGGGGACTTACCAGCGCCAATAGCAAATCTCTGCTTTCGTCCCGCCGTAAATTGGTGTTTAGTTTGCGAACTCGATGAGCAAAACCGCATTGCTGTTTGCCGGCCAGGGCGCGCAGGCCGTCGGCATGGGCAAAGACTTTGCCGAAAAGTTTCCCTCGGCCAAGACCTGGTTCGACCGCGCCAACGCCGCGCTCGGCTACGGCCTCGCCTCCGTTTGTTTCGACGGCCCGGAACCTGAGTTGATTAAAACCGGAAACGCGCAGCCGGGCATTTTTCTGGTGAGTTGGGTTGCGTTTGAACTGCTCAAGGAACACGTGCCGGCGCTGGAGTTTGATGCCACCGCCGGGCTGTCGCTCGGCGAATTCACGGCGCTCGCCGCGGCCGGCGCGATGAGTTTCGAGGATGGCCTGCGGGCGGTGCGCCAGCGCGGCCGCTTCATGCAGGAAGCCTGCGACGCCACGCACGGCGGCATGGCAGCGATCATCGGATTGGATGAGACGCCCACGCGTGAGGTTTGCGCCGAAGCGGGCGTCGTGCTGGCAAACTTGAATTGTCCCGGCCAGCTGGTGATTTCCGGTGAAACGGGCAAAATCGCCAAAGCCGTGGAACTGGCTAAAGCCAAAGGCGCAAAGCGTGCGATTCCGTTGCCGGTTGCCGGTGCGTATCATTCGCCGCTGATGGCGGGCGCGCAACCAAAGCTGCAGGCCGAACTGGAGAAAATCCCCATTTCGTCGCCGGTTGTGCCGGTAATTTCGAACGTGACCGCCCTGCCCCATGGCCGCCCGAGCGGCATCCGGGAACGGCTGGTGGAACAGGTCACATCGTCGGTGCTCTGGGAACAATCCATGCGCACGCTGTTGGCCCAGGACTTCACGCGCTTTATCGAACTCGGTCCGGGCACGGCGTTGAGCGGTTTCATGAAGCGGATTGACAAAAATGCGCAAATGCTCAATGTGGCGGACGTGGCGAGTTTGGAAGCGACCGTGAAGGCGTTGAAATAATTTACGATTGATGATTGATGATTTATGATTGGCCGCGGCAAAAATCATCAATCGTAAATCGTAAATCATAAATTCCAACATGAGCCAGCTTGAGAACCAAATCGCCGTCGTCACCGGCGCGGGCCGGGGCATCGGCCGCGCCATCGCCTTGAAATTCGCCGCCGAAGGCGCGGACGTCGCCTGTGTTTCGCGCACGCAGGAAAATTCCGAAAAGGTGGCCGCGGAAATCCGCGCGCTGGGCCGCAAGACCTGGGCGTACGCCGTGGACGTGGCGGATGCCGCTGCCGTCAATGCTGTCGCCGGGAAAATTCTGGCCGAGTGCGGCCGGGTGGACATTCTGGTCAATAACGCCGGCGTTACGCGGGATAATCTGCTCATGCGCATGAGCGACGCCGAGTGGGACGCGGTGTTGAACACAAATTTGAAGGGCGCCTTTCTGGTCACCAAGGCGTTCAGCCGCGCGTTGATCAAGCAACGCTCAGGACGTATCATCAACGTCGCCTCGGTCATCGGTCTCATTGGCAACGCGGGCCAGAGCAATTACGCGGCGAGCAAGGCGGGCCTGATTGGCTTTACGAAGTCAGTGGCCCGCGAGCTGGCCTCGCGAAGCATCACGGTCAATGTCCTGGCTCCGGGCTTCATCGAAACGGACATGACCGCGGTGTTGAAGGAAGAACTCCGCGCCGGGGTGCTCAAGCAAATTCCGCTGGGCAATTTCGGCCAGCCCGACGACGTTGCCGGTGCGGCGGTGTTCCTGGCCAGCCCGGCGGCGCGTTACATTACCGGCCAGGTCCTGGCCGTGGATGGCGGCATGGTGATGTGAAGGCCGCCTGACCAGCGCCGCTTCAGCAATTGGGGCGAAGAAAAATTATGTGATTGGGGCTTGACGATTTGGCCATTCATGGCATAGAGACAGGGCAAAATTTAATTTATGGCTGACAAACCTATAGACCAACGCGTAAGGGACATCATTGTTGAACAACTCGGCGTCAAGCCGGACCAAGTCACTGCGGAGGCCAAGTTCATCGAAGACCTCGGCGCAGACTCGCTCGATACGGTCGAGTTGATCATGGCGCTGGAGGAGGAGTTCGGCATCGAAGTGCCGGATGAACAGGCGGAAAAACTCCTGACGGTGGGCGACGTGGTCAAATATATCGAGGAACATCAGCAAAAATAGTTGCGACTTTGAGTGCTTCGGGGCAGTTTCGGCTGAATCCAGCTTGAACTGCCCCCTTTAAATTTTATGGCAAGCAATGGCACAGATCGCCGGGTCGTCATCACCGGCCTTGGTGTGGTGACGCCACTGGGACATCGCCCCGACGTTTTTTGGAAGCATCTGATCGCCGGCCAGTGCGGCATCGATCGGATTCATTCCTTTGATCCGTCGCCGTTTGACACACAAATCGCCGGCGAGGTGAAACATTTTGACCCCACGCCCGCATTCCCGTCCCCGAAGGAAATCCGGCGCACCGACCGCTATTCGCAATTCGGCGTTTATGCCGGGCATCAGGCGCTGCTCGATTCCGGCCTCGACCTGGACAAGGAAAACCGCGACGAGATCGGCGTCATCATCGGTTCGGGCATCGGCGGCCTGTCCACCACCACCGGGCAACTTGAGATTTTGCGCGATCGCGGTCCGGGCCGGCTTTCGCCCTTCATGATTCCGATGCTCATCAGCAACATGGCTTCGGGTCTGTTCTCGATGTTTTTCAATTTGCGCGGCCCCAATTTTGCCACCTGCTCGGCCTGTGCCACGGCCAACCACGCCATCGGCGAAGCCTGGCGGGCCATCAAAATGGGCGATGCCCAGGTGATGTTCGCGGGCGGCGCGGAGGCCGCCATCGTGCCCATCGGCGTCGGCGGCTTTTGTGCCATGAAAGCCATGAGCCGGCGCAACCATGATCCCAAACATGCTTCCCGCCCCTTTGACCAGGAACGCGACGGTTTCATCATGGGTGAGGGCGCCGGCGTGATTGTGCTCGAAGAATTGGAGCGCGCCCGGAAACGCGGCGCACAAATTTATTGCGAAGTCGTCGGCTACGGCAACACCGCCGACGCCTACCATTTGACCGCGCCGGCGCCCGACGGCGAAGGCGCGGTGCGTTGCATGAAGATGGCCATGAACAACGGCCGGTTGAAAATCGAGGACGTTTCCTATATCAACGCCCACGGCACTTCCACCCCGCAGGGGGATGCTTGTGAGACCCAGGCCATCAAGACCGTTTTCGGTGTCCATGCAAAAAAAATCGCCGTCAGCTCCACCAAGGGCGCGACGGGCCACATGCTCGGCGCGGCCGGTGCGGTGGAAATGGCCGTTTGCGCGCTGGCCATCAAGCACGGCATTGCCCCGCCGACCATCAATTATCAGGTGCCCGACCCCGAATGCGATCTGGATTACGTGCCCAACACGGCGCGCGAGATGAAAATCAATGCCGTCATCAACAACTCGTTCGGTTTTGGCGGCCACAACGCCAGCATCGCGGCAAAGAAATTTGTCGGCTGACGCGGGTTAAAACCGGATGGGCTTCCCGCCGGTCTTCGAATTCAGAGACCGGATCAGGCCAGATGCCTGATTTGCGCCAGCGACTCCAAAATCTTCTCCGCCGCGGCGCGCGGGTCGGGCGCGGCATAAATGGGCCGGCCAATCACCAGCCAGTTCGCCCCGGCGGCAATGGCTTCGCGCGGAGTGAGCGTGCGCTTTTGGTCGTCGGCGGGATGCGTTTCCGGACGGACGCCGGGGGTGACGAGCTGGACGCCCGCGGTTAATATCTGCCGGAGCTCACTCACTTCCAGCGGGGAACAGACGAGGCCGCGCAATCCGGCTTTGGCGGCCATGTTGGCCAGCCGGCGCACCTGGCGGCCGACATTCGGGTCGAGGCCAATCTCGCTCAACGCCTGGCTGTCGAGGCTCGTCAACACGGTCACGCCCAGCACCAGCGGCGGCGCATGGCCAAGCTGCCAAGCGGTCTCCTGCGCGGATTGTTCGGCGACCTTGAGCATGTCCACCCCGCCCGCGGCGTGGACGGTGAGCATTTGCACATCGAGCCGCACGGCGGAAGCCACGGCCCCGGCCACCGTGTTGGGAATATCGTGAAATTTCAAATCCAGAAACACCGCCGCGCCCGTCGCGCGAATCCGGCGCACAATGTCCGGCCCGGCGGCAGTGAACAATTCACACCCGATTTTGAAGCCGCCGACGGCCGGGGCGATTTTCTTGGCCAACTCCATGGCCGCCTCGGCGTTCGGCACATCCAGCGCAGCAATGATAGGATTGCGCATGAGACGAATTTACTCCAAAGTCGGGAACCGCCACAAGTTTGGACACAGAAAAACATTCATGGACAAAATAAAAATGATTCTCAGTCTGGGTTGCCTTGGCTCCCTTTTGGAAGGAGCAGCACTGGCGCAATCCCCCGTCACTATAACCGTGGCCGCTTCAAAAGTTCCCGGCTTTGAGGTTCCGGCCGATTTCACCGGCTTGAGTTTTGAAACGCAAAGCATCCTGCCTGATGCCAATGGGCAATACCTGTTCCGCCCGGCCAACCGGCCGCTCATCACCTTGTTCCAGACCCTTGGCATCAAAACCCTGCGCGTCGGTGGAAACACCGCAGACCGCCCGGGGGTTCCGATTCCCGGCCCGGCGGACATTGACAGCCTGTTCGCTTTTGCCCGGGCGGCGGACGTGAGAGTGATTTACACCCTGCGTCTGCGCGATGGCAGCATTACCAACGCCGCCACGATCGCCAAATACATCGCGCAGCACTACCAGCCGCAACTCGCCTGCTTTGCCATCGGCAACGAGCCGAACTTTTATTTCAAATCCTATTCCGCCTACCGCGCCGACTGGAAACAATATGCCGCCGCCATCACAACGGAAGTGCCTGATGCAAAGTTCTGCGGGCCGAGCGCAGGCGGTTCTCCGGTTTGGTCGCGCGATTTCGCCAATGACTTTGGCAAATCGGAGCCCATCGCGTTCGTCGCCCAGCACGATTATCCCTGCGGCAACGGCATGCGGGCGACGGACCTGGCCGCGGCGCAGGACAAAATGCTGTCTTCCCGGTTGTAGGATGAATACCGCGGCCTGTGGCATTCGTTTGTGCCGGCGGCGTTGTCAAACGGTCTGCGGTTCCGGCTGGAAGAAGCCAACAATTTTTACAACGGCGGCGCCAAAGACATCAGCAATACCTTTGCCTCGGCGTTGTGGGGGCTGGATTTTTTGGACTGGTGGGCCGCCCACGGCGCCAGCGGCGTCAATTTTCACACCGGAGACAAGGTCGCCGCCGGCCGCGCAAACCGATCCTGCTGGTACGCCACGTTTTGGTCCTCGGCCCGGGGCTATGATGTTCACCCCATCGGATATGCCATCAAGGCGTTCAATCTGGGCGGACACGGGCGCGTGGAACCGCTCACGATTTCCAATCCGGATGGCGTCAATCTGACCGCCTACGCCAGGCGCGAGGGCGAAAATCTTTTTGTTACCATCCTTAACAAGGACCACGGTGCCGGCGCCAGGACGGCGAAGGTAACCATTGTGCCGCCGGGCATTCCGGCGGGCGCGTCGGTGATTTTTCTGAGTGCGCCGGACAACCATGCGGCAGCTAAAACCGGTGTGACGCTTGGCGGCGCGTCCATCACTGACCACGGTTGGGAAGGCCAATGGACGCCGCTGGCAGCCGACCGCACCGGCCAATGCGCCCTGGATGTGCCCGCAACGTCGGCGGCCATCGTAAAATTGTCGTTGCCATAGAATCCGCGCTCTGGTTGCGGGTAACCCCCAACGGCGGCACAGAGCCCGACCGTCTTTTGACTTTGCCTGGTTTATTCCCTAGCCTGTTCCCCTATGAAAGTGCTCTGCCACACCGACGTGAATTTTGCCGCCAAACTCCTCGAACTGATGGCGGCCTCCAGCCTGTTCGACCCGGAGATCGAACAGCGCGCCCGCGCCATTCTGCAGGACGTTTATCTGCAAGGCGACGAAGCGTTGCTGGAATTCACCGAAAAATTCGACGGCGCGAAGCTCACGGCCGAACAGCTCGCCGTGACCCAGGCCGAACTCATGGCCGCGTCGCTTATGGCCGATGAATCGCTGCGCGCCGCCGTGGCTGAGGCGGAGAAAAATATTGCCAATTTCGCAAAGAAATCGTTGCGTAAAAACTGGCAGACAAAGAATTCTCATGGCGCGAGTGTCGGCGAGAAGTTCGATCCGTTCCAGCGCGTGGGTGTTTATATTCCCGGCGGCACCGCGCCGCTGGTTTCGACGGCCTTGATGACGGTTACGCTGGCCAGGGTCGCGGGTTGTCCGGAAATCGTCGTCTGCACGCCCTGTGGCAAGGATGGCTCGCTCAACCCTGCCTTGCTGTTTGCAGCGCGAGCGGCGGGCGCAACGGAGATTTACCGCGTCGGCGGGGCGCAGGCGATTGCCGCACTGGCTTACGGCACACATATCATCCGCCGGGTCCGGAAAATTTTTGGTCCGGGCAACGCCTACGTCGTCGCGGCCAAGCGATTGCTCGTCGGCCACGTCGCGATTGATTTGCTGCCCGGTCCCAGCGAATTGCTCGTGCTCGCGGATGAAACGGCCAATCCGAAATTTATTGCCGCCGATATGCTCGCGCAGGCCGAACACGGCTCCGGCCACGAGCGCGTCTGGCTGGTCACAACCTCGGCGAAAATTTTGAAGGCCGTCGATGGTGAAATTGCGAAACAATCGCCCGGGCTCGCCCGGCGCGAATTCATCCAGCGCGCACTTGAAGCCAACGGCTGGCTGATTCAGGTGAAATCACTCGCCGACGGCGTGGCGCTGGCCAACCGGCTGGCGCCGGAGCATTGCGAAGTGATGACGCGCAATTCACGCAAGGTTTCCGAAGGTATCCTGACGGCAGGCGCCATTTTCCTTGGTTCATGGTCGCCGACGGTATTGGGCGATTACGTCGCCGGGCCGAGCCACACGTTGCCGACCGGCGGCGCGGGCGCATCCTTTGCCGGCCTGACCGTGGACCAATTCCAACGCCGCACCAGCGTGGTGGAATACAATCGCGCCTCGCTTAAGAAAGCGTGGCCGGCCGTGAAAAAATTCGCGGAACTCGAAGGCCTGGGCGCGCATGGGAGAAGCGCGGAAATAAGGAAATAACCCAGGGCGGCGCGCTGCTTGCCTTGGGCTATTTTCTTTCGGGCTTGCAGCCCTTCAGATCGGCATGTTTTCCCGCCTTGAGCGGATTTAAAACGCCATTTGACATTGATGTTGTGATGTATTAGCATCAGATGCATGAGAACGACTCTGGACATTGAGGATGACGTGTTGCAGGCGGCCAAGGAACTGGCGCAACGCAAGGGCGGCACGGCCGGGCAGGTGATTTCCGATCTGGCGCGGCGCGGTTTGAATGCGCCGGCAACGAAACGGCGTCCGGGGCTGCGCGGCGGCGTTCCGTTGCTGCCTTCCCGCGGCGAGATTGTCACCCTGGAACACGTACAAAAAATACAGGACGAGGAGGGCGTGTAATCCATGCGCGCCTTGCTGGATGTGAACGTCGTCATCGCGCTGTTGGATCCCGACCATGCATTCCATGAGCGGGCGCACGATTGGTGGGCGGTCCAGGCCAAGTCCGGCTGGGCCAGCTGCCCCATCGTGGAAAACGGTGTCGTTCGCACCATGTCGAATCCGGGTTACAGCGAAAAGGCGCGTTTCACGCCCGGTGATTTGATTTCAAGGCTGCAAAGATTCGCCAAACAGACCGATCACGAATTCTGGCCGGATGACGTTTCATTGCGCGACGAGAAAACATTCACGGCCGAACGCATTCACAGTTCGCGGCAGCTGACCGATTTGTACCTGCTGGCGCTGGCGGCGAAGCAGGGCGGAAGGCTGGCGACCTTTGACCAGGGAATTCCCATCTCCGCCGCGCGGGTTGCCAAGGCGGAAAATCTTTGTGTCATTTGAATTGAACCCATGCCCAATTCGCAACTAATCCGTCCGCTGGTGCGCAAGTTGCACCCTTATGTCTATGGCGAGCAGCCGAAGATCAAGGGGTTGATCAAGCTCAACACAAACGAGAATCCGTATCCGCCGTCACCGAAGGTGCTGGCGGCAATCAAGGCGGCGGTGGATGGGCGGCTGCGGCTGTATCCGAACCCGACGGCGCAGGCGCTGCGTGAAAAGCTGGCCAGGCTGCACGGCTGCCACACGGACAGCCTTATCGTGGGCAACGGCTCGGATGAATTGCTGGCGCTGGCCACGCGGGCGTTTGTGGAGCCGATTCCGGAGGGGCGAGTTATACGAGTCCCAAACCGAAAGAGGCCAGGGACTCGCAGAGCTCGTCCCTCCGAAATGATCCAATACTTCACGCCCAGTTATTCGCTGTATCCGGTGCTGGCGGACATTCATGGCGCGCGGAAAAATCCCGTGTCGCTCAAGCCGGATTTCAGCCTGCCCGGTGTGGCGGAATTGAAACGCGACGGGAGCTGGAAGTTCGATGCGGCGCTGACTTATGTGACGACCCCCAATGCACCGAGCGGTCACGGCTACAAAACATCGGAACTGGAGAAACTTTGCCGCGCCCAGAAGGGCGTTGTCGTTCTTGACGAGGCCTACGTGGATTTCGCGGAGGAGAACGCGATGAGACTGGCGTTGAAATATCCCCACGTGCTCGTGGCGCGGACGTTTTCCAAAGCCTACTCGCTTTGCTTCCAGCGGGTCGGTTATTTCGTCGGACACCGCGACCTCATTGCGGCGTTACACAAGATCCGCGACAGTTACAACGTAAACGGCCTTGGCCAGACAGGCGCCGGGGCGACGCTGGAGGATTTGAAATTCTACCGCGCGAACTTCAAAAAAGTTATCGCCACGCGCGAATGGTTGAGCCGGGAATTGACGAAACTGGGCTTCCGGGTTTTTCCGAGCCAGACGAATTTCATTCTCGTCCAGCCCTTGCGCTTTACCGCTCAGGAATGGCTGCAGCGGTTGCGCGCGCAAAGAATCCTGGTCCGCTGGTTCAGCTTTCCGGAGGTGAAAAACTACTTGCGCATTACGATCGGGACACCGGCGGAGGCGGCGGCCTTGATCAGCGCGGCGCGAAGAATCCTGCGCAATCAGGCCTGTTTTTAAGGTTAAATCTCCTGTCCGGGTGAGCACGGGATTTGCTGGTAACCGGGCATGTACCTGGATTACTACGGCTTGACACAGGCGCCGTTTGACATCACGCCAAACCCGCGCTTCCTGTTTCACAGCACGAAACATCGCGAAGCGATCAATCATTTGCTTTACGGCATCCGTGGGCGCAAAGGTTTTGTCCAGCTCACCGGCGAAGTGGGCGCGGGCAAGACGACATTGTGCCGCGCGTTGCTCGAACAGCTGGACGGGCGCTTTTCCACCGCGCTGATTCTCAATCCCGTGATGAGCCCTGAGGAACTGGTGCGGGCCATCGCCGCTGAATTCGGCCTGAACGTGTCGGGCCGCGACCGCCTGGAAACCCTCGCGACGATCAACGAACATCTGCTCAGCCAGGCGCAGAGCGGCCGGGATTGCGTGCTCATCATCGACGAGGCCCAGGACTTGACGGATGACCTGCTGGAACAGGTGCGGCTGCTTTCCAACATCGAACTGGACGACCGCAAGCTGTTGCAGATTGTCCTGCTCGGCCAGCCGGAATTGCGCGACCGCCTGAACAACCCGCGCCTGCGCCAGTTGCGCCAGCGCATCACGGTGCGTTATCATCTCGCGCCTTTGACGCGCGTGGAAGTCGGCCAATACGTCCTGCACCGGCTGGAACTGGCCGGGGCCGATGGCGCGCCGCAATTCACGCAACCGGCGTTCTGGCGCATCTTCCATTATAGCGGCGGCATTCCGCGGCTGGTCAACGCCGTTTGTGACAAGGCGCTGCTGGCCGGTTTTGTCGAGCAATCCGAACGGATCAACTACCGGATGGTCAGCCGGGCCATCCGCGAACTCGAAGGAGACATCCACGTATGAGCCTGATCAACGACGCGCTCAAGCAGGTGAAACAATCACGGCCGCAAAATCCGCCGGCAAATTCACCCCCGCTGCCATCGGCGGAACCTGCTGCGCAGGGAAACGGAAACTGGCTGGCGCCGGTGCTGAGTATTTTGCTGGTCGCCGGCGCGGGAATTTTCATCGGCTTGTCCCTGTCCAAACACGCGCCAGCGATTGCCAGTGTGCCGCTGGCCGCCGCGGCCGCGCATCCACCGGTGAAAGCGGTTGCCCCCACGCTGCCGCGCGTTGCCAATTCTCCGCCGGGATCGAACCGCGTGGCGATGGTTCCACCGAAACTGCCGGAACCAAAGCTGCAAGGCATTTTATTCGATGCGGCGCGCCCCTGTGCCATTGTGAGCGGCCAGACGGTTTTTGTCGGTGATCGCGTGGGCGAATTCCGCGTGGCTGCAATCTCGAAAAGCGACCTCACGCTGCAAAGCGAAACCGAAACCAGAGTTCTAAGCTTGAGTCGGCAATAAAATGTACGCCATTGTACCGCGTGCATTTCCTGAAAAAGACCCTGGGGACCTCGCCCTTGCTGGCGCGCGTGGCGCCTTTCGTTGCTTTCCTCGTGCTGACATTTTGTCAGGGCCAATTCAGCGCGGCGTCAGCCTACTGGTTTTACTTCGCCAAGACGCTGGTCGGCGTGTGGCTGATCCGGGAAATGTGGCCGCTGGTTCCGGAAATGCGCTGGGCGATCAGTTGGGAAGCGGTGCTCATCGGCATTGGCGTGTTCGCCATGTGGGTCGGACTGGATCGCTTTTATCCACAATTCAAGAACAGTGTGGTTTGGAATCCGCACACGCAATTCGGCGACAATTCGGCGCTGGCGTGGCTGATGATTGGGACGCGGATTCTGGGCTCCACGCTGGTCGTGCCGCCGCTGGAGGAGGTTTTTTACCGTTCGTTTTTGTATCGCTACATCGCCAGGCCGGATTTCCTGTCTGTGCCGTTGAACCGGTTCTTGCCGTTGCCATTTTTTGCGACGGCGGCCGTGTTTGGCTTTTCGCATTTCCAATGGCTGGCGGGCATTCTGTGTGGCATGGCGTATCAGTGGCTGGTGCTGCGCAAGAATCGCCTGGGTGACGCGATGACGGCCCACGCCATCACGAATTTTCTGCTCGGCGTGTGGGTCGCCTGGCAAGGCGCGTGGCAGTTCTGGTGAAACCTGTTCCGTTCACCCAGGTCGCTCGGGGATAACGTCCGCCCTCACCTTTTTCCTCTCCCCCCCGGAGAGGAAATGGCTTTCGGCTGTCTCTTTTTTATGGATCACCTTTTGACCAAACCCGTCACAGGTTTCACAGAAGCGACAAACGTTTCTCCCTCTCCCGGGGGAGAGGGCCGGGGTGAGGGCGGGCGTAAACCCACATTTCACTGAACACGTCGAGGAACCGGAATGATTACGATCAGGATTAAGATTACAATTTAAGACGGGAGGAGATTACTTCGCCTCGAGGTTGATATTGTATTGTTCCAAAGTGGAACCTTCCTGCTGCGCGAGAGTGGCGAGCGATTCGTTGTAATTGGCTAGCGCACGGATTTCCGCCGAGCGGGCGGCGGTGAGATTGTTTTGATAGGTCAGCACCTCGAAGGTGGTGGCCTTGCCAACGGCATAGGTTTTTTGTTCGGCATCGAGGGCAGCCTCGGCGTAAATGCGCGCCTGCCGCGTGGCCTGCACGCTTTCGTAATTGGATTGTGCCGTCTTCACCGCATTGTCAATCTCCACCATAATATTTTGCTCCAGTTGCTTGAGCTTCAGCAACAACTGCTGCAACGTCACCTTGTCGGATTTGTAGGTATTGCGCGGGCCGACGTTGCTTAGCGGCATCTTCAACTGCGCACCGTAATAGTAGAAAGGACTGTTCCCCTCTCGGACCTCGTCAAAAGTGCCGTCGTATTCCTTGGATGCGCCATTGAAGCCATAAGAGCCGAGCAAATCGAGTTCGGGGAAGAGCTGGTTCCGGTCAAATTTCAATTGAATGCCCTGCCGTTCAACACTCAGCCGGGCCTGCAACAAATCAGGGCGTTCAGTCATGCCCTTGCCCCAACTGTGCTGCAAATCAAACGATTGTTGCGGGGCTTCCAGGGTGGCGGTGGGCTGGATGTCCACATCATGCGTTTTGGCATAGCTGTCGGTGAGCAGATTTTTCAGGGCATTCTGGTCGGTATCAAGCGTGCTTTGCGCAGCAATCAGATTGGCCCTGGCCTGCGCTACCTGCGATTCGTCCTGTTGCACGCTCAGGATGGCGAGGGTGCCAATCTGCACGCGCTGGTTGTCCTGGTCGAGCTGCGTTTGGGCCAGGTCCAATGCCTGTTGCTGCACCTGGACGTTTTGCTGCGCAAAGATGAGTTCGTAATAGGCGTTGATGACGGCGGTGACGGAGGTGATGAGTTGTTGACGCACCCCCTGCTCGTCATTTTTTAACTGGTTTTTAGCCAGACGAATCGTCAACCGGGTATTATCAATCCAGAAGTTTTTCAACAATGGCTGCGAAAGCGTCACGCCGATGCCGCCGAACGAGTTGTCAAACGGCAATCCGTTGTTCCCATATGCTTCCGCAATGTTGCCGCTGAAAGTGTATTGCAGTCCCGATAACGGGAGCGCTCCAGTGAGGCCGGAATTGAATTGATTTTCGTCGGATATCGACTTCGGAGTCTGGTTGGTGGTGTAGGGACTGTAACGGCTGGGGGACACGGTGTAATTGTGCTGGCCGGAAATGCTGAAGGCCGGATCGTAACCGTTATAGGCCGCGCGCAAGTTATAGAGCGAGATTTGCGGCTGGTAACGCTGGATTTGCACGTCGAAGTTCTGTTGCAACGCCTGCTGGATGCAGTCCTGGAGCGACATCGCGCGCGACGCAACGGTGTTGGTGCCGGCTTGCGCGGCGGCGGTGAAGGCCGCGAAGAAAACGATTGAGAAAACTCTGAAACTTTTCATTTTGCCAAAAAAAAGCGCGGTGGTCCGCGCTGATTCAATAAACTCCGTGTCGCGGCCAAAGTCGCGTTTGCGGCCGGACCCGTCAAACCAAAGACGCTCCGGCGCGCTCGAAGGTAACCAATCAGTTAATTCGGAGTTGCACCCGGCCCGGCCGGCGCCGGCGACACGTCCTCAATTCTGGCGTTTTGTTCAAGGAACGCCAGCACCTTTTCTTGCGCGACCTGGTCATACAACTCCATCACGCCATTGCGTTTCTGCAAATCCTTGAGGAATTTGTCCGGCGGGATCTGGTACATCGCCGCCAGGGTCTGCGCCCGCCGCAGGGCTTCCTCCTGCGTCACCTTGATGTTTTCCTGCTCGGCGATGCGCTGGATCAAAAACGACAGTTTCACGCGCTCCTTGGCGCTGCGGGTGGCGGCGGAATAAATTTCGTCCTTTTGCTTTTCAATGGCGTCGCGCGCCACCCCGCGCTGCGAATTTTCGCGCACAATGTCATAAACCACATTGCGCGTTTCGTGCGCCACCGCCGTCTCCGGCAGGTCAAAATTCACCCGGTCGAGCAGGCCACGGATCACCTGGTTGCGAATCGCCTTGGTCTGCGAATATTTCAGTTCATTCTCCAGGTCACGGCGCACGCCTTCGCGGAGTTTTTCCAGGTTTTCCGCGCCGTATTTTTTGGCAAACGCGTCGTCAACCGCCGGCAACGCTTTTTCCTTTACCTCGACCAGTTCAACCTCAAAGACGCCTTTCTTGCCCGCTAATTCCTTGGTGGCAAAATCAGCGGGAAAATCCGTGCTGACGGTACGCTGGCCACCCGCCTTGGCGCCGATGAGTTGATCGGCAAAGCCGGGCAGGAAGGTTTCCGGCCCGATATCCACCCAGAAATTCTTCTGTTCGGCCAACCCCTTCGCCGTCGGCGCGACTTCGATGATCGGTTTCCCCTCACACGTGCCGGTGTAATTGACCACGGCGATGTCGCCCGGACGCAATTCGCGCGCGACGGTTTCAAACCGCACGTGCTGTTGCGCCAGCAATTTCATCGCGCGCTCCACGTCCTCGTCCGTGGTCACTTTGATTTCGCGCTTGGCGGGCAGGCCCTTGTACTCCGGCAGTTGAAAATCCGGCGCGGTCTCGATGGTCGCGGCGAATTGGAGCGCCTGGCCGGGGCCAAACTGGATTTCCTCGATGTCCGGGTAGCCGACCACGGTAATCTTCTTTTCGTCAACCGCTTTGCGATACGCCTCGCCGATGAGCTTGCGTTTGACCTCGCTTTTGATGTCCGCTTCGTACTTTTTGAGCACCATCGCGCGGGGCGCCTTGCCGGGGCGGAAACCGGGCAGCGCCGCCTGCTTTTGAAACTCCTTCGTGGTGGCATCAAAGGCGCCGTCCACGACCTTCACATCCACTTCCACCCGGAGCAACTTTTTGCACGGGGCCAGATTTTCAACGGTGACATTCACAATCATTTTCGATTTATAACTTCTCAGCGAGTCGTGCAGCTTAATGGAACCGCGCCGGGAACGTCAACGGTTTTAATGGCTTGCCGCGGGCATTTCCGCTTTGATGTTGCCGAAATGAGACCGGGCACCATCCTCCTCACCGGCACCGACACGGGCGTCGGCAAAACCGTGCTGACCGCGTTGCTCGTGCGATATTTGCGCGAACGCGGTGTGAACGCGGTGGCCCTCAAACCGGTTTGCTCCGGCGGACGTGACGACGCCCGCCTGCTTCATGCCGCGTCCGGTGGCGTGCCGGCGCTGGATGAAATCAATCCCTGGCATTTCCGCGCGCCGGTGGCGCCGTCGCTGGCCGCGCGCCAGGAACGCAAGCGCGTCAGGCTCGCCGAAGTGCTGGCGCAGGTCCGCAGGATGCAGAAACGTTTTGACGTTTTGCTGGTCGAAGGCGCGGGCGGTTTGTTGAGTCCGCTCGGCGAAGATTTCAATTCGCGCGATTTGATTGAATCACTGTCCGCCATGCCGGTTGTCGTCTGCCCGAACCGGCTCGGCGCGGTGAATCAGGTTTTACTCACCCTCGAAGCGTTGCCGCGTGCCGCCCGGCGCAAAGCGCGGGTCGTGCTGGTGTCGCCGCCCCGGCCGGACGCCTCCCGGAAGACCAATGCCGCTCTGTTGGCGGAGCATTTCGATCGGGAACGGATTTTCCGGCTGCCGTGGCTGGGCGAGCGTTTCGAGGGAACACGGGGATTGAAAGAATCGCGGGTACGGAGGGCCGTTGAAAAGTTGGCATCGACATTTCAAATTTTTCTGTAAAAAGTCATTGCATTTCTTTGGAACGCGGGTAGTAATTTGTGGGGGGCAGGGAATGTGCTCGACCGCCTGCCGCTTGGCCGCTACATCGGTTCCTCACGACCAGGTAAAATTGTCGGCATCATGAACGTATTGTCGTTTGCTGTCGTGGGGGCCGCTGCCAATCAAGCGGAACTCGTCTATGTCTGGAAACAGGCGACGCCGGAAGCCAAGGGCGTCATCGCCTGTTTGTTTGTCCTTTCCATCGTCGCCTGGTCCAAGATGGTCTATAAGACCCTCCAAATGCGCCGCGCGCTCCGGTTGAATTATTATTTCAACGAGGAGTTCCGTTCGCAAAAGTCTGTGCTCGACCTGTATGACCGCAAACTGCAGGTCGAGGGCTGTCCCTTATATGAAGTTTACCGGACGGGCTGCTCGGAACTCGACGCCCGGTTGCGGGGTCCCGGCGGCGAACGGCGCCGGCAGCGCGTCTCGCTCAAGAACATGGAGCACGTCAAACGTTCCCTCGAAAATGCCGTGGCGCAGGAATCGCTGAAACTGGAATCGGGGTTAATCTGGCTGGCCATTGCGGTGAGCGGCGCGCCGTTCCTCGGCCTGTTGGGCACCGTCTGGGGCGTGATGAGCGCGTTTGGCGGTATTGCCCAGCAGGGCACCGCCACGCTGGCGGCGATGGCGCCGGGCGTGGCGGCGGCCCTCATCACCACCGTAGCCGGTTTGTTGGTGGCTATCCCCGCCATGTTTGGCTACAACTGGCTGGTGCATAATTTGCGGGTGTTTACCGTTGGACTCGACAATTTTGCGCAGGATTTCGTTTCCAAAATGGAATCGGAATTTTTGGAAGAAGAATGAGACGATTTTCACAACGCAGTTATCTGGTGACGTTGAGCGAGATCAACATCACGCCGCTGCTCGACCTGGCGTTCGTGTTGCTCATCATTTTCGTCATCACCACGCCGTTGCTGGAGCAAAGCATCAATCTCAAGCTGCCCCGCGGCGGCCAGCCGGACAAATTTGTGAACAAACGCGACATTCGCACCGTCGAAGTCAGCGCGACGGGGGTGTACGCGCTCGACCGGCGGCGGATGCGGTTCGACCAGATGATTGCGCAGCTGGCGGCGGATTTCCGGGTCAACCCGAACCTCATTGTTTATATCCGGGCGGACCAGGACGATCCGTACAAGTACGTGGCCGCGGTGATTGACGGCTGCCAGCACAACGGCATCACGCGTTATTCGCTCCGCACCGAACCGACCAAATGAACCGGTTGCAAAAAAAATGCGTTCTGGCCACGGCAGGTGTTCACCTGCTGTTGTTCGTGATTCTGCTGGTCGGTCCGGCGTTCTTCCAGCCCCGGCACAAGGCGGAGGATCTGCAGGTGCTGGACGTCATACCCGCCAATTTGATTGACGCGCAGTTTACCAGCGGCGTCCGGGGCGCCCAGCCGCCGCCGCCCGCCGTGCCACCCGCGCCCCAACCGCCGGCGCCGCAACCCGTCGTCATGCCGCCACCCAGGCCGGTCGAGCCGGCGCCGGAGCCAATGGTAAAGCCCGAACCCGCCAGGCCGGCGCCCGTGCCGGACAAGATTCAACCGCACAAAATTGAACCCAACCTCAAACCGGTGGTCCGCCATGCGCCGCGAAATACTTCAACCCGGGATAATTCCGTGCAACGGGCCCAGGCGCTGCGCAGTGTCATCCGGAATTTGAAAAACAATCTTTCGCCGAGCACGACGGTGGATATGCCCGGCAACAGCAGCGTGGCCTATGCGAATTATGCCGCCGTGGTCAAAAGCATTTACGAACAGGCATGGACGCCGCCGGACGACACGTCCAGCGATGACGCGAACACGAAGGTGAGCGTCACCATCGCCAGCGACGGCACGGTGGTTTCCGCGCGTATCATCTCGCCATCGGACGATGCCCGGGTGGACGCTTCGGTTCAGCGAACGCTGGAACGCGTTACGTTCATCGCACCGTTTCCGGAGGGTGCGAAAGACAAGGAACGGACTTACATCATCAACTTCAACCTCAAAGCCAAACGGATGCTAGAATGAAAAAATATTACCTCTCGCTAATTCAAATTTGCCTGCCGATTTTTCTTTTGTTGGTGGCAGCCAATTTCGTGCACGGCCAGAATGAGATCAACATTCAACAGGAAATCAACGTTCTGGGGCAGACCAAGCCCATTCCGGTTTCCATCGAAGGCTTCGGCGCCGAAGTCAGGGACATTTTAAAATTCGACCTTTATGTCCAGGGATTCACGTTTGTGACTCCCGACGCCGCGCAATATCAAATCAGCGGCAGCAGCACTGGCAACGTGGTTGGCCGGGTTGTGGACCGTTTCGGCCGGAAGACGATCCTCTCGCGCTCGTACAACGGCGCGACGCTGCGGCGGCAGGCGCACGCGTTTTCCGACGACGTGGTGCTGGCCATCACCGGCAAGAAAGGCATCGCGCAGACCCGGATCGCGTTCAAGGTCGAGGCTCCCAGTGGCAACGGCGAGATCTATGTTGCTGATTTCGACGGCTACAATGCGCAGGCCGTGACGCACGACGGCGTCATCGTTTCTGCGCCGTCGTGGGTGCCCGGCCGGGCGGCCCTGTATTACAATTCCTACAAGCTCAACAACCCGGACATTTTTTATCATAACCTCACCACCGGCGAACGGAAGGTCATCGCGCACTACAGCGGTTCCAACATCAGCCCGGCGGCCTCCCCGGACGGTTCGCAGGTGGCGATGATCATGAGCCGCAGCGGCAGCCCGAACGTCTGGGTGGCCAACGCCGACGGTTCCCATCTGCGCAAGCTGACCTCCACCAGCGAGGATTCATCGCCCTGTTGGTCGCCCGACGGGCGATGGATTTGTTTCGCCACCAAGATCCGCGAACGCCGGCTGCTGGCCAAGGTCCCCGCGGCCGGCGGCAAGGTGCAAGTCATCCCCACCCCAGGCACGCCGAACCCGACGGAACCCGACTGGTCGCCGGACGGCAAGTGGATCGCCTTCACGATGCAGGCCGGTGAGTTTGACATCTGCGTCATGCCGGCGGACGGCAGCGCGTCGCCCACCATCCTGGTGCGGGGCGAAGACCCGTCGTGGTCGCCGAATTCGCGGACGCTCATTTACGCGCGACGCATCGCCGGCCAGTACAAATTGTCTTTGCTTGACGTGTACACAAAACAAGTCAAGGATATTCGCCAGATTTCGGGCAGCGATTCCGAACCGGCCTGGGCAAGATGAATTTTAACTGTTTTAACCAACCTTTAACCGAAGGAAAAATTATGAAAATACTGAAGCTGGTTTACCCTATGACACTTGCATTGGCGGTCGTACTCGCCGCCACCGGTTGCCGTAACCATCGGCCCTACGGGGTCACGCCCATTCCGCACGAAGGAGGGGGCTTGGTCAACAACCTTGGGCCGGGCGGCACTCTGCCGGGAGCCAACGAACCCGGCGGCGGCCCGCAGGCGAGTTTGTCGGGATTTGACAACATGACCCAAGACCGTGCGGCGCTGGCGGCTTACACGATTCACTTTGCCTTTGACAGCTCCGTCATCCGGCACAGCGAGGACGCCAATCTTCAATCCGTCGCCTCGGCCTTGCAATCCGACCCCAGCACCAAGCTGACGATCGAGGGCAATTGCGACGAGCGCGGCACCGAGGAATACAACCGGGCGCTCGGCGACAGCCGCGCCCTGGCCGCACGCGAGGCACTGGCCAAGCTGGGCATTGATCCAGCCCGCATCCGCACCATGAGTTACGGCAAAGACAAACCGGTAAATCCGGCCCACAACGAATCCGCCTGGGCCCAGAATCGCCGGGACGACTTTGTGCTGTTGCATCCCAAGACCGGCGCCTGATCGTTGAAAGGGCAAACCAGTTTGAAGGCCGCGCGCGTCGCGGCCTTCTTTTTTGACCCTTTACTAAGAGAGGAACCGGGCGTACTCTGTCAAAGGTTCGACAAAACTTATGAATAGCCTGTTGGCATTTGCTCTGGGTGGATGGGAATGGGTCATTGTGATCCTGGCCGTCTTGCTGTTGTTCGGCGCCAAGAAGATTCCCGAACTGGCCCGCGGTCTGGGCCAGGGGATCAAGGAATTCAAAAAGGCGACCCGCGAAGTGACCGATGAGATTCACAACGCGGCCGAGGAAAAGCCCGCGGCCCCCGCCAAATCCGTCACGGACAGCTCATCCCAGCCCGGCCAAACCGTTTCACAATCCTCCCCTCCGCCGAAGGTTTGACGGCGGCGGTTTTTCGGCATGGCCGGCGACAATGAACCGGAGCGTCCCGACGAGGCCGAAGGCGGCCCGGTAAAGACCTTTCTCGAACATCTGGAGGACTTCCGCTGGGTGCTCATCAAGAGCATTGTCGCGCTGTTTTTGGGGATGCTGATCTGCCTCTTTGCGGCCAACCACGTCGTCGGCATCCTTAAATGGCCCCTGGACCATGCCTATAGCTATCACACCGTTACCAGCCAGACGGTCGTCGTCAGTTTCGGAACGAATCACCTTGGCAATTTTCAGCTCACGCCGGAACAGGAAAAATCCCTGAACCTCAGTACGAACCGTGTTGTGGCCGTCACCGTGGAGCCGCTCACGCTGGGCACCAACCACGTGCTCGGCTGGCGCGTCAGTGACAGTCCGGCCGCCCTCGCTGCCGCGCGGAGGGCGAACATCGAACTAATCAACCTGAGCCCGGCGGGCGGGTTTGTGGTGGCGTTCCAGGTCGGGCTTTACGGCGGTGCGTTGCTGGCGTCGCCGTTCATTTTTTACTTTGTCGCCGGGTTTGTCTTTCCGGCGTTGAAACTCCGCGAGCGCAAATACGTTTATCACGGCCTGGTCATTGGCGTCGGCCTGTTTCTCACCGGCGTGGCGTTTTGCTATTTCGCGCTGATGCCGGTCGCCCTGGCCGCGGCCCAGATGTACTCGCAATGGCTCGGGTTTGGCGCCCTGCAATGGCGGGCGGAGGATTACATCAGTTTCGTCTGCAAATTCATGCTCGGCATGGGGCTGGGCTTCGAATTGCCGGTGGTGATTTTGACCCTGGTAAAAATCGGCGTGATTGAATACCGCACGCTGGCCAGGGCGCGGCGTTACATGATTGTGATCAATTTAATCCTTGGCGCGGTCCTCACCACGCCCGAACCGATCACGCAACTGGTCATGTTCGTGCCGCTCCAAGGGCTTTACGAAATCACCGTCTGGATTGCCTGGTATTGGGATCGCCGGGAAAAGAAGCGGGTGCGTGCCGCCGAGGGGGGTGCCGGAGCGTGAACTCAGCCCGTGCGAAAGGTAAAATAAAACACGCTTTACATCCGGTGGATTTGCCGTAAGCTGACCTGGTCAATACGAGAATTTATGCGTAACGCACTTGCCTTTCTCAGCGTGTTTGCCTTGGCGGCGTTGTTTACTTCCGGCTGCGCGGGGCCGGAGGTCAAACTCGGCCGCGGCATGAGTAATTTTGCCGAAGTTGCCCGCGGCGGCGAATGGCGCCGGTCCGTGGAACAAACCGCCGTGTTCGATTCGCCCGAAGCCGGTTATGCCTACGGATTTGTTCGCGGTTTCGATCGCTCCATGGCGCGCACGGGACTGGGCATTTATGAAATCGTTACTTTTCCTTTTCCGCCCTATCATCCCATTTTCACCAAGTACCTCGCGCCGCAACCGGTTTTTCCCGACAATTACACTCCGGGCTTGTGGTCCGACTCGATGTTTGACACCGATACGTATGTCGGTCTCAGCGGCGGCGACGTTGCTCCGTTCGTTCCCGGCAGCCGGTTTCGGGTGTTTGACAACTGACCGGGGCTGAAACTTTTCGTTCAACGCGCCAGCCGTTTTTCGTTGGCGCGTTTTGCTCTTTTGAGGTTGCCATGCGCTTGGAAAAAAATTCGCCCTGCAAGGTCAACCTGCTGCTGAACATCCTCGGCCGGCGTGCTGACGGCTTCCACGAACTTGAAACCATCCTGTACCCCGTCAAGGTGTGTGATCAACTGACATTTGCCCGCCGCAGCCACGGGGTTGAACTCACGTGTTCGGACGCGAACCTGCCGGCGGATTCGCAGAATCTGGCGCACCGCGCCGCGACCACGTTTTTACAGGCGGCAAAAATCAGCGAAGGTGTGAAAATTCATCTGGAGAAGAAAATTCCGCTGGCGGCCGGTCTCGGCGGCGGCAGCGGCAACGCCGCCACCACCCTGCTCGCCCTGAACGAACTTTTTAATCAGCCGCTCGCGCCGGCCAGGTTGAGCGAGCTGGCCGCGTCGCTCGGTTCGGATGTGCCGTTCTTTTTGCAGAATCAACCGGCCCTGGCCACCGGTCGCGGTGAGAAAATCCAGACCCTCGACGTTTTTCCAGCGCTCCGCGACAAGGCGTTTCTGTTGATCCATCCCGGCTTCGGCGTTTCCACCGCCTGGGCTTATCAGGCGCTGGCGCGGTTTCCCGCCGCCTGGCCTGCCCCGCGCCCGCGCCGACAGCACGACGCTGGCCGGCGCATCGGCGGCTGGCGCGCGGCGGCCAAGCGGGGAACCGACCTCGT
>JAJXYT010000005.1 GCA_021780375.1 bacterium | reverse complement strand
CTGAAAGTTGAGCCGGCTCACGCCGGCTGCTACGACGAAAAAAGGATTTTCAGATGTACCTTGAAGAGGCCGTCTATTTCGCAGTTTCTTCAGGCGGCCGGCCATACTCGACCCCCATGCCTTTCAGCCACGCGGCATGCAGCTTCACCCGCGAGGCAAAGTCATTGTAATTCTTCCCAGCCGCCGGCGACCAGGCCACTTCCGCCAGCGCGAGCAAACGCGGGAAGAGCGCGCTATAAACTTTCTCTTGTGGCACCAGCTCGGTCCACAGACACGCCTCGGCGCCCAACACGTGCTTGGCCGCTTCCGGGCTCAACCCTTTCGGCATGGGGTCAAACTGATAAACCTTCTCCAACGGCAATAGCGGCATCCAGTCCGGCTTTCCCATGCCCGGAAACTCGGGATAATCCAGATACACAAACCGGTTCGCCGAATTGATCACATCCCATCCCTGGCTCGCGGCAAACCGCGTCTCGTCACGCCAGCTCTGGATGATCGCGTTGTGTCCGAGGTCATCCATGTCGGTCGGGTGGTAGGGATCGCTTCGGCTTACGGCCCAACTGATCACGCGCCGGTTTTTCGTTGCGAGAAAATCCGTAATCCGCCGCATGAAATAGTTCTGCAGAGCGTGTTCGTCCTTCGCGCCGACCGCCTTCATCCGCGCCTGGCAATCCGGGCACTTGTCCCAGATCCCGTCCGGCCGCTCGTCGCCGCCCACGTGAATGTAGGGCGCGGGAAAGAGTTCCGTCACTTCCGTCAGCACGTTTTCCAGAAACTCGAATGTGGCTTCCTTGCCCGCGCAGAAGGGAAGAATGCCGGCATTTTGCGTGAAATAATCCAATCCCGGTTCGCCGGGTTGAATGGCCTTGCCGGTGCAGGTCAGTTGGGGAAACACATAAAGCGCCGCCGTCTCGTGCGCGGGCATTTCAATTTCGGGGATCACCATGATGTGGCGGCGCTGGGCATAGGCCACGATCTCGCGCACGTCATCCTGCGAGTACCAGCCGCTGTCGCCCGGCGCGTTGGTCCCGCGCCATGAGCCTTTCTTTGCGAGTTCAGGGTATCGCTTGATTTCCAACCGCCACGCGTTCGCGTCAACCAGGTGCCAGTGAAAGCGGTTGAGTTTGTGATACGCCATCACGTCGAGCAGGTGCTCGATGAATTCCTTGCTCTGAAAGTGTCGGCTGCTGTCGAGCATCAAGCCGCGCCAGCCAAAGCGGGGAAAATCCTCGATCTTGACGCAGGGCGCCTTCCATTGGCGTGTTCGATGCGATGCCGCAACGCTCTCGGCCCCGGGCGGCAGCAATTGCCGCAGCGTCTCAAATCCGTAGAAGAATCCCGCGGCCGAATTGGCGCGAATCAGCACCTGCTTCGAGGTGATCTCCAGGCCATAACCCTCCTCGCCCCACTCCGGCTTGGCCCCATGCTTCGTGAAGATAATTCCCCCCGGTAGTTTTTCATCTACCAATGTTTTCACGGGACGTTCGCGGCCTGTGGCCTGTGTCAGCCAATCGCACAGAAAGGCCGCCGCTTCCCGCGCCTCGTCCGCTCCGCTCACGACCCCGACCGCCGTGGCCGGTCCCACCTCGAAATGCCCCGCTTGCAGCGCCAGCTCCACGGGCCGCGGGATCACCGCAGGCATGGCCAGAGTTGTCTGTGTGTGCTTCCCGGCTGGGTGCAATTGCGCGCACCCGACAATGACTCCTGCTGCCGCCAGCGCAATCCCCATCACGAAACAATTCTGAACCGTGCGCTTCGCGCAATGCTCCTTAAGAAGGCTTGGTTGTCGCATTGTTGCGCCGCTCTATTTCATCACGGCAGGGCCATGGTCGCCGGTCAATCTGATGTCTCCGTTGCCGGGATGGTCGCAAAACCCAGTGGCAGTCTCATTGGAGCTCGCTCGAGTGTTGTGCAACCCAAACGGCATCAGCCATGGCGGCACCGGCAGGGATCCCTGTGGTCATGTTACCGGTCTTGGGAATCATCTTCACAGGCACTACAGTGAAGCTGCTCAACCATTTATGGATTTCCGCATGTCCATCCGCAAACGAGAAACCCCCGGCGCCGCCGTGATACGAAGCCGGCAAATCGTGCCAGGAGTCACCAGCACCCGTAATAACCTGCTTTAAAGTCTGAAACGGCTGGAAGTACCCGTCGTTGATGCTGTCGGCCTGTTCATCCAGCGTCACATAATATTGCGATGGATGAGTGATGGCGCCGTATTTTACGAAATGTCGGGAAGTGGCCGAGTCATCAGTAGAGGCTGCACCGTTAGGGTAGTGTGGGCCCATGTAGCAGTTCATCGAGTAAGAGCGTGGCCGCCCGGCCATCCCTGGCTGTCGTTGAGCCGGTTTCACATAATTGTCAGCGGGGTCCCTATAGACGGCAATGTTTCCTCCGACGTAAGTGTTGAAAGCCGCCTTACGGAGACCGTCAACATTCGTGCAATTGTAAAGAAGCGTCCCCGATGTGGCCCAATTCAAATCGTCATTGACCCAATTGCGGTAGGTTTTATTGGCGATTTCCAGGTCGACTAGGGTTTGACCGAAGTTATTTACAAGCTTGTCATTGTGGTCCCCCGAGTATTGAATCCAACCCAGCATCAGTTGCCTTCCATTGTTCATGCAAGCGAGCGCCTGGGCTCTAATCTTGGCCGCCCCCAAAGCGGGCAACAACATTGCCGCGAGAATCGCGATGATGGCGATGACCACCAGGAGTTCAATCAGAGTAAAAGCCTTTTGGCTCCCTTGACTGACTCCCGCATAAGATGTATTTCCAAAAGAGGCATTTTTCATAAAAATTGGTTTGCTACATTTTTGGGTTGGCTGGTTATACCCTCTATTCAAGCCAACCCAATGTTTCTCTCTTCCGCAACCATTCATGCTAGATGTATAAAATGATTTCTCTCATTGTGCCACCCCCTGTTTTGGGGGGACATGGTCCAGGGACCGGGATCACGTTGGTTTTTGGCTCCGGTTGCTCCGGAAACTGCGCGCGGCTTTGCGCGATTATCCCGTTGCGGCGCGCCCTGGTGGACACGACCGCGCCGCCCCGAAAGGCCAAACTGAATTTCATTTTGCGCAACAACAAATTGCGTCAGGCTCGCAAATGGGAAGGTCGCCATCAGAGCCGGGACGTTTCCGCCATAGCCTGTTTTTTGGGGTGTGCGGCCTCCCAGCCGGAGGCTATTCGTTCCAGGCAAAGGCACTTGAATATTGTTTGCCATCGAACCGGCGCCATGTAACTTGCATGCCCTTCACTAATAAACCAACGCGCATGGCCAACGGTGAACCAGCCTCATCGAATGCGCAGCCGGGTCTGCGGCGCGCACTGGGACTTTCCGCGCTCGTTTTCTATGGCATCGTGTTGATTCAGCCGACTGCGCCCATGCCGCTCTTCGGCGCGGCGGCGGTCCAGGGCAGGGGACACGTCGTCACGGTCGTGCTGATGGGCATGGTGGCCATGCTCTTCACGGCCATCAGTTACGGGCGCATGGCCAACGCCTATCCCAGCGCCGGTTCGGCCTACGCCTACGTCAGCCGGGAAATTCATCCGGCGCTGGGCTACTTCGTCGGCTGGAGCATCATTTTCGATTACGTGATGAATCCGATTATTTGCGTCATCTGGATCGGCATGGCGGCGAAGAACATCATCCCGGAAATTCCCTTCGCCGTGTATGCCGTCCTTTTTGCGGCGCTGTTCACCGGCATGAATCTACGGGGCATCGAAGCCAGTTCGCGGACCAACGCCATGATTGCCGTCGGCCTCGGCGTCGTGATCGTGCTCTTCCTCGGCGCGGCGGTGCGCTACCTCTGGCTGCAGCCACCGCACGGTCTGGCGGATTGGACGCGGCCATTTTACAATCCGCAGACGTTTTCGTTTCAGGCCGTGTCGGGCGGCGCGGCGCTGGCAGTGCTCACTTACATCGGCTTCGACGGCATTTCCACCTTGTCTGAAGAGGCTCATAATCCGCGCCGCAACATCCTGCTGGCGACCGTGCTGGTTTGCTTGATCACCGGCGTGCTGGCGTCCATCCAGGTCTATGCCGCGCAGCTCGTCTGGCCGGGAACAGATTTTCCGGAAGTGGACACGGCGTTTTGCTACATCGCGGGCAAGGCTGGCGGGCATTGGCTCTTCCAAACGGTGAACTTCGCGCTGCTCGTGGCGACCATCGGCTCCGGTTCCGGCGCGCATCTCGGCGCCGGCCGCCTGCTTTACAGCATGGGCCGCGACAACGCGATCCCCCGGAAATTCTTTGGCGCGGTCAATCCCCGCACCCGGATTCCGAGCAACAACATCATTCTGGTCGGCGTCATTACGGTGATCGGCGCGTTCACCATGACTTACCCGCTCGGCTGCGAATTGTTGAACTTTGGCGCGCTCATCGCGTTCATGGGGGTCAACCTCTCTGCGCTCCTGCACTACTACGTGCGCAGCGGGCGCAAATGGCTCTGGAATTTGCTGTCGCCGTTGACGGGTTTTGCCGTCTGCGCCTACCTCTGGTGGAGCCTGGGCAGGACGGCCCATATCGTCGGGACGGTTTGGTTGCTGACCGGCATCCTCTACGGCGCCTGGCGCACGTCATTCTTCAAAAAACCAATTCAGTTTGCCAGCGTTGACACTGACGAACCCACCCTGAAGTGATCTGACCTCACAAGCGGTGGACGGGCCGTGCCGGCGCTTTGAAATTTGACGTTCCAGCCCTGCAACTTCAATTCCGGTTTTTGGCCGCCGGGAAAATGAGCGTGAAAAGTCCTGGTCGCGTGCGGCGGCAGCGAAACGTAATTGTCATCCCAAAAAACCGGCGTCAACGATTGCTGCGATTTCCTGCCGACGATCCGCATTTCGATGAAGAACGCCAGCGTGTCGCCGGTATTTTTCAGTGTGACGGTGGCGTCTGTGCCATCGGCGGCGGGCGCAAAGGAAGCCCTGGCCTGTACGTTTGCTTCCCGCATTTGATGGAGCGCCGTAAAATCGGCAAAGGATTTGTTTGGCGTCACGAACCAGGTGCTTTTGGCCTCATCAAGCACGTCAGGCCTAAACGAGAGCCAGTAAAAATTATTCGCGGCGGCTTCCGGGCCGGCGTCGCCGATGGTGTGAAGGTCGAGAAAATAAACCGGCGTGTCCGGCGCAAGTTTCGAAAGATCGAAGATTTTTTCCGAGCCGTAAGCCGGGCCGGTGTTGGTGATGGTTTGTTCGAGTATTACTTTCGAGTTCAAATCATAGACGGTGATGGTCGTCCGGCAGTTGCCGGGGTTCCGGCGGGTTTGATTGACGAGATAAATTCCCTGGTCGCCATAATTGTAAATGACCGCGAAGGGCGCGGCGCCTTTCTTCGCGCCGAAAAACGCGCCGCCGGGCACGAGGTAATAATCGTATAGCTGCCAGTTGAACCTGGGCCACGACGGATTGAGCATCCACTGGATGATGCCGGTGGTCCGCGGCAGGTTCACTGCGAACGCCTCGAACATCGGTCGGATCGCCTCGTAATTTGCCGCCTGGCTCTGGAAGGCGAATTCCGTGACGTTGGTGGGAGCGCCATAGCGGTTCGTGAACGCGTTCCAGTAGCGATCCATCTGGCCAAACTCGCTGCGCGCGCAGTGAAAATTCCAGACATCGTCGATGGGCCAAAGGTCACCGGCAGGAATCATGCGCCGCAAACTTTCCAGCGGCGGCGGCTCGGGGCCGGGGCTGGTTTCGGTATTGAACCCGAACGCGCCGCCGTTCTGGGGATTGAAACCGAATCCGCCGCCGTGGTTCGTGTCCAGATACCAATAATTCGGCGTGACGTAATCGTAGGGGCCGTTCATTTTCACGCGCGAAGGCCCGCTGATTTCGCTGGCCCGGAAGCTGCAGGATTTGAGCGTTGGCCGCGTCGGATCAATCCTGGCCAGCAACGAATCATATTTCCTTTCCAATTCCGCGCGCGGGGCTTTATCGCTGCCCAGCACCCAGACCAAAATGCTGGGATGATTTCGCAGCCACAAGACCTGGTCGTGCAGATAATTTGTCGCCAGCGCCATGTCCGCCTCGGATTCGAACCCACCGTACAGGTCGCACGGTTTCCCGAGGAACACGGGCCATTCCCATTGGCAACTCCAGCCCGCCATGATGAGCAAGCCGTATTGGTCCGCCAGATGGTAAAGCCGCTGGCTTTCACCCCAGATGCCTTCCATGCGAATCGTATTCAGATGCATCGCCTTCACGTATTGGATTTGGGCCTCCAATCGTTTCGGGTCTTCCCGCAACAGCCATTCGTCCGCCCAACCGCCGCCGCGAATCAGAATCTTCTTCCCGTTGACCTTGTAACCGCGACAGCCGTCGGCGTTGGTGTAATCGGCCACCTCGCGGATGCCGAAGCGGACCCGCCGTGTGTCAGAAATGCCCCCCGCACTTTCGGCCATCAGCTTTAAATGATAAAGATGCGGCTCGCCCAGCTCCCAAGGCCACCACAGCCTGGCGTTTTTGAAATTCAACTGCGGATTATTCCCCGGCGTGAAAGCGATGGAAAGCGTCTCTCCGGCTTGCAGCTTAAACCGTCCGCTGAAGGAAACCTTCCCAATCTCGCCTTTAACCGTCGTGTCAACTGCGTGGCGGGCGTGGTTGCTCAAGTCGGCGCGGATCGTCAATTGCGCGTCCCGCCAATTATGGTGGTCAATTCTGCTTTCGACGAAGACATTTTCCAGCGCGACCGTTTTGTAGAAATGCAGTTTGACCGGGCGGAACAAACCCATTCCGTGGTCGGGCGGTGTTGGACTCCAGTCCACAAACCCCATCGTGAAGTCGCCGGGTTCCGGCGGAAAGACTTCCACGGCCAGAACATTTTTCCCCGAATTGAGTTGGCCGCTGACTTCAAATGTGAAGATGCGAAACGCACCGAAGGTTTCGCCTGCGCCGGCGATTTGCTTTCCATTCAGCCAGACGTTTGCCCGATAATTGATTCCGTCAAAAATCAAGTCAGCGTCTTCTCCGGCCTGCTCGCGGCTCAGGTTGAACGCCTTGCGAAACCACCAGGAATTGGTGAACGGCGCGGTCGGAATCGCCGCCAGATTGGTGCCGAAGAAAATGTTTTTATAGATGCCGTCGTCCACGAGCGCGGCCAAAACCGTGCCGGGAACGGTGGCCGGCCGCCAGCGGGAAGCGTCAAAGCCTGCGACGGAAATTGCCGCGCCGTCCGCTGGCGTCCGCGCCGACGATTGAATGCGCCAGCCGTTTTGAAGTTGCACAAAATTTCCGTCTTCTTGCGCCGGCGCTCCGGGTGAACGGCAGATTTGGAGAATGGCCAAAAAAGCGCAGGTTAAAAATGAGCCGATGACATTTCTGTGTCGTTTCATGCTTGAGTGAGGAAGCTGACAAAAAGAGCCGGGGCAAAGCCAGAAAATATAACGCGGCCGGCCCCCCAAAAACAGGGGGTGACCCCCAACCAAAACAGGGGGTGGATACAACGGCAAAACCATTCTATGTGTTGGTGCCTGAAGTCTTGTGAAGACAGCGCCATGAATAAACCAGGATTCGGACTCATCGGATGCGGGACGTGGGGATCAGTGCACGCCCGCGCTTACCAGGCGTCTCCTTACGCTAATTTCGTGGAGGTGTGCGACGAAAAAGAAGAAAGAGCCGCCCAATTCGCCCGGCAATATGGCGCCAAGAGGCATTCCACGGATTGGCGCGAACTGCTGGCCAATCCCGAAATCCAGGCGGTCTCGATTGCGACGCCGGACTTTGCACACGGGGAAATCATCCTCGCAGCGATCGAGTCGGGCAAGGACGTCATATCGGAAAAGCCACTGGCAACCACCGTCGAGGAGTGCCGAAAAATCCTCGCCGCCCAAAAGCGGATGGGCACCAGGCTGATGGTGGATTTCCACAATCGCTGGAATCTTCCTTTCCTGAGCATCCGGCGCCAGCTCGAAGCGGGTGAACTCGGCAGGCTGCTGGCCATCAACATCCGGCTCAACGATACGCTCTTCGTTCCCACGCGGATGCTGAGTTGGGCGGCGCGGTCCTCCCCGGCGCAATTCCTGGGGAGCCATATCGTGGACCTGATTCGCTGGATGTCCTGCGCCGAGATAGCCCGTGTGTACGCGGTCAGCCGGTCCGTGGTGCTTCGGGAAGCCGGTGTGGACACGCCCGATTTTTACCAGTACATCCTCGAACTCTCGAACGGCGCGACCGCCATCGTGGAGAATTGCTGGATTGTCAATGAGAGTTCGCCCAGCGTGTTTGACTTCCAAGGCGAGTTCATTGCGAGCAAGGGCAGCGCCTACGTCAATGCCAGCCACAACCGGACCGTTGAAATCTACACAAATCGGGGCGTCCAACTGCCGGATCTGGCGGGTGCTCCGGACCGTTACGGGAAACCGGTCGGTTTCGCGGTGGCGGCAATCGAGCATTTCATTGAATGTGTGATTGATGCCAGGCAGCCCATGGTCACCGGCGAGGATGGTCTGCGCGCCACTCTCGTGGTGGCAGCCATCGAGGAGTCTGCCAGAACACGACGCCCGGTGGACCTGCAATGACTTCGCAATTCTCGCTGATTGATTGGCTGATGATTGTCAGCCTTTTGATCTTCTTCGCGTATATCGGGTTTCGCGCCAGGGCGCGATCGGCATCCGTGGACGAGTTTCTGGTCATGGGACGCCGGTTGGGGCCGTACTGGGGCGTGGCCACCCTGGCCGCCGCCGAAACGGGACTGGTGACGTTCGTTTATTTTGCCCAGGAGTCTTACCTGGGCGGTTTCGCCGCGCTCATGCTCCCCATCATTGGCGCCGCCATGATGTTTTTCGTGGGATGGAACGGTTTCGTGGTCAAGAAACTGCGCGAGCTGGAGATGCGCACGGTCCCGGAATTCCTGGAGACCCACTTCAGCCCGGGCGTGCGGTCCATCGCCGGCCTGGCGACCTTCGTCGTCGGCGTGCTGAACATGGGCATCTTCCTCCAGGTGGAAGCCACTTTCCTGGCCATCGTGATGGGCATCCCACAGGCGCAGACGCTGGTATTCATGGCTGTCCTGCTGATCGTGGTGGTGGCCTACACCGTGCTGGGTGGGATGTACTGCGTGGTGCTCACGGACGTGGTGCAGTTTGTAATGATCGTCTTGAGCGCGGGCCTCACCACCTGGATGGTGATTCGCGCGACCGGCGGATGGCATAACATGGCGGCGGCGGTTTCCGCGAATTATGGCCGCGCCGGATTCGAGTTCTGGAAGTCTCCGCGCTATGGCACGTTGTTTCTCAGCTGGACGGCGTTGTACTACCTGAGCGGCTGGAGCACCTGGCAGCCGGTGGTCGCACGAGTCCTGAGCATGAAGGACATCCATAATGCCCTGAAGCTGTTTCGGGTCTGTTCCATGTTCATGTTCCTGCGCGGCGCGATTCCCATGATTTGGGGAATCGGAGCGCTGGTGATCCTCGGGAAAACGTCGGATTCGACCATGTCACTGGCCCATGCCCTGGTCAAAATCATGCCGTCCGGGATCGTCGGATTGGCCTGCGTGGGTTTCGTTTCAGCCACCATGTCCACGTTCTCCAGCTACCTGCTGGCGTTCAGTTCCATTCTGCTGCAGGATGCCATCGGGCCTCGCCTCAAAAGGCAACTCACCGCGGCGCAGCGCGTCCGTGGCGTTCAAGGCGGCGTCGTCTTGATCGGCGTCTTCATTTACGCGTGGGCTGCTCTCTACCATCTGCCGGAGACGGTATTTCGCTACATCACACTGACCGGTTCACTTTCTTACGCGGCGACAATGACGGTGCTGGTGGGTGGAATGTTCTGGAAACGGGCCAGCGCGGGTGGCGCTTACTGGGCTTTTGCCGGAAGCGCCATTCCACCCGTCGCCTGTCTGGCAATGCCATCGATTTCGCCGACCTCCGCGGGACTGTTGAGTTTTCTGTTGGCCCCCATTGGACTGATCGTCGGCTCGTTGATTTCTGGCCCTACCGGCAAGCCAGCGCGGGCGGTCTCGCAGGTCTGAGTCAGGCATCCTGGAGGTGCTCGGCCGGCTTGGACCTTGAATCAGGTTTTAACCGGATGGTTTGCCTGACATTTTGCCGGTTTTTCGCTGCATTCTTTCGGAATTTTTTCTTTAGCGATCCAGAATTTTAAACATGACTCCTTCCCATTTTATCAAGGACGGAACGTTTCCAACGCAGCCAATATGGGGGGGGGATGACATCTTGACCAGGGGAATTTAGCATGATTCAATGCTCGAGCGCGCCTTCTAAGGAAAATTATGAGAAGCATCCTCCATTTGCCACGACCGATCGCTAAGACCGTTTTGCCACTGCTGCTTTCGATTTTTCCCTTTCTATCCGTACTATCCGCTCCCGCATTCATGATCGGCAATCACCCCGCGGTTTACGATGAGCGCGGGATGCTGCAACCCTGGACGTCCTGGGGGGACGCGATCGACCGGGAGGTGGACTGGTATAACCGGTGCCCCATTGAGCACGGCTATCCGCGCTTTGTTTATATGACGTTCATGGACGGCAATTACCAGGCAATCACCAACCTCTCCTCGTTCATCCCGGCCACGCAGGACGGCATGGGCATAATTTCCTGCTTGAAATATTACGATTACAAGGGGAAGAAAGACCCCCGGTCGCTCCGGATGGCGCGCTACCTGGGGGATTATCTGGTCAAAGACGCGAACACGCCGGACACCGGCAAGTATCCGCGCTTCAGCCGGTCCACCGGCTGGGAGGGAAAATTTCCGCAACCGGCTGACTGCGGTTCCCAGGGCGACAAACCTTACGAAATCGAGCCGGACAAAGGCGGCATTGCCGGTTACGCACTCCTGTTGCTGTTCGAGGAGACGCGGGACGGAAAGTATCTCCAACAGGCGCTGCAAAACGCACGCGTGCTGGCGGCCAACATGCGCGCAGGGACCGCCACGAATTCACCCTGGCCGTTCCGCGCGGATTACCGGACCGGCGCGACCCGGGGCGAGGTTTCCGGCAACATGTCTTTCATTCTCCGGCTCTTCGACAAGCTGATTGAGGATGGTTATCCGGAATTCAAGCCTGCCCGCGACAAACTGTGGGAGTGGATCAAGGAATACCAGATCCCAAATCTGACGCAGGACGGACGGCTTTGGGTGCAGTTCTTTGAAGATCATCAGGAACTGGACAACCGCACCGCGTGGGCCCCGCTCAACCTGGCCCGCTACCTGATTGAGAAACAAGCCGCGCTGGATCCGGACTGGCAGCCAGACTCCCGGGCACTGATCGAATTTGTCAACCGCCGCTTCATAACCGTTCGCGATGGGATTGCGGTCTGTGGGGAACAGACCCACGACCGGGACCCCTGGGGAGGCATCCTTTCCACCTACGGCGCAGTGCTGGCGATGTACAGCAAAGCGACCGGGTCGAATGAATACAAGGCCGTGGCCCGGCAGGCCTTGAACTACTGTTTGTATGCCATCAACGACGACGGCTGTCCGAGCGATCTGGCGACACAGAGTGGTCGCGGCGGCTGGCAGGAAGACGCCCACACTGACAAGCTGCATAACATCCTCGACGCGATGACCGCCTTTCCGGAATGGGGCAAATGAATCGTGGTTAACCTTGAAGCCGCCCTGGACCCGTTCTTTGGCACTGGTGCCATGGCCGGTTTTGCGGGAGGGCAACCGGCAACCCCTAAAATGGGCTATGGTGACAAGGTGTTGTGTTGATCATCATAAGAAAGATGGCAACGCGATTAGCATGGAGCAACGCAAGTCTGTGAGTTTGAGGATTTGTACTCGCTTGATTGCCACCGGAGTGGTCGGCATCGGTCTTGGCTTCTCTCTTTTACCGGTCAAGGCTGCCAGTCCTTCCATTATCATCACGAACCTGCCTGCTTACGGTTCGCCAGGCAACCTGAGCGGTCTGGTGGTGAACTCCGATCCCGCCACCAATAGCCTGGCAGTCTATATCTACGTGGCCGGAAGCTGGTATAGCAGGCCAGGTTGCGCCAGCGCGTTGACCCCGATCCAGCCGGACGGCAGTTGGAGCGCAGACATCACCGTCAGTCCTTCCGATGTAAATGCGACGGAAATCGCCGCGTTTCTCGTGCCTACAAACTACGCCCCGGCTTGCGTGAGTGGCGCGTCAGGCTTGCCAATCCCGCCACAAGCCGAGGCGGTGATTTACGCCACGCGCGTCAATCCCGGCGCGCGGCAGTTCAATTTTTCCGGTTACGGCTGGTCGGTTCGCAACACCACTTCCGCATCAGGTCCAGGGCCAAACTATTTTTCCAACAGCACCAACAATGTCTGGCTGGATTCGCGGGGACAGTTACACATGAAGATTGCCTACACCAACGGGGTGTGGGAATGCGCCGAAGTCACCAGTGACCGCACCTTCGGTTACGGTCAATACCGGTTTACCGTCAGCGCGCCGCTCAACACCCTGGAACCAAACGCCGTGCTCGGTCTGTTCGTTTACAGCAATGACAACGTGTATAATTATCGTGAGGTTGACATCGAACTGTCGCGCTGGGACTACGCCTTTGGCACCAACGATGTGGGAGACTACGCTGTCGCTCCCTACGACTCGGGACAAGTGCTGAGATTCCCGCTGCCGGCGGGGGTGACCAACTCCACGCACAGTTTCATCTGGCAATCCACGAACGTCGCCTTCCAAAGCTTGAACGGCGACTTTGCTTCGCCCCCGGCCGCCACCAACATTCTCGAGGGTTGGAATTGCGCGGTGGGAATACCCCCGCAAGGCGGCGAGCAGGTTCATATCAATCTGTGGCTCGACAAGGGCAATCCGCCCGTAAACGGCCAGCCGGTGGAAGTTGTCATCTCGAATTTTCAGTTCGTTCCCTCGGGCTCGCCGCAGCCCGCGCAAATAAACCAGGTGGCGCCTCTGCCCGGTGGCAATGTTCAGTTGAACGTGCAAGGTGCCACCGATTGGCGTTACCAGATCCTCTCGTCGTCCGACCTGGTGAATTGGCTTGATATCGGAACGATGCTGGCCACCAACAGCTCAATATCTTATTCCAGTTCGCCCGCCTTGTTTGAGTTTATTGACACAAACCCGGTCTCTCTTTACTCCAGCTTTTACCGCATCCTGACCGAACCGTGATGCGCGTAACGGCCCGGATGACGCCAGCGGACTTCCTGAGCGATGAAAAAAGGCCAGCGGCTGGCGGGCCGAAGGGGAACCGGCCTTTGCCAGGGTTTCGAGCCGGCAAGCCGGCAGGCGGATTGATTCAAAATCATCGGCTTTAAATTCGCTAGACAAATGGCGCCGCCCGGCGCGTCATATAAAGTGGAATGCGGCGGGAACCGGAACTCAGGCGGCTCTACGACGAGCATGCCCAGGCGCTTTATGCCTTTCTGGTCAATTGCACGCGCGACGAATCCGATACCCGCGATTTGCTTCAGGAAATATTTGTCAAACTCGCCCGCGACCCGGAATTGCTGAACGATATTCGTAACGAGCGCGCGTTTCTTATCCGGCTGGCGCACAACGCGGTGATTGATTTGATCCGGCGCCACGGCACGCGCGAACGAACCAGGGAAAATTTCGCCGCTGAAGCCATTTCACCGTTTGCGCCGGCCAATGATCCCGATGAACAGACCTTTCGGGCCGAACTGTCGCGGGCATTGGCCGGATTGCCGCCTGACCAACGCGCCGTCGTGCATCTCAAACTCTGGGAAGGGCTGACGTTTGAGCAAATCGCCGATGTGCTGGATATTCCCCCCAACACCGCCGGCAGCCGGTATCGCTATGGTTTAGACAAATTGCGCGAGTATCTGCGTCCACTCTATGAAGAAATGAAGAGAGCGGAATGATGAATGAAGAAATCGAACAATTTGAAGGGCGCCTGAGCCGCCAGCCTTTCCGGCCGGTTCCGGCCGAGTGGCGCGAGGAAATCCTGGCCGAGGCTGGTCGAGCGTCGGGGGTCGAGGGTCGAGCGCAGCAATGGATTCAGCCCTCGTCTCTCGTCTCTCGCCTCTCGTCTGTTCTTTGGCCTCACCCGGTGGCCTGGGCCGGTCTGGCGGCCGTCTGGATTTTCATCATTGCCGTGGATTTTTCAACCCGCGACCACGCGCCGGTTGTGGCGAAAGAATTCCTGCCGCCATCGCCGCAAGTGATTGTGGAATTGCGCCAACAGCAACGCTTGCTGGCCGAATTGATCGGGCCGCGTGAAGTCAGGGAAGCTGACCGGTCTAAATCATTGATGCCGCGGCCGCGCAGCGAGCGGAACTTTGAAATGTCGATGACGTAACAGTCCCGCCTGACGGGATGAGTCCGCTCTAATTAAAGCGGAAAGTGAGCCGACTTACGTCGGCTGCTACAAAGTGAAATTTATGAGCGAAGAACCCAAGAGCATCTGGAAAAAGTCCTGGAAAGGACCGCGGGGCCTTTTCTTTTTTTGGCTGCTGATGCTGGTCGCGGCATTTTTGATCATTTTTTTGTCCGCCTGGTTGGTTCGCATAGCGGATTCCACTGCCGATTTGGCTTTAATGGCCATGATCTGGGCAGCCGTCATCGCCATAGCCGGCTTTCTGATGGTTTCGTTCATTTGCTGGCTTGGCCATTGGCGGAACTTTAAGCGGTTCCTGTTTGGGGTTGCCTGTTTTGTCACGTTGATTGCGCTGTTTTACGCCGAGGAAGACTGGCGCGGCAAACATGATTGGGACCAGTTCAAGCACGAATGGGAAGCCAAGGGCGTACAGTTTAATCCCGCCAGTGTCATTCCGGCACCTGTGCCCGATGATCAGAATTTCGCCATGGCGCCGGTTTTTGATGCCGTTGACAAGTTGATGAATCAGCAATGGCGCGTGCAGCATAGAAATCCACACTTTGGCAAAGATGGGGATCAGATGGAGTGGGACACAAACCTTGTAAACCGGCTGGACATGGCCATTTCCGAGAACGGCGAAAATCCCACCCATGGCATTGGCAACTGGCAGAAAGCGACCGCGAGCGATTTGAAAGCCTGGCAGCAATATTATCGCGGCCTCCAGGCCAAAACGAATGAATTCCCCGTTCCACCACAGCCGCAAACACCGGCGCAGGACGTCTTGCTGGCACTGAGCCGGTACGATTCAACCATTGCAGAATTGCGCCTGGCGGCCCGGTTACCCGACTCGCGTTTTCCGCTTTCTTACGATATGGAGCCGCCTGCCGCCATTTTGCTTCCACATTTGGCCGGCCTTAGACGTTCCTCGCAAGTATTACAACTGCGGGCCATTGCCGAGTTGCAGAACGGCCAGGCTGACAAGGCATTGGCCGACGTGAGGCTCATGCTGCGGCTGAGCGATTCGATTCGCACCGAGCCATTTCTAATTTCCCATCTGGTGCGCATTGCCATCGTGAGTATTGCGTTGCAGCCGGTCTGGGAAGGCCTGGTCGCACACCAATGGTCGGACGCGCAACTGGCGGAGCTCGATTCGGAATTGGCGAAATTGGATTTTCTTTCCGATTACCAAACTGCCATGCGCGGCGAACTTATGTTATGCGAAATCGGCGACATTGAGTATCTGCGCCGCTACCCGGAGCGTACTCCGGATCTGACCGGGGAAGGCGGGGGTGGCTCTTCATCGCGCATTCTGGGGCGGATCATGTGGGGAGCAATTCCCAATGGCTGGTTTTACCAGAATGAATTGCGCTGTGCCCGCCCGATTCTGGAATATTACTTGCCGGTGGCTGACGTCAATCAACACAGGGTCCGGCCGGGAGATGTTCAACGCGCGGATTCAGCCGTTACTACCGGACTAAAACATTACAACCTGTATAACTTGGCCGAAAGACTGTTCTTCCCTAGACTTGGCGTTGCCGTCAAACGATTCGCCTTCGGGCAGGAATCGGTGGATTTGGCCCGTACGGCCATTGCGCTGGAACGCTATCGCTTGGCGCATGGAAACTATCCCGAATCGCTTGATGCGCTCGCGCCGCAGTTCATGGACAAAATCCCGCACGATATCATCAACGGTCAGCCGCTGCATTATCGCCGGACCGCTGACGGCCAGTTTGTGCTCTATTCCGTCGGCTGGAATGAAACCGACGATGGCGGAACGGTTGGTTTGGACAAAGGCACTTCGGCCAGGGTTGACATCAACCGGGGCGACTGGGTCTGGCCTTCTTCAGCCGTAAAAGATCAGACGCGGAGAGGGGCCAAAAACAGCCTGGTTATAAATTGACGGTGTTCAGGGATAAAGATCTCCGGGCCTCAAATCTCCCGGTTCGCGCCCGGACTCAAATGTGGACGGATAGAAAAGGCAATCGTTTTCGACTACCCATTTGGGCGGACGATTCCAAGGCCTTCCCGCTACATTGCCAGTGTCAAAGGTTGAGCAACCTTCCACCATGGCCAATCCAAACACGAGGGTGATTAGACTCAGGATACTGGGACTGACAGAGTGCCTAGCGGTTGTCCAGAATGTAATTAAAGTGAATGGCATGATTTTTGGGGGAATGAGATCCAAACCAGACTTTTCCCTTGTCCCAATCATACTCCTGCGCTCGTTTTCAGCGTGTAGGACCTGTCCTCAAGCACAAAATCAATCCGGCCGGCTCCTTATTCGTTCAAGCCCCACCGGATCTGGCCGCGTGTGTCACGGAGCAACGCTTCAAGAATCGGACCCATTTCCGTCGCCTGCACCCGAATCTGCTCCCTCATCTTTTCAGATTCTTCCAACACCAATTCAATGTCGGTCTCCGCAATTTCCAGTCGCGCCTGTCCGCCCGGGCCGTTTGTGCCGTTCATTGGTTGCGTGGCCGGGTTCATAGTTGAACCATGAGCCGATCGACCGCGATGTCAAGCCGGTAATTCCCTGGTCTTGATATAGGCGCGGTGCCTAAGAAGGGAACCTCGGTTCAGTCGTCTGCCCGTTTTTATCGGCTTGTGTTCGGCAAACGAAGCGGGGAACGTTTTGGGTCATGTCCGTAAATCATCAAACGGCCGGCGCCAATCCGTCGCGCCAGCAAGCGAAGCGACTCCGGGTGACTGGCATCATCGTGCTGGCGCTGGGACTGCTCGGCGCCGGTGCGGTTTATTGGATTCGGACGCACTCCGGTGAACCGACCGAGGACGAATTGCTGGCGGGGAATGCCAGGGCGGGGGCGCATCAGATGGGAGTCCTTTACGGCAAAATGGGGCTTTTGACACAGGAGTTGTCCGATGACCTGAATCAACCCGGCACACAAGCTCTCATCATCGCTGCCGCCTCGGTTCTGGTGGCCGCCGGCTGTTTTTACTTCGCCCGGCTGGAAGACGATAACGACGAAGCCCGCTGACGGAATGGAAGAGCGACGAAACAACCTTGCGGATCCGGCGCATCTCGCATAAGACGCCGCGATGTCTGAACCGTTCCAGCCGGCCGATCCCCGACGCTTTGAAGCGGCGCTGCGCCGTTTCGACGGGGAAAACGCGCGCGATCCAAACGGGGAAACCGCCGACGGCGTCACGGAGCCGCGGGAGTTGCTTTATGCCCGGCGGTTGAGCGGCTGGGTGTTGCGCCTTTGCCCGGACGCCTCCGAGCCGCTGCGTCTGGCGGCGCGTTGCCAGCACCTGTGCCGCTGGGAAATCCCGCGCCATTCCTATCCGATGACCCGCGCCGGTTACTTGAAGTGGCGGGCCGAGCTGAAAAAATTCCACGCGCAAAAGGCCGGTGACATTCTGCACGAACTGGGCTACCCGGAAGACATGATTCGCCGTGTCCAGGATTTGAATCTCAAGCAGCATTTTCCCGGCGACCCGGAGGCGAGGGTTTTGGAGGACGCACTCTGTCTGGTGTTTCTCCAATACCAATTCGCCGGTCTGGCGGCCAAAACCGCCGAGGACAAGACCATCAACGCCGTGCAAAAGTCCTGGCAGAAAATGACTCCCGCCGCCCGGGCCGAGGCGCTGAAATTAAATTACGGCGAACGCGAAAAAGCCTTGCTGGAACGCGCGCTCAAAGAATAGAACCAATTCAGCTGGTGCGGAGTCCGCGCGAGCCGGAAATTTGACTTTTAAGCCAGGCGGCCCGCCAGTAGTCTCGCCCAGCCTTTTGATTCCGAGTGACCATGCCGCCATCATCTGACCCGTCGCGCGAAAGCCAGGTCCCGCTCTGCGTGGATCTGGATGGCACACTCATCAAGACCGATTTGCTCTGGGAATCGCTGGCGCGGCTGCTCCGGCGCAATCCGCTTTGGATTTTCCCGGTTCTTTTCTGGTGGACGCGCGGCCGGGCGTTCCTGAAACAACGGTTGGCCCGGCGGGTGGCGGTGGACCCGACGACTCTGCCTTACAACGAACCGTTCCTCGCATTTCTTCGGGAACAAAGGCGGTCGGGTCGGAAAGTCGTCCTCGTGACTGCATCAGACCGAAATATGGTGGCGCCGGTCGCCGCCTATGTTGGACTCTTTGACGAAGTCCTTGGCAGCGATGGACGGACGAATCTCCGAGGCGCAAATAAACTTAAAACATTGACCCAAAAGTTCGGCGAACGGGGCTTTGATTACGCCGGTAATTCCCCGGTTGACCTCGCCGTCTGGCGCGGCGCGCGCCTGGCGATTGTGGTCAACGCGGGTCCTGCGCTGGTGAAACGCGCCGCCGGGTGCGCCCGGCCCGGCCCGGTGTTCCTCGCGGATTATTCGCCTTTCGGCACTTTAAAACGGTTTCTCAACGAACTGTTTCTGCGCAGCGGTTATCTGGCGGCGATCGGCGCGGGGCTTTTGTTGACGATGGCGTTTCCCAGGTTCGGGGTTGCCGGTTTTGCCTGGGTGGTGCCGGGCTTGTTGCTGGCCATTGCGCAGGGCAAAAGCCGCGGCGATGCCTTTCGCGTCGGTTACGTCGCCGGATTGGCGCACTTTCTGTCGTCGCTTTACTGGCTGCTGTTGATTCCGGCGGCCGGGTTCCCGATTTTGGGCTGGGTTTCGCTGGCCGCCGTGCTCGCGCTGTTTATCGCGGTCTGGGTCTGGTTGCTGGCTGGAAAAATCGGCGAGGGTGATTGGGCGCGCCGGACGCGTTGGTCGCTCGCCGGCGCAGCGGTCTGGGTGGCGCTGGAAATGGTGCGCGCCCGGTTTCTGGGCGGCTTTCCGTGGGACTTTCTCGGCGTCTCGCAATACCGGTTGGTTCCCCTCATCCAAATCGCGTCGGTGACCGGCGTGTACGGCGTTTCCTTTCTGGTCGCCTGGTTTTCCTTGTCGCTGTTCTCCGCCGCACGCGCGATTTTCGGCCAGCCGGCCCGGCGCTTTGTCTGGCAGGCGGAAATGGCCTTGCCGCTGATCACCGTCATCGGCCTGTTCATCTACGGCTACGTGCGGGCGGGGCAGGGGAATTCAGCAGAAGCGATGCTGCGCGTGACGCTGGTTCAGCCGAGCATTCCGCAAACCTTGATTTGGGACCCCGGCCAGAATGAGCAGCGGTTTCAACAACTGCTGCAATTGACAGCCAAGGCGCTGGCGGAGCGCAGGAAACAGGGCCCGGGAGGGCAGGTGATACAAATTCTCAATTCTGCAAACCAGAATGAGGGGCAAAATGGGACTCGCAGTGCCCGTCCCTCCGACAGGGCTCCTTCCTCCAAAAAAACCGACCTGCTGGTCTGGCCCGAATCCGCCGTGCCGGAATTGGATGAGGATACCCTCGATGCCATCCGCCAAATCGCGCAATCAAACCGCGTCTGGATCATTTTCAACGGCGAAGACGTGGAATTCCAGCGGCACGCGACCAATTATTACAACAGCGCCTTTCTCGTCACCCCGGGCGGCCGGTTGGCAGACATTTATCACAAACGCAAGCTGGTGATATTCGGCGAATACATCCCGTTGGTGCGGTGGTTGCCGTTTGTAAAGTGGCTCACGCCGATCACCGGCAGTTTCACGCCGGGCCGCCAGCCGGCCAGGTTTGAGCTGGGGGACCGGCACGTCAACGCCGCGCCGTTGATCTGTTTTGAGGACACATTTCCGGGAACGGCCCGCGTCTCAGCCGGGAATGACGTGGATTTTCTGGTGAACCTGACGAACGACGGCTGGTTTGGCGACAGCGCGGCGCAGTGGCAGCACATGGCCAATGCCGTCTTTCGCGCCGTTGAAAACAACCTGCCGCTCATTCGCTGTGCCAACAACGGGGTGACGTGCTGGATTGATGCCCGCGGGCGCGTGCGGGATATTTTCAGGGACGCGGCCGGCAGCGTTTACGGCGCGGGCGCGCTGACCGTGGACATTCCCGTGACGCGGTCGGGCGCCGGTCGGGCGCCGACGTTTTACCACCGTCACGGCGACTGGTTCGGCTGGGCTTGCGTGGTGGTGGCGGTCCTGGTTTCGATCCGGTCGAAAAAAAACGCTTGAAATATTTGCAGAAGGGGTGGATATAGAGTTAATCCAATCATCTTATGAAATCGAGCGTGCCAATCAGTGCGTTGTTGCATCACAAAGGCGCGGCGCTGTGGTCCATTGCGCCGGAGGCGACGGTCTTCGAGGCCATCCAGCTGATGGCGGACAAAAACATCGGTTCGCTGCTGGTCATGTCGGGCGACCGGCTGGTGGGCGTGTTCACCGAGCGCGATTATACGCGCAAAATGGCGTTGCAGGGGAAGCGGTCCAAGGAGACGCAAGTCCGGGAAATTCTTTCCGGCAAAATTGTTTCCGTCACCCCGCAACACACGGTGGAGGAATGCATGCGGCTGATGACCGAGAACCGCGTGCGTCATCTGCCCGTCCTGGACAACGGAAAGGCCGTCGGCGTTGTGTCCATTGGCGACCTTGTGAATTGGACGATTTCAGCCCAGGACGCCACGATTGCCCAGATGGAACAGTACATCGCCGGCGGGGTATCGGCGTAGCAATGGCTTGGGCTACGGCTTGGCGGGAGGCGTGTTGGTGTCCGCCAGGGGCGCGCGTTGCATGCCGGCGGTGACCCGGGATGCCCTGACGCGGTGGGCTGTAAAATCTTCCTCGGCCACGTCGCCCACCTTGCGGTGAAACTTGATCTGGTCGCCGTTGACCTTGCCCGTGTACTCGATGCGGAGTTCATTGCCTTGAAACTTGAGCGGCTCCACAAAGATGATTTCGTCGTTGCTGATTGTGCCCCCGGTTATCGCCACGGTGTTGGTGCCCGTTTCCCGTTCGCCGGTGGCGGTGCCGCTGACATTGGTTCCGTCCACCTTGAACACATAGGTGTACTTTTGCCGGCCGATCTGGCTGTCAAACTGGCCTTTCCAGGTCCCGGCAACGCTGTTATCGGCGCGGACGGTTCCGGCGAACGCCAGGGCGCAGGCCGCGAGGGTGAGGGTTTGAATGCAGGTTTTCATGCTGGTGGCATTGGTTTCGGTTTGGACAACCTGTAGAAAGGCAGAAACGGGCAGGGGAGGGAAGGAAATTTGTGCAACTGCGGTTTGGCTTTAATCCTGCAGGCGGAATACCAGAATTCACTTTGTTCCCTGCCGGTGTCGGCAGCGTCAATCGCTTTAAAAAAATCCGTCTCGCTGATTTGATTCAAAAGGAATTTGGCAATCTGCATCTTATAGCACACGATGGCAGTCAAGGCCGGACCAGCGAAGTCGGGGAGGCCGTCCCCCCGGGGGGTTCGGGAAGCCGCGAGGATTTCACCCGGCCCGGTCTCGGACCGGCAGGGCGCTTTCTCCGAAAGCGCCGCCAACCCGGAACGGCGCATGCAGCAACCGCGCCCTGCCTGAAACGTGCCGCGCCAGAGCATCGCGACGGCGGGACGCCGACGTAACATGCGCCGCGAACCTGGCCGGCACGCTCATTCAAAAAACGAGCCGAACACGGATGGAATTTCTTTGACAACGGCGCGGAGGCTGGAATTGCGTTGGCGCAATTCGGAATCCAATGCGGCGTCGGAGTCTTTGGGGCTTTCCACTTTTGAGTTCGCGCCTGGGCATAATCCTGGTTTTACAACTTCAAATCCATGTCCGTCACGGCACCGAGTGAGGCGCTGGTCACGTGGGCGGCGTATTTCGCCAGCACACCACGGGTGTAACGCGGCGCGGGTTTCTGCCACGCCTTCTTGCGCTTCTTCAATTCGGCCGATGGAATATCCAAAGTGATTTCCCGGTTTCCGGCGTTAATGGTGATGGGGTCGCCGTTCTTCACGAGGGCAATGGTCCCACCCACGTAAGCTTCCGGGGTGATGTGGCCGACCACAAAGCCGTGACTGCCGCCGCTGAACCGTCCGTCGGTAATGAGCGCCACGTCTTTGCCGAGTCCCTTGCCCATGATGGCGCTGGTGGGCGACAGCATCTCCCGCATTCCGGGACCGCCTTGAGGACCTTCACTGCGAATCACGATGACGTGGCCTTTCTTCACCGTACCCTTGAGAATGGCTTGGAGCGCCTTTTCCTCGGACTCAAACACGATGGCCTTGCCGGAGAAACGCAATCCTTCCTTGCCGGTCAGCTTTGCCACCGCGCCTTCCGGAGCGAGATTGCCGCGCAAAATAACGAGGTGGCTTTCCTTTTTAATTGGTTTATCGAACGGTTGAATAATGTCCTGGCCGGCTGGATACGGCTTCACGCCGTCGAGCGTCTGCGCCATCGTCTGGCCGGTCACGGTGAGGGTGTCGCCGTGGAGCAGGCCCTGGTCGAGCAGCGTCTTCATCAATGGCCGGATGCCGCCGATGGCAACGAGTTCCGACATGAGATGTTTTCCGCTCGGTTTTAAATCCGCGAGCACGGGCGCGCGTTGGCCGACGCGCGTGAAGTCGTCAAGGGTCAGCTTTACCTTCGCCGCGTGGGCGATGGCGAGCAGGTGCAGCACGGCGTTGGTTGAGCCGCCCAGCGCGATGACTACGGCGATGGCGTTCTCGAAGGCTTTCCTGGTCAAAATGTCGAGCGGACGCAGCCCGCGTTTGAGCATTTCAATCACGCACGCGCCGGCGCGGCGGCAATCGTCCAGCTTCGCGGGCGAGATGGCGTTTTGCGCCGAGCTGTTGGGCAGGCTCAGGCCCAGCGCTTCGATGGCGCTGGCCATGGTGTTGGCGGTGTACATGCCGCCGCAGGAGCCGGGCCCGGGAATGGCGCACTGCTCGACGGCCTGCAATTCGGCTTCGGAAATTTTCTTGTTGGCATACGCGCCGATGGCTTCGAACACGGACACGATGTCGAGTTTGCGGGTATCGCCGGTGATACAACCGGGCAGGATGGTGCCGCCATAGACGAACACGGCGGGGCGGTTCAATCGCGCGATGGCGATGAGCGAGCCGGGCATGTTTTTATCGCAACCGCCAATGGCCACAAAGCCGTCCATGCCGGCGCAGCCCACCACGGTTTCGATGGAATCCGCGATGACCTCGCGTGAGACGAGCGAGTATTTCATGCCTTCGCTGCCCATCGAGATGCCATCGGACACGGTGATGGTGTTGAAAACGATGGCCTTGCCGCCGGCCTCGTTGGCGCCTTGCTCGGCTTCGAGCGCGAGCTTGTCAATGTGCATGTTACACGGCGTGACATTGCTCCAGGTTGAGGCGACGCCAATGAGCGGTTTTTGGAAATCTTCCGGTTTGAAACCAACGGGATAAAGCATGGAGCGGGCGGCGGCGCGTTCGTAGCCGTCTAACACGATACTGGAAAAGGGGCGGAGTGAATCGGATGATTTTGACTTTTGCATTGTCCGGAAATGGTGCCGGAAAAAGCGTTCGGCAGCAAGTCGAGCGAAACAACCCGCAGGGAGGAGCGGTGCGAGTCCCTGACCGGTAAATTCGTTAGAGGAAGGGGGACTCGTGTGACTTGTCCCTCCGGGACAATTACTGTTGCGCCGTATGTTCGTTCCAACCGCCGCCGAGGGCCTGGTAGAGATTGATCAAATTAAACAGGCGCGAGTATTCCGTCTGGATGAGATTCTGCCGCGCGTTGTTGCAGGCTTGCTGGGCGGTGAGAACGTTGAGCGAACTGTCAACGCCACGTCGGAAACGCGCCTCGGTGAGTTTGTAAGTCTGCGCTTCGGACTTGAGCAAAGCGCGGTTGGCCGACAGTTGGGTTTGCACGGTGGCCCGGACCGCCAATGAGTCGGCCACCTCCCGGAACGCGGTTTGAATCGCCTTCTGGTAGTTGGCTACTTCGATGAGCCTGGCCGCCTTGACGGCCTGGAGTTCGTTCCAGGCGGTGCCCGCCGCGAAAATGGGCCAGACGATTTGCGGCGAAAAATTCCAGGCCTGCGAACCGGGGGCGAACAAACCTTCCAGCGTGGTGCTTTCGGTGCCGCCCGATCCGGTGAGGGTGATCGTCGGAAGAAAGGCGGCCCGGGCAGCGCCGATGTTGGCGTTGGCGGCCTTGAGTTGGTGTTCAGCTTCGAGAATGTCCGGGCGGCGCGCAATCAGGTCGGAGGGCAATCCCGCCGGGATGTCGGACAGACAAATCTGCGGGTTAAACGGTCGGGGCGGGGCAAGGTCATCGGGCAACGGGCAGCCCACCAGCAGCACCAGATAATTATCGGCCTGGGCGAGCTGTTGTTCGTAGCCGGCCACGGCGGCGCGCGCGGTTTGCCACTGAGTTTCGGCCACATTCAAATCGAGTTCGGAAAGGACACCGGCGTCGTAGCTGCGTTTGATTAAATCGTAATTGCTGCGCGCCGCTTTCAAGGTTTGACGGGCAACGGCGAGTTGTTCAGTCAATTCGCGTTCAGTCAAATAAGCCGTGCCCACTTCGGCCACCAAGGTAATTTGCGCACTCCTTTGGGCTTCTTCGGTGGCGAAATAGGTTTCCAGCGCCTGTCGTTTGAGGCTGCGAACCTTGCCGAACAGGTCCAATTCATACGCGGCAACCCCCAGGTTCACGTTGTATTGACTGTAGGTGAATCCCCGGCCTTGGCCGCCGAAACCGAAGGGGATGCGCTGGCGCGTGCCGTTGGCATCGATATTCACGGTAGGAACCAGGGCATTCCGTTGAACACGGTAAAGCGCGCGCATCTGGTCAACGTTCAGCATGGCCGCGCGCAGATCAAGGTTGTTGGTTAACGCCAGTTCGATGAGCTGTTGCAGACGCGGGTCGCGGAAAAATTCGCGCCACCCGATCTCCGCCGCCGGAACGGCCGCGGCCCTGGCTGGGGTTTCGCGGTGTCCGGGCGCCTTGGGCCAGGTTGAGGAAACGGCCACGGCGGGACGGTGGTATTCCGGTATGAGCGTGCAACCGGCCAGGGCCAGCACGAGCAAGGCGAGGATGGGCGAAAGAGATTTGCTCATGGCTGAACCGGGTTGTTGTTTTTGCCGGCATCGTCCGGGCCGGCGGGTTGGGGCGGAACAGGCAGTCGCGACGGCTTGCCTGGGAACAAGCGGCGGACGACCACATAGAAGATCGGCACGAAGAAGACCGCCAAAATCGTGGCCGAAATCATGCCGCCGATCACGCCCGTGCCCATGTCGTGCCGGCTGGCTGCGCCGGCGCCCGTGCTCAAGGCCATCGGGGTCACGCCCAGAATGAATGCCAGCGACGTCATCAAGATCGGGCGCAACCGCATCCGCGCGCCGGTGAGCGTCGCCTCCATCAAGCCGTGTCCCTGCGCTTGAAAATCCTTGGCAAATTCCACGATCAAAATGGCGTTCTTGGCGGACAGGCCGATGATGACCAGCAGGCCGACTTTGAAAAACACGTCATCGGGCAGGCCGCGGAGGTTGGCGCCCAGCAGCGCGCCGAACACGCCCAGCGGCACCACCAGGATGACCGCCAGCGGAATGGACCAGTTTTCATAAAGGGCGGCCAGCGCCAGGAACACGACCAGGATCGAAATGCCGAGCAACAGCGGCGCTTGTTTGGCGGACAATAATTCCTGGTAAGACTGGCCCGTCCATTCGTAGCCGAAGCCCTTGGGCAATTTCCTGGCCAGTTTATCCATGGCGTCCATTGCCTGGCCGATGCTTTTACCCGGCGGCGCGGCGCCAACCATTTCAATTGAAGGAAACCCGTTGTAGTGCTGCAACGCCGGCGAGCCGTAAATCCAACGGGTCGTCACCAGTTCGGAAAGCGGCGCCATGCTGCCGCTGCTGGTGCGCACGAAGACCTTGCCGAGGTCCTGCGGCAGCATCCGATACGGCGCGTCCAACTGAGCGATCACGTGCTCCACCCGGTTGCCGTTGACGAAGTTGTTGATGTAAAACGACCCGAAACAGGTGCTGAGCGTCGTGTTCAAGTCCGCCAGCGACACGCCCAGCGCGACGGCCTTGGTTTGGTTCACGTCCACCTTGATCTGCGGCGTGTCTTCCAAGCCTTGCATCTGTGGTTGCGTGATGTCGGAGTTCGTGGCGGCCATCGCGAGCAACTCGTCTTTCGCCGCCATGAGTTTGACATGGCCGAGACCGGCCTGGTCCTCCAACTCGAAGTCGAATCCCGCCTGCACGCCCAGTTCCGGGATCGGCGGCGGATTCATCGGGTAGATGATGGCGTCCGGGATTTGACTGAACGCTGCGAACGCCCGCGCGATGATCGCCTGGACCGCATGTTGCGCGCCGGGCCGTTCGTTCCACGGCTTCAAATGGACAAAGGCGATGGCGGAGTTTTGGGCCTGGCCGTTGAAGCTGAACCCGGCCACGTCAATCACGTCCGCCACCTCCGGCTGGCTGAAGTAATAATGCTCAATTTGCTTGAGCACGGCGTGCGTGCGCTGCATGGTGGCGCCGACGGGCAGCGTGATGCTGTTGATGAAATAGCCCTGGTCCTCAGACGGCAGAAAGGCCGACGGCAGGCGGACGTAAAGCCAGCCGACCGCCGCGACAATTGCCAGGTAAATGACCAGAAAACGCGGCGCGCGGTTCACAATACGTCCCAGCCAGCCTTCATACCGGTGCGTCGTGGCGGTGAAACTCCGGTTCCACCAGCCAAAAAATCCTTTTCTTTCGAGATGATGGCCCTTTTCCACCGGCGGCAGCATGTGGGCGCACAACGCGGGCGTGAGCGACATGGCCAGGAAAATCGAGAAGCCCATGCACGCCACCAGCGAAAGCGAGAATTGCCGGTAAATCGCGCCGACCGACCCGCCGAAAAACGCCATGGGAATGAACACCGCCGTCAGCACCAGCGAAATGGCGATCAGCGCGCCGGTGATTTGTTCCATTGACTTGATGGTCGCCTCGCGCGGCGACAATCCTTCCTCGCTCATGATGCGCTCCACGTTTTCCACCACCACGATGGCGTCATCCACCAGTTCGCCCACCGCGAGCGTCAAGCCGAACAGCGTCAGCACGTTCATGGAAAAACCCAGCGCATACATGACGGCGAACGCGCCGAGCAGGGCCACCGGCACGACGATGGTGGGAATAAACGCCGTCCGCAGATTTTGCAGGAAAAAGTAAATGATAAGAAACACCATGATGATCGCCTCGATCAGCGTCTTGACGACTTCCTGGATGGAGGCGCTGATGAATTCCGTCGAGTCGTAGGGAAAATCCACCATCACGCCGGAGGGGAAAAACTGCGAAAGTTGTTTGACCTTGGCGCGCACGGCGCTGGCGGTGGCCAGGGCGTTGGCGCCCGGTTCCAGTTTGATGGCCACCGCGGCGGCGGGCCGGCCGTTCACGCGCGCCTGGCTCGTGTAAGTTTCGCCCGCCAACTCGATTCGCGCCACGTCGTGCAAATACACCCGCGCGCCGTCAGGGTTCACCCGCAGCAAAATGTTTCCGAATTGTTTCGCCGCGATCAGGGTGGTTTGGCCCTGCAACGTCACGTTGAGTTCTTGGCCCTTCACGGCGGGCAACGCGCCGAGTTGGCCCACCGGCACCTGCGCGTTTTGCGCCTCCACGGCGGCGATGACATCGCTGGCGGTCACGCTGTAATCCTCCATTTTTTGCGGATCCAGCCAGAGGCGCATGGCGTATTCGGTGCCGAACAAATCCGCCTCGCCCACGCCGGTGACGCGGCCGATGGGGTCCAGCAGGGTGGACGAAATGAAATTGCCCAGCGCGAGGTCACTGATGCCGTTGGTGGACGACAGCGCGAAAAACATCAGGAAGTTGCGGGTGGACTTGGTGACGGTGATACCCTGTTGCTGGACGATGGCCGGCAGATTGGGGACGGCCAGTTGCAGTTTGTTCTGCGCCTGCACCTGCGCGATGTCCGGATCGGTGCCCGGCTGGAAATACAGCGTCACCTGGGATTGTCCGCTGGCGCTGCTGGACGATGACATGTAAAGCAGGTGGTCCAAGCCGTTCATCTGCTCTTCGATCGGCGTCGTCACCGTGTCCTGCACTGTCTCTGCTGAAGCGCCCGCGTAAGTGGCGGTGATGGCGATGGACGGCGGCGCGACGCTGGGATATTCCGCGACGGGGAGGTGCGTGATCGCCATAATCCCCGCCAGCATGATGAACAGGGAAATGACCCAGGCAAAAATCGGGCGGTCGATGAAAAATTTCGGCATGGCGCGGAATCCCCTTTATTTCCCGGTTGCCGGCGAAATGGAATTTTCCTCAACGGTTTTGGCAGGCCCCGGTTTCACCATGATTCCCGGCCGCACCTTTTGCAACCCGTCCACAATCACGCGGTCGCCCGCTTTCAGCCCGCTTTTTACAATCCAGTCACTGCCGACCGCTGCGCCGATCTGGATTGGCTGCGGCACTGCGGAATTCGTCGCCGTCACCAGCATCACGGATGCCGCGCCGTTGGGGCCGATGATTACCGCGGGTTGGGGCACGAGCAATGTTTCCGGCGCGACTGCCTGTTCCAAGCGGCCTACCGCGAACATGCCGGGCAGCAGCCAGTCATCCGGATTGGGGAATTCCGCCCTCAACGTAATCATGCCGCTGGTCGGATCCACGGTGATGTCCGAGAACAATAGTTTGCCCGGAGGCGGATAAACCGTGCCATCGGGCAACGTTAAAGTCACCTGCGCCGTGCCGGGAGCCAGACTTTTCAATTGGCCGGCCTCCATTTCCTGGCGCAATTTTAATGTCTCCGTGGACGATTCAGTAAAATCGAAATAAATCGGGTCCATTTGCTGAACCACCGCCATTTCCGTTGCCGCAGCCTGGCTGACCAGCGCGCCTTGTGTGACCAGGGCCGCCCCGATGCGCCCGGTAATTGGCGCGGTAACGGTGCAATAGCCGAGATTGATCGCGGCGATTTCTTGCGCGGCTTTGGCCTGGGCCGCCGCCGCCACGGCTGCATCATAATTCTGCTTGCTCACGGCATTGATGTCCACCAGCGGTTGGTAGCGTTGCACCAGCAGTTGCGCCTGCATCAGGTTGGCGTTCGCGCTGTCGAGCGTGGCTTGGTACGGCGCCGGATCAATCTGGTAAAGCACCTGGCCGGCTTTGACGACCGAGCCCTGGACAAATTCCTGGCGCAGCACAATGCCATCCACCCGCGCGCGCACCTGGGCAATCTGGACGGGGTCAATCCGCCCCGGCAAATCCACCGTCAAAGGCAACGGTTGCGATTTCAAGGTGACAATGCCGACTTCCGGCGGCGGCATCTTGTAGGCGCCGGCCTCCTGGCGCCGCCCACAACCGGCGATTGCCAGCAGGATCAGTGGAACCATTATCCCCCAAATCAATCCGGCGCGCTTTCCTTCGATTATGTTTCGTCCTTGAACCAAATTCATGTGTATGTTCTCCCGTCGCTTCCGCTGGTTTCGGGTGTGAAATTGAATTGTCGCAATGTCCCTGGCTGTCGGAAGGCGATCGAATTTCCACTTTACACCCGCGCGATTCAAACGTTTGTTTGAGACATACGTAGGATTGATTTCCGTGTCAATTCCTTTTCCGATAAATTCCCCTGAATCCCGTTTTAAAAATCCGCCGCCGGCGCGACATTACCATTGAATGAGCTTGCCTTTAAGGCGGCGGCGTGAAATAAGGCAGCCGGTCTGTTTCGCTTCGGAAACGCGGCAGGTGAACGGGGGGGAGAGATGGCCGAGTGGTTGAAGGCACACGCCTGGAAAGCGTGCATACTCCAAAAGGGTATCGAGGGTTCGAATCCCTCTCTCTCCGCCAAAAATCAATTTGCGACCAGAGACGACAGTGGCTGGCGCCTGTAAATGGACCATGGGGGCAGGGCCGCCAATGCCTCATTTGGCAGCGGCTCGATGATAAATGCACCAACCGTAGGCGTTGAGATTAAAGTCGGGAAGACGGGTGCCAACCGGGGTGGGATTGCCGTTGATTTTCACCAGCTCAAAATCTTCCGCATGAGGCAGTTGAACCGACCCGGTCACGCGGCAACCGGAAAGGTTGATCAAGACCAGGAACTCATCGTTCGCGTCCTGTCGGAGGATGCTGACGACCTGGGCCGGGGCCGTGTTATCCAGCCAGACAACCTCCCCATTGTAGAACGCGGCGTTTTGCTTGCGAAGTTTGATCAGGTCCCGATAGATGTCGCGCAGGGGCGGGCGGCCGCCGGGATGCCAGAACACCGGCATTTTTTCAAACAAGGCCGGGTCGGCGGACTCGGTGGCATCACCCACTTC
>JAJXYT010000171.1 GCA_021780375.1 bacterium | reverse complement strand
TCTCAGAACTGATTATGCTGCTGCGGCACAGAAATCAGGTCGTAAAGGTGGTTGCTGCCATTGTGCTGGGGCTTGTCCTCGGCGCATTTCTGCTGCGGGCGGTTTCCCTTGTTCTATCGCCAACCCTCCCAGCGCCATTTTTCATTCCCATCGGCCGGCACTCGAAACGACTTTCCGGCGAACCACGGCTAAGTAGAGCAGGCGGAGCGTGCGGGTTGAGAGGCACGAGGCCAATGACCGTCTTGCTCCGCCTACTCTACCAAGGCCTTGTATTTCAAGAGTCTCAAATTCGCTTGCCAGTGGTTTGGAGGTTGGTTATTATTCTTCCGTCTGTTGAATAATTGTCTCTTACGGTCATGGAAAATCCTCAAGTGAACCTGGTTCAGTGATGATTTGAAACCCGGCAGTCGGGAACGGTCCGCGAAAGGCAGCTAGTTTGAACAGCAAATCATCAAATGAGTACGAAATTGTTTGTAGGAAATCTTTCCTTCAACACGACCGAAAATGACCTGCAGGAGGCGTTCGCCGCCCACGGCACGGTCGTCGAAGCCAACCTCATGATGGACCGGATGAGCGGCCGCTCACGCGGTTTCGCCTTCGTCACCATGTCCACGCCCGAGGAAGCGCAGAAGGCGATTGCGGCCATGAACGGCGCAACGCTCGGCGACCGCGCGCTTACGGTGAATATTGCGCGCCCGAAAGAGGAGCGTCCGCGAGGCGACCGGGGCCCGCGTCAGGATTTTCGCGGCGGCGGCGGCGGCCAGCGGGAGCGTTATTAATCAGAAATAACCAATTTGGCCAGGGCGACGTTCGAACCGAGCGTCGCCCTGAATTATTCTCTCGCAGAATCAGTTTTGCATGGAAGAACATATCGAAGTCGAAGGACGCATCACGTCGGTGCTGGCCGGGACAATGTTCCGCGTCGAGTTGGATAACAAGCATCAGGTGCTCGCGACCATTTCCGGCAAGATGCGAAAACGCTTCGTCCGCCTCACGATCGGCGACCGGGTAAAGATGGAAATGTCGCAATACGACTTGAACAAGGCGCGCATCGTCTGGCGGCTGGGCTGAGGCTTTTGGCCTTGCCACATTGAAGATTGATAAAAGCGCCCCTCGCCCTGCCTCTCCCTGCCCGCTTCAACGAATTCACGAAACTTGCGAACCGCATCGCCGTCCACTTCCAACAGCGATTTGAGTCCGCCGGCGGTGTCCTGTCGGGCCCTTTCACTCAAATGGGCTGTCACCGGATGGGACGATTCGGTAACGAGCGCACCCGGTTTGAACTGGCCGCTGATTTAGAGAAATTCTTCCGATCGTTTGCCCGCGCTCACGATGATGAGTTAATGCAATTGTCAACGGCCTGTCACGACGATAGGTTGTGGGCCGTACTATGATGCCCGCCCAGCAAATGGCCACATTGAATGCGGCAAATTGCGAGGTCGCCTTCGATAATCTGACGCGGCAACTCTATGCCACCGACGCTTCGCCTTACCAGAGTGTGCCGCTGGCGGTGGCCTTTCCGAAAAACGCGACGCAAGCCAGTTCCGTCATCCAGGCGGCCGCGCAGGCGGGTATCTCGGTGATTCCGCGCGGCGCGGGCACCGGCCTGACGGGCGGGGCGATTGGCGACGGTCTGGTCATTGATTTTGCCCGGTACAACCGGCTCATCAGCCGGTTCAACCCGGAGAACCGCAGCATCCGCGTCGGCGCAGGCGTCGTGCTGGATCAGCTCAACGATTTTCTCCGGCCCCAGGGCTTTTGTTTCGGTCCGGACGTGGCGACGAGTTCGCGCGCGACCCTGGGCGGCATGATTGCCAATGATTCATCGGGCGCGCACGCGCCGTTTTATGGCACCACGGGGATGCACGTCAGCGAATTGAGAATCGTCATGGCCGACGGCGAGACCCTGAAAATCGGCCCGGGCACCGACAATCTGCCCCGGCAGCGGAACATGATCGAGGACCTGCTGGCGCTGAATGCGCTGCAAATTGCGGAACATTTTCCGCCCGGTCTGTTGAAACGCTGGCCCGGCTATGCGCTGGCGCGGGCGGCGAACCAGCCCGGCAATCTGGTCCCTATCCTTTCGGGCAGCGAAGGCACGCTCGCCGCGATCGTGTCCGCCGATTTGAGAATCGTTCCGCTGCCTCCCGAGCGCGGCGTCGGCCTGATCTTTTTTGCGTCGGTAGCCGAAGCGATGCAGGCCACCACGGAGCTGCTCGATTTGAGGCCGGCGGCCATCGAGCACGTTGACAGCCTCTTGTTTGAGCAAACCCGCGGCCAGCGCGAGTTTCAGGCCGTGCGTGATTTGCTGGGAATCGACGCCAAACCTTGCGAGGCGATGCTGATTATCGAATTTTTCGAGGACGCAAGTGGCCGGCTCGCCCAACTGCAAAAGCGCCGGCTGGGTTTGCGCAAATTGATTTTGCGGACCCAGACCGAAGCCGACCTGGTGTGGGCGATGCGCAAGGCCGGGCTGTCATTGCTGACCGGCTGCCAAGGCGCCGCCAAACCCGCCTGTTTCGTGGAAGACACGGCGGTGCGTCCGCGGGATTTACCGGCCTATTTTGCCGGTCTGCAGGCGTTGATGGCGCGGATGGGCGTACAGGCTTCCTACTACGGCCACGCGGCGGCGGGGCTGTTGCATGTGCGGCCGGTGCTGGATTTGCACAGCGCGGACGATTTGAAAAAATACCGGCAGATTGCCGATGAAGTGGCGGCGCTGATTTTGCAGTTCAAAGGCACGCTGGCCGGCGAGCACGGCGTCGGCATCGCCCGCACGGAATACCTTAAAGACCAGGTCGGCGACGAGCTTTATCAGGTCATGCGGGAGATCAAACAGGCCTTCGACCCGGACAATTTGTTCAATCCGGGTAAAATCATTTCCGACGGCCGCTACAAAATTGACAGCCATCTGCGGATGGGCGCGGGGTACTCGCTGAAACTGCCTTTCGAGCCGCTGCTCGCGTTTGCGGCCAAAGACGGTTCGTTTACCGCCAATCTTGAGCAGTGCAATGGGTGTGGAGGTTGTCTGAAGCGAACACCGACCATGTGCCCCACTTTCATTGCCACCGGCGAGGAAATCATGTCCACCCGTGGCCGGGCGAACACGATCCGCGCGGTGCTGGAATTGCGCGAAATCAAAGGCGATCCGTTGCGCTCGCAGGAATTGGATGCGGCCTTAAGCAACTGTCTGTCCTGCCGGGCGTGCATCACGGAATGCCCCTCCAATGTAAACCTGTCGCTGTTAAAGGCGGAACTGCTCAACGCGCGCATCCGCCGCGATGGCTTGCGGTTGCGCGAACGGCTGTTCGGTTCGGTGGACCAGTTGGGTCACTGGGGCTGCAAAATGCCGCGCGTGGCCAATGCGCTGCTGGAATTCTTTCCGGTGCGCTGGATGAGAAACCGCATCTGGGGCATTACGACCCGGCGCCCGATGCCGCGTTTTGCGCCGATCCGATTCGACCATTGGTTTGCCAAACATCAACCATCCGGGACCGCGACCCGTGGCCGGGTCATCCTTTGGGATGACACGTTCATGCGTTATTACGAGCCGCAGGTCGGTGTGGCGGCCGTGGCGGTGCTCGAAGCGGCGGGCTTTGAGGTCACGGTGCCGGCCCAACGCCAATGCTGCGGACGGCCCGCCTTCAGCCAGGGCGACCTCGATAAAGTCACCAGGCTGGGCCACCACAATCTCGCGTTGCTGAATGCGGACGCCGGCGGCACGCCGATTATTTTTCTCGAACCCTCATGTTTTTCAATGTTTGTGGAGGATTACCGAGAGTTGAAGCTGCCGGACGTGGAAAACGTCGCGCGCCGCTGTTTTCTGTTTGAAGATTTCATTGAAAATTTTCTGAGCTGGGAATCCGGCGGACTCACCTTCAACAACCGGGCCGGGCGGTTGCTTATTCATCCCCATTGCCATGCCCGGGCGCTGTCCAATCCCAACCTCATGCGGCAACTGGCCGAGCGGCTGCCGGAAAAGACCGTGACCCTGTTGGACTCGGGTTGCTGCGGCATGGCGGGCGCCTTCGGGATGCTCGAGTCAAAATACGACCTTTCGATCAAAGTCGCGGAACCGCTGATTCAAAAGGTCATGAACCAGCCGTTTGGAACCACGGTCGTGGCTTCCGGGGCCAGTTGCCGCCAGCAAATTCGACATCTGGCCACCGTCCGGCTGCGGCACATGGCCGAAGTGCTGGCCGAATCCCTGGCGTGATTCACCCGTAAATGTCCGCCAGCGCGCCGGGCAATTCCGGGAACCGGAATTTAAAGCCCCTCTCCCGAAAATGCCCGGGCAGGCAACGCCGCCCGGTGAGTGCCAGCGACGGTTCGGTTTGCATCAATCGCGAGCCCAGCCGCACCGCCCAGACCGGCGCCGGTGGACACCAGGGCCGGTGCAGGGCCCGACGCAGCTCGCGCATGAATTCGGCGTTGGTGACCGGGTTGGGGCTGCTGGCGTTAAACACGCCGACGACGTCATCCCGCTCGATCGAGTCCAGCCACATCTGGTTCATGTCCGCCAGATGAATCCAACTGACGTATTGCCGGCCGCTCCCCGCCGCGCCGCCCAAAAACCATTTGGTCAATTGGCCCAGCACGGAAAGCGCGCCGCCCTGGCGGGCCAGCACCAGGCCAATCCGCAGCAGCACCCGGCGCGTATTGGCCAGGGGAACGATTTTGAATGCGTTTTCCCAAAGCCGGCAGGTTTCCACCGCTTCACCCTGGCCGGATGCCGTGTTCTCCTCGCACCACTGATCCGCCAGGTCGCCGTAATAGGCGAGCGACCCGGTCTGTACCCAAACGCGCGGCGGATGCGCCACGTGGTCAATCGCCGCCGCCAGGGCATTTACGGAATTGACGCGCGATTCGACAATTTCGCGCCGGTTTTCCGGCGTGTGCCGGCAATTCACGCTGCGTCCGGCCAGATTAACCACCGCCGCCGCGCCGCTTAAGAATTGGATCCATTCGCCCAACGTCTTGCCGTCCCAGGCCACTTCCACAATGCCGTCTGTGCGTTCGTGCGGCGAACGGGTCAGCACCACCACGTCGTAGTTCTTTTTGAGCAATTTTCTGGCGAGCGCCCGTCCCAGAAAGCCGCTGCCGCCCGCGAGCACTACCCGCTTCTTGTAATTGCCGTTCATATCCGGATGGCTTCGCTCTCTGAATCTTAATCACGCCTGTAATTTCAATTCCGGCGCGGTCTGGTTCGTCAACGGGTTGACGCCAAACCCGGTCCGTTCCAGTTCTTCCAGCCATTTCCGGGCCAACTGGCACGTGGTTTCCAGATTCAGATGCTCGTGAATGCGCGGATATTTATCGAAATTGGCCAGGGCAAGTTTGAGCAACGCGGCGGCAGGCGGTGTATGATTCCTTTGCAAATGAACGAAGGCACCGGCCAGTTGGATCAGGCCCTTGTAAAACGAGCCGTTCGGGCCGTGCCGGTCGCGGAGCCAGAGATGTTCCAGCACTTCATGGGCCTCGTAAAAAAGCTGTTTGTTGAAACAATGGAAATAGCCGAGATAATGCGGGTCCAGTGTCCGCCCGTGATGAGGGGCGGCCATGGCGGCGACACGTTTGCTCTTGCGGCTCACGCGCCCAAGGTAAAGTTCAAAGTTTCAAGTTCAAAGTCCAAAGTCGTCCAAAAACTGCAGCAGCGGACGTCAGTCCGCTCATCATTTCCTGTTTCCGGCTTGAAGTTGGAGCCGACTCACGTCGGCTGCTACGCGGCTGTTGCGACATGAGCCGGAAGAAGCCGCTGCCGTTGGAGGGCGACAGGACGACTTCATTGTTCAGGTTGCTCAGATTGAGCGCAGGTGTGTTGGTCAAGGTCAGCCAATCAGTCGTCGTTAAATCCGAATTTTCCTGCAACACAAAATTGGTGGAGGGAACAATCCAGGAAAAGGCCAGGCCATTGCTGGAGGATGCCAGATTCAACTGGGGCGTTGGAACGGATTGTGAAACCCAAACTCCTCCGACGTACGGAGGAGGATATTGGCTCTGACTGACCGCCACTAATTTGCTGCCGTCTGCTGAGGAGGCTGCATAATCGTACTCTTCAACCGGCGCGTTATTTGTTACCCAAGTCATGCCGGAGTCAGGTGAAGTTTTTACTATACCACCGGAAAGGACGGCCACTAATTTAGAGCCATCCGCTGAACATGCAAGACCTCCGTTGAAGCCATTCCCTACCCCTGCTAGTGCTCCACCCCATCCCATGAAATTTGTTGACCAAGTCGCACCCGAATTGGTAGAGACATAAACTACGCTTGGAGCCTGGCCATTTGGTCAATCAATTTCCAGGCACAGGCTTGTGTCAAACAGAACCTCCAGGCGCTTCGCGTTGACAAGTCTCGCCTCCTGCGACACCCTCGGCCCATGGCAAAACCTGCTTTGGGACGCGGCCTCGGCGCGTTGCTGGGTGGCAGCCCGGTTCTGACCCAACCTGCCCCCGCGCCCGGCGTCCAGTCCCCTGCTCCAACCCCAGTGCCCGCGCCCGCGCCCGACACGCGTGAACACGTCCAGCGCGTGCCCCTGGACCGGCTCCGTCCCTGCCCGCTCCAGCCGCGCAAGGATTTCTCCGCCGAGGCGCTCCGCGAACTGGCCGATTCCATCCGCGAACAAGGCATTGTCCAACCGCTCATTGTCCGTGACCGCGATGGTTACTTTGAATTGATCGCCGGCGAACGCCGCTGGCGCGCCGCACAATTGCTGCAACTGCCGGAAGTGCCGGTGATCGTCCGGCAGGCTGACGACCGCGCGGTGCTGGAACTGGCGCTCATCGAAAATCTCCAGCGCGAAAATCTCAACGCCATCGAAGAGGCCCACGGCTATGCACAGCTCGCCGAGCAGTTCCAGCTCACCCAGGAGGAAATTGCCGGCAAGGTCGGCAAGAGCCGCGCCGTGGTGGCGAACGCGCTGCGCCTGCTGAAGCTGCCGTTGGCCGTCCAGAATTTCATTCGCGACGGCCGGCTGTCGGTCGGCCACGCCAAGGTCATCCTCGGCCTGACGAGTGAAAAAGACCAGGCTTTGGTCGCCGAGCGCGTCATTAAGGAGGGCCTGAACGTCCGCCAGACCGAAGGGTTGCTGGCCAAATTGCACAAACGCGGTTCGCGCCAGCCAGCGGCCAGGCTGGAAACGGTTGCGGCACCCGCCGGCGACCCGCACGTGGCCGCCCTGGAAGACCGCCTGCGCGAAGTCTTTGCCACCAAGGTCCAGCTCCATTACGCGGAAGGCAAAGGCACGGTGGAAATTTCCTTTTTCAGCGACAAGGAACTGGAACGGATTCTGCAGATTCTGGGCGTCAATCCGGATTAAAAATTGCGCGCGCCGCCCGGTTTTTGCAAAATCGGCGAACGAATGAACACGCCTGAACTGCGCGAACAGTGCGCTCAGCAATTACTCGCCGGCGCCGCCACC
>JAJXYT010000107.1 GCA_021780375.1 bacterium | reverse complement strand
CGAGCATTTTGGAGTCCATCCGCCTGACCCTGGAACGTTGTCCGCCCGAACTGGCCGCCGACCTTGTGGATCGGGGCCTGGTGATGGCGGGCGGCGGTTCGCTGTTGCGCGGCATCGACCGGCTCGTGGCCGAGGAAACCGGCTTGCCGGTGCACCTCGCGGACGATCCCATGAGCGCCGTGGCCGAAGGCACCGGTCGCGTCTTGCAGGAAATCGAATTCCTCAAGCGCGTCGCGACCAACGCCAAGTATTGAACATTGATTTCCCGCCCCGTTCACCTGCGGGCGGCTGAGTTGAATTCAGCCGCGGAGCAGGATGCTTAAGAGAAAACATTATCTGGCGCTCGGCGCGGTGGTGCTGGCGGCGTTGCTGATTTTCAGCCTGCCCCAGCGCGCGACCAGCCGTCTCAAGCTCGCGGTCAGCAGCCTGTTCCTGCCCTTGTTTGGCCTGCTCCATACCGCCCAGCAGTTGCCCGTGGCCGCCGCCGATACCGTCATGCCCCGGAGCGCCCTGCTCCGGGAAATCGGGGAACTCCGGCGACAGAATGAGCGGCTGAATATCCAGCTGCAACAGGCCGCCGCCACGGCCCAGGAAAATGACCAGTTGCGCGCGCTGCTCGGCTGGCAACGGCAGACCCCGTGGAGGCTCAAACTCGCCAACGTGGTCATGCGCGATCCGGCCAACTGGTGGCGCACCGTGCAGATCGACCTGGGCAGCCGGGATGGCGTCCGGGAAAACCTGCCCGTCCTCACCACCGACGGCCTGGTGGGGCGCGTTACCTCCGTCGGCCTGACGCGTTCGCAGGTGGTTTTGCTCGGTGACCCCTATTGCCGCGTCTCGGCGTTGGTGGAAAATCCGGCGCATGACGTCGGCATCATCACCGCCAGCGGACCGCTCGACACTTCGCTGGTCGAATTGACTTATCTTTCCGGCAACGCCGTCTTGAAGCCGGGACAAAACGTGGTTACCAGCGGCGAAGGCGGAATTTATCCCCGGGGCATTCCGATTGGCCAGATTGTGGATTCCCAAACGGTCGAATACGGTCTTTACACCGAGGCGCGCGTGAAGCTGTCCGCCAATCTGGGAGCGCTGGAACAGGTATGGGTGCTTTTCCCATGAAATCCTTCAATACGATTCTGATTCTGGCGACGGCGTTTCTGGCCGTGTTCGGCGAAGCGGCATTCCCCGTGCTGCGTCATTGGCTGGGCGCGCAGGTGGACGTGCTGCCCGGGCTTATGGTGTACACGGCCTTGAACGCGGACATCGTGACCGTCTCGTTGCTGGCCGCCCTGGGCGGGCTGTGGTTTGACGCGTTGTCGGCGAATCCCCTTGGTGTCAGCGTCCTGCCGCTCTTTGCCATTGGCTATGTGATTTATTTGGAGCGCGAACTGATTTTGCGCGAGCTGCCGTTCGCGCAATTCATCCTCGGCGCCGCGGCCAGCGCCGCGGCGCCGGCCTTGTGTGTCCTGTTGCTGCTCACGGGCGGCCGGGATCCGTTGCTGGGCTGGGGTTCGCTCTGGCAATGGCTGGTGATGACGGCGGGCGGCGCGATCGCGACGCCGATCCTGTTTGAGTTTTTCCACCGGTGCCAGCACGCGCTCGGCTACCAGCCGCGAACCGAAACCAGTTTTCGCCCCGACCGCGAAATCCGGCGGGGAAGATTATGAAATGAAAAACGGAGTATTGGAGTACTGGAGTATTGGAGTGATGGAAGCACCGATTCATCCCGGCTGGCTTTTCCAGCACTCCATGACTCCATCGCTCCATCATCCCATTCCCGTCCGATGCTGATTTTTGACGAACTGAAAAAGAACAACCCGCAGCTTCGCCTGGTGGCGATGGCGCTGGCCGCGGGTTTGTTTATTTTGCTGGCCGGCTTGTGGTGGGTGCAAATCGTCTCGGCCCGGGAATATGAAAGCCATCTGGAAACCCAGTCCTATCGCACGGTGCGCATTCCCGCTGTGCGCGGAAAAATCCTCGACCGCAACGGCCGCGTGCTGGCCGAAAATCAGCCGGAATACAACCTCGGACTTTATCTGGACGACTTGCGAAAACAATTCGACGCCGCCTATGGCCAGGCGCTGGCCCGGGTGCGGGCGGTTCAAGCACAACGCATCGCCGCGCAGGAGAAAAAACTGGGCCGTTCGCTGACCAAGGTCGAACGGCGGCAATTCGCGCTCACGCCGGAGGAACGCGAACGACTCCGCGAACAGGCGCGTTTCCAGGTGGCCAGTGGTGTGGTCCGGCGGGTCAGCGAACGGCTCGATCAACCGCTGGCGCTTAATGAAGCGACCTTCGACCGCGCTTACGACACCCGGCGCGCGTTGCCTTACCCGTTGCTGGTGAATCTCAATTCGACGCAGATCGCGCGGTTTGAAGAGCAATACTCCGGAACGTTGGGCGTCAACCTGGATCTGCAAGCTGTCCGGATTTATCCGTTCGGCACCACGGCCGGCCATTTGCTCGGATATTTGCAGCGCGATGACAGTTCCGAGCAGGGGGAAGATGCCTCGTTTTCTTATCGTCTGCCGGATTATCGCGGTGCGGTGGGCATTGAAGGCGGCTTTGACGCACAATTGCGAGGGCGGGCGGGGGCGGAAGCCGTGCTGGTCAACAATCTCGGTTATCGCCAGTCCGCCACCATCCTGACGCCATCGGAACCGGGACACAATGTCGTGTTGACGTTGGATATGGATCTCGAACAGGCGGCCGTGCAATCCCTCGTCCAGCGGCGGGGTGCCGATGCCCGGGCCGCCGTGGTGGTCATGGACGTGCGCACCGGCGACCTGCTGGCGATGGTTTCGTCCCCGGCCATCAACCCGGATTATGCCGCCAACGATCCCAAGTATTTGAATGATCCCAAATTGCGCCCGCAAATCAACCGGGCCACCCAGGAAAATTACGCGCCCGGCTCCATCTTCAAACCCGTCGTCGCCCTCGCGGCGCTTGCAGCCGGCCTGGATCCAAATGCCACGGTGAATAATCCGGGTTATGTTTATGTCGGCCGGCGGCATATCACTGATCTGGCGCCGCCGGGCGAATATAATTTGCGGCGCGCGATCATTCACTCCAGCAACACCTATTTTATCACCATCGGCATGCGCGCGGGCATCGAGAACGTGATCCGCATGGGTGAGAAATTTCATTTTGGCGAGCGCACGGGCATCCCGACCCGGCAGGAAACCGCGGGCATCTTTCCGACGCTGGACCAGGTGCAAAGTGCCGGCTGGCGGGACGGCGATTCGGCCAATATTTGTTTCGGCCAGGGCGAAATGGCCGTGACGCCGCTGCAAATGGCGGTGGCGTATGCGGCCATCGCCAACGGCGGCAAAGTGCTCTGGCCGCGGCTGGTGGAGCGGATTGAACCCCAGGATCCGGCCTCCAGCGAAGCGCCGACGGTCTTCCCGTCGGGCGTGGTGCGCGATGAATTAGGCGTGCCTCCGCGCGATTTAAGAATCCTGCGCGACGACATGCTCGCGGAGACCGAAGATCCGGAAGGCACCGGTCACGCGGCCGTGGTGCCGGGGCTGCGCATTTGCGGCAAGACCGGCACGGCGCAGGTGATGAACGAGCACAACCAGGAAATTGACCGCACCACCTGGTTTGCCTCGTTTGCGCCCTATGAAAATCCGCGCTACGTCGTCGTGGTGATGGTCGAAAGCGGCGATTATGGCGGCCCGACCTGCGCTCCGATTGCGCATGACATCTACGAGGAAATTTTGAAAAAGGCAAACACCGGCGCCCCGGGAACCCTGGCCCGGACAAATTGATGCCCGCGACCCTGCTCAATCAAGAACATCATGAACGGTTCGACCGGTTGCAACTGGCCGCGCTGGCGGGGCTGATGATCATCGGCACCCTGTTCGTGTACAGCGCCACGATGGCCAACCCGGCCATGGCGGCGCTGCCGTGGTACGACCAGAGCTGGCTGCGGCAAATTGTCTGGTATGCCCTCGGGATCGGCGCCGGCGCGGCGTTGTGCCTGCTGGATTACCACATTCTCGCCCGCTGGTCGTTTGTGGCGTATTGGGCGACGATTTTCTTCCTGTTCGTCGTGTTGATTCCGCATATCGGTTCGATGCGTTTCGGGGCGCGGCGGTGGATTGATCTGGGCCCGTTCCAATTTCAACCGTCCGAATTTGCCAAACTCGCGTTCATTCTCGCCCTGGCGCATTTCCTCAGCCGGCCGGCGGATGAACTGCGGCTGCCCGGGAATTTCTGGAAGGGCATCGGGCTGTTATTGCTGCCGTTTGCCCTGACCTTGAAAGAGCCGGATTTGGGTTCGGCGCTGGTGATGCTGCCGACGGGTCTGGTGATGATGTTCGTCGCCGGCACACCCAAAAGTTATCTGCTCAAACTGGTCGGGGCCGTGGGGTTGCTGGCCGCGTTGTTTCTGGTGGACGTCCTGTTTGTGCCGCCCGGCTGGTGGCAGATTTCCATGGAACCGTACCAGCGCGACCGGTTGCTGGTGTATTTCGGCAGGGATTACACGGCCTTTGCTTCGCCGAACGCCACCCCGGCGGAGTTGCAACGTCTCCGGCAACAGCAATTGGACGATGAATACAACGTCCGGCAGGCCTTGATTTCGGTCGGCTCCGGCGGGTTGATGGGCAAAGGCTGGCGGCAGGGCACGCAGAACGCCCTGGGTTATTTGCCGCGGGCCGTGGCGCACAACGATTTCATTTTCTCCGTGATTGCCGAGGAGGAAGGATTTGTCGGCAGCATCCTGGTGCTCGCCCTGTACGCGCTGGTTCTCTTCACCGGGTTGAGAATCGCCGGGCAGGCGCGCGACCGGCTGGGCCGGCTGGTGGCGGTGGGCGTGGTGACGCTCATTTTCAGCCACGTTTTTATCAATATCGGCATGAACATCCGCATCATGCCCGTGACGGGCGTACCGCTGCCGCTGCTTTCTTACGGCGGGTCTTCAGTGCTGGGCTCGTTAATCGCCGTGGGCTTGATGCAAAACGTACACATCCATCGGAAAGGATACTGACATTCTATGAGTAATAACAACTTTTCACGGCGGCGCCGCGGCATGCGGTTCCGTCCCAAGGGCGGCCTTGGTCCAAATCCGCAAAAAACCGACCGCGAAGCCGTCCAGGCGCGCGCCGAGGTGGCCAGCGAACAGGGCGGCGCCGAACGCGTGTTTGAAAAACGGCACGCGCATGAAATCGACCGCGCGGAAAATCTGGCCGCCGGGCTGCCTCCCCTGGGAACTCCGGAAACCGTCGAGCCTCGGCCGGCGCCGGACCGAAAAGACTTCCGCGCGCCTCATCCTGACACGCCGGCGCCGGTCGCGGAAGAAAGGCCGTTTGCGCCGGTGGATTTGCCGGAACGGCCCAAGGGTGTTCTGGACGCCCTCAAACTCGCGGCGACCAGCCTCGTGAAAAAGGTCCAGCGGCTCATTCGCCCGGAACACAAGATTCACAAGGAAGTGGTCATCAACGCCGAGACGCTCGAAACGCGCGTGGCGGTGCTCGAAGAGGGCAAGCTGGAGGAATTCAACATCGAGCGCACCACCGAGGAACGGCTCGTCGGCAGCATTTTCAAGGGCAAAGTCCGCAACCTCGAAGACGGCCTCAAGGCCGCGTTCGTGGACATCGGCTTCGAGAAGAATGCGTTTCTGCATTACTGGGACATCGTGCCGAATCAATTTGACAGCGGCGTGGAAATCGTCGAACGCGAGGGCCGCCGGCCCGCCCGGCCCAAGATCACGCAAAAGGACATCCCGCGGCTTTATCCACCCGGCAGCGAAATCATCGTGCAGGTCACCAAGGGGCCGATTGGCACCAAGGGCCCGCGCGTCACCACCAATCTCGTGCTGCCGGGACGTTATCTCGTCCTGCTGCCGAATTCGGACCAAAGCGGCATCTCGCGCAAGATTGAAAACCAGGAGGAACGCAAGCGCCTCAAGAAAATCCTGCGCGACTTGTCCATTCCGGAGGGCATGGGCGTCATCATGCGCACCGCCGGGGAAGGCCAGCAGAAGCGTTATTTCGTGCGCGACCTCGCCCTCCTGCTCGAGGAATGGCGCGACGTGCAGGAACGCATCAAGTCGCAACCGATGGCCACCTGCGTCTTCCAGGAGCCCGATTTGATCGCGCGCACCGTGCGGGACTTTTTGACCGAAGGCGTGGAGCGCATCGTGGTGGACCAGCCAAAGGCCTATGACCAGATGCGCGAAATGATTTCAAAAATCTCCACGCGCGCCGCCAACAAGGTGAAACTGTATGCGGACGCGCAGCCGGTGTTTGACCGGTTCAACATCACCAAGCAACTGGAAAACACGTTCTCGCGCCAGGTGCATTTGAAGAGCGGCGGTTACATCGTCATTGACGAGACCGAGGCGCTGGTGGCGATTGACGTGAACACGGGCCGGCACAAAGGCAGCCGCGATCAGGAATCCACCATTTTGCGGGTGAACCTGGAAGCCGCCGAGGAAATCTGCCGGCAACTGCGCCTGCGCAACATGGGCGGCCTCATCGTGCTCGATTTCATCGACATGAAAGGCCGGCGCGACCAGCAACAGGTTTACTCGCGCATGAAGGACGGCTTGCGCCGCGACAAGGCCAAGACGCACATCCTGCCGATTTCGCAGCTGGGCCTGATGGAAATGACGCGCCAGCGCCACACCGAAAGCGTGCGCTCGGCGGTGTATGACGACTGCCCGTATTGCAAAGGCCGCGGCAAGGTCAAAAGCGTCGTCACCATGAGCGTCGAAATCCAGCGCAAACTCCAGGAAATCCTGAAGAAACGCACGCGCGACGAATCGGACTTCCAACTGCGCATTGTGGTGCACCCGACCGTGCTCGACCGGCTCCGTACCGAGGACGAAAAGCATCTCATCGAGATGGAGAAACGCTACTTCGGCAAGCTGTCGTTCCGCGCCGACACCGGCATGCACGCCGAGCAGTTCAAGATCGTGAACGTGGAGAACAACGAGGAACTGGCCAGCGTCGGTTCATAGAAATTCCTTTAAACTGAAAACGCCTCGTGAGTAATCACGGGGCGTTTTAAATGCTGGGATTGGCGTTGTGGTGTTGGGACCTCCCTCATCCCGGCCTTCTCGCCAAGGAGAAGGAGAAACCGTTCGCCGTCTCCTTGAAAATTCGCGCGACGGGATTTGCCGGACGGCCAGTTGAATATCAGAAAGCGTGATTGCGGAATTCCTCTCCCCGGGGGAGAGGACGCAGGTGAGGGCGGACGTAAAAAACCATCCCATTTCGGTCATTTATCATTGCACGCAGCGAAGGTTGCTTGGCCGGTAGTCATTTCTCGCTGAAAAATTCAAAATTGTGAACGTGGAAAACATCGAGGAACTGGCCAGCGTGGGTTCGTAACTGTGCAGTGTCGGTGCTGTGCGCCGATGATGTCAAGCCACAGGCTCGACACTGCAACTGATAATCAAAGCGCCACGCAGGAAACTGCGG
>JAJXYT010000074.1 GCA_021780375.1 bacterium | reverse complement strand
GCCCCACCGGAAGTCGCAAAATGTGCCGGTACCCAACTCCACCTAGTCCATCGGGATGGTGCGTCGCGCGGATTTCCTTTCAGAATGAAGCGCCTTATCAGCAAGCATTTTGTTCCTGGCGCGGCGGGAGCGTTTCCGTTTCTGCCGGCGAATCTTTTCAATCTCGGCGCGTTGCGCGGCCACGAAACCGGTTTTCATTGCTTCAATCTTGTCGAGCAACAAACGCCGGGCGAGGAAGCGATTGAGTCCCTGCTGGCGCGTGGCCTGACATTTGACCTGCAAGCCGGTGGGGCGGTGGAGCAGCATCACGCACGTTGAAGTCTTGTTGACGTTCTGACCGCCATGCCCGCCGGAACGCACGAAGCTTTCCTCGATGTCGGTTTCGCGCACGCCCAGCGCGGTCATGCGCCGCATGAGTTGGGTTTCCTTTTCCGGGCTGACGGGGAACATGCTCATGGCACCAGCTTAACGGCGAGTGCGGCTTGAAGCAATTCCATGACAAAATTGCCGAGCCCAAGCGCCTGGGACTCGCGCGGGCCGGCCACGTTCAACGTGCGCACTTTGTTTTGCTTCAGGAAGTTCGAAAGCGCGGCAGCACCAATCGAAACACCATCTCGCTGGCAAACCACCAACAGCGGACGGCCATGTTGTTCGGCACAGGTTTTGGTGAAGGCTGTGCCGCCGGACAATTCCCTTTCCCGCGCCACAATCAGCGTGGCGTCCGAATCGAGCACGTTCTTCTCCGTTCGCTCCTCGTATTCCGCCGAGTTGGTTTCACGAAGCTTGTATGTGGGCGGGATGACGCCATCCTCGGCGAGGCGTCCGCGCGGACACCATCCGCCATGTTCGAGGCCGTGTTGAATCGCAAAATCCAACGCGGCGCGGTCCACACCGGTTTGACCGCCCGCAATGATTTTAATTTGGTGGCGTTTTCCAGACATCGTGACTTTCAGAGAACGGGCATTACGCCTGTTGAACGAAGAAATACGGCTGCCCATGCCAGCGATGTTCAAGTCCGGGCTGCAGCCAGACTTTGCCGGAATGGGAGCGGATTTGGAAATAATACTGCAAGTGAAATGGCGAATCCGTGTATTCCGACGCAATTACGGCGCGATAATCATGTTCTACGCGCTCCATCTCGACTCCGCGCCAATGCTCTGCCTGATTGACTCTCCGGTAACGAAGATGCAGGCCGGCGATCATGTCAGGCACGCGGGCAACAACGGGAAATGGTTTGGCGCGCTCAAACGAAGGGGGCGGATTGTACAGGTCTTTGAGAAACGGATGCAGGTTGTCTGGCGAGTGGTCGAGCACGACCCGCATCGCTCGTTCAATCACCTGCTGATCCGCCTTTGGTCCGGCGATGTCGGTGCCGGACGGCTGTTCCAGGAGTTTTTCCAAGTCCACAGTGTCTTCGTCAATGGATGGCAACCGGTCCAGCCATTGGCCGCGTTGGAAATGATCCGGTCCATAAGTGATGTCGGGCAGGTAAGGCGCCTTCGCCGACTGCGCGAAGTCAGCCCACGCCGTTCGTGCGGCGTGATTCAACTTGATCGCCTTTTCCAAGGCAGGGCGATGGCCGCTGTGCCGGTAGAGCGCATAAAGCACGCCAGCCCGGAATCTGGCTGCAAAAAAATGGCCCAGCCCGGCTTGAACCGGAATGTCAATCGCCAACCGGCGGAAATCAGCGCTTTTAGGGTTGCGCACTTTCGATTTCGCCTCTTTTAGTCGCCACCGCGCCTGGGTCGCTGCTTCCTCCAGCCGTTTTGCCACCCAGGCGGGCGAATATTTTCCGCTGCGCCCGCCGTTGATCAGTTCATCGGCGAATTCATCAATTCCCAGAAAGAATTCCGGATCGAGCGGACTGACGGTGCCCAGCCGGCGTGGGCTCGGCGTGTCGCTGTAGGGTTGCGGATTCGTTTCGGCCACCATGGCGATGTTGGTGTACATCTCGGGCCAGTAATTATTATTGGCGGCGGACGGACAATGCGCCACGGTCACCAGCGGCAAAATCCGGCCGGCCGATGCCAGCGCCGCTTCCACTTTGTCCGCGCCTCTGCCGAACTGCCGTCGCAATTCGCGTCGCCAGCCGTCCGGGTCGCCATCCGGATTGTAGAGGTTCCGGCCCCAGACCCGATACGTGCAGGAAAACTTTTCGAAATCGAATACGGGCCGCAGCGAGGTGTCAGCATAAGCATTGCGGCCGCCGGGCAAACCCGAGCCTTTACGGCCCTTGAACGCCAGCGGTTCAAATAATTCCACGCCATTGCTGCCGCAAAAGCTGGAAACCCGGCCGTAATCCGCAGCCATTTTGGGGTCGCCCCACAACAGCATCCGTTGCGTACCCGGCCAGATACGGTGCAACACACCATAGCGTCGGTCTTCGGTCAGCAAATCACCGTAGCCATACCGCATGAAGGAGCGCGAACCGGCGCTGAGCGCAAAGAAACCCGTCTTCGGCGCATTGGGCGGCGGCATTTCCAGCGCGCGGATGGCCCCTTGCATGTACGGCAAGCCCATGTGCTCGGCCCAGAACTTCGGTGAAACATTCACCGGCAGGCCGGTGTCGAGCGCCGCGTTAATCATCTGCTGATTTACACCCTTCGCGTGCAGGTCAATCTCAACGCGCCGGCCGCACTGCGCCGCGCCATCAAAAATTTTCCGCCAGAGGCCATATTCGCCTTCCGGCACGCCGCTTTCGCCATGGGTGCGGAGGGTGACTCCGCGGATGGCCGGACACGCCTGCAACACCCGGCGCAGCGCGTCCCGGCAATACGATGCCTGCGTTTCCGGCGTCAGACCCTCGATGCGGTAATTCGCGTGCGGACTGTTGGTCCATTTAAAGGCGTGCGTCCAAAGGCCCAGTTGAAAATGCAAACCGCGCCGCTCGGTTTCCCCGCTGATGAACCGCAGCATTTCCAGGTTGCGGTCGCGCTCGGCGTCGGGCAACGGCACCGCGCGCACGTGGTAGCCGGGCACCGAGACCAAAAACGGATAGGCGAAATGAAAATAACAATCGGTGATGCCGGTCGTGAAATCGTAACCCAGTCCGAGGGCGAGATTGAAGCGGTTGAACCGGTGCGTTGCCAGCATCGTCAGGTAGGACTGCCAGAAGGCCCGGTCGTTGAACCAGGGTTTGTCCTGGACGTCACTGACGAAGGCTCGCATAACGCTGCGAATCACGTTTGCGGGCCGTTCGCTGATCGGTTTCATGGCTCGCAATGCCACCAACGGGTCATCGGCGAAACGCACCCGGTCTGCCAATTCGAGCACCGCGTACACCAGGCCTGGCGCGTCCGAACCGGCCGCGACCAGAACCGTGTGCTGGCCGGGTTTCCCGCGGGCAATCGCCAGACATTCCGGTCCGTCCGGCAGCGAAATGGCGGCGGCCTCGAGCACCCGCCGGGCAATGTTCGAGGCGGGGCCGCCCACGAAAATGCATTCCTGCGAAGGTGCAACCTGTTCCATCTTCTCGCGCAACTGCACGGTCACCCCGCGGGCAGCCAAAGTGTCCTGCAACCGTTGCATCGCCCATGGCACCGGTGGCCGCAGTACGACCGGGTCCGATTCATCCAGGACGATGGCGATGGCCGGATTATTATCACCGGCGTAAAGAGGGAATTGAAGAAGACCGGAGCCGGCCACGGCCGCGGTGGCCATGCCGGTTCTTTTGATGAATTGCCGCCGCGTTTCGCCGCGGGTGGAACTGGCCTGGTCGGAGTGCATGATCGATTTTGGATTCAAGGCTTTTTAGCCGCAGCTGACGAGGAAATTTTTTGCGGAGGATTTCAGGTGGGCGCCTCCGGACACCCGCACTGTAGCGCAGCCGTCCCGGCTGCGAGTTCAAGCACCGTCCCGGCGCGCGAAACAAAAACACGCGGCGGGACGCCGCTTTTACGCGCCGGCGAAGACGCCGACGCTGCGATTCCACCGCGGGCCGATGAATTTTGGTGCGGGTGTCAAGCGGCGCCGGTTTCAGGTACTGTCCTGTTTTGGCATCTGAATTACTGAAGCGGAGCGCTAGTTGTCTCAACTCGCAGCAGATTCGACCGTTTCAGCCGCTGCGGATTGAGGACAATCCGCGCTCCGTCAAATTAAGACACTACCCGGTTTCAGGTTGGCTTGAGTTTTTATGCAGGTTTCGTTACACTGTGAGTGGCTTCCAGAAGAGACGTGAAATTTCAGAAGGCCATGCGGTACCATCAAATTGCCACCAGGATCCGCGACGGGAAACCTGGCGTTCCCGTCGGCGTGGTGGTTCGCGCTGCCGTTTTGTTTCTCAACGTTGTTCTGGTGACGACCCTGTTTGCCGCTGGCTCGATCACGACCCACGCGGCCGGTTCCAGATCGGTCATTGATTATTGGGGGGACGACCCGGAAGCAGCGGCCGCAATGGCAACGACGGGAGCAATGACCAACGACGTCAGGACACTGCCGGAATTGACCACTGTGGATGAAGTCCTGCGCTTGAAACCGGAGGAAGCAGAGCGCGGCTACCCGGTGAACCTCCGGGGCGTGGTCACCTGCGTGGTGAAGGAACATAACGCTTTTGTCGTCCAGGACGAAACGCATGCGGTTTTTGTCATCAATGCCTCGCCGGCCCCGCCCAAACGGGGCGAGCTGTTGGAGGTCCAAGGCAAATCGGACAAAGGCTCTTTTGCGCCGCTGGTGCGGATGAGTCGAATGACCATTCTGGGCGCCGGAACACTGCCGGAACCGGTACAGCCCGACTGGGACCAATTGATGAACGGCAGTCTGGACGATCAACAGGTGGAAATCAGAGGCATTGTCGAAGAAGCTCTTCCGCGTCCGGCCGGCTATCCTCCCCGGTGGTCGGAGATTACCTTGCGGACCACGGCGGGCGCGTTGTGGGTGGACGTCTGGCTGGTCGGCACCAATTTTGACAAGTTGGAAAACTATGAAGACGCCGTCGTCCGGCTGCGGGGCTGTCTGTTCGTCGCGTTGACAACGGACACCCACCAATTGGAGCAGGGGCACATTCGCATGTATGTGGATTCTGTCGAGGTGGATCAACCGGCGCCGGCGGATGAATTTTCCGCTCCCACGAAGCGCGCGGCGGATCTGGTGCTGTTCGATCCGGAAGCCAACGCGTTTCAACGGGTGAAAGTTTCCGGGCAAATCCTGTACATGGTGGACCGGGATTATTTCATGATGGACGGCACCAACGGATTGCGATTCACCCTGAGACAACCGGCCGTCAAACTGCATACCGGTGACCGGGTGGACGTGGTGGGTTATCCGGAGTTGAGCGGGGCCGCGCCGCATCTGCGCTCGGCGGTGGCGCGCAAGACCGGACATGACCCCCTGCCAAGTCCCAGAAACCTGTCGCCCGACGATCTGCCCAACGCCCTGTTCGATTCGACGCTCGTGAGGATTGAAGGACGCCTCATCAGTTCGCGGTTCACCTCGACCAATGAGGCGTTGGAAGTCCAGGCCGGGTCCTGGCGATTCATGGCGCGGGTGAAATTGAAGAGAACCGCGCCGCCTCCCATCGGCAGTCAGTTGGCTTTGACCGGTGTATATGCCGTTCAAGGCGGAAGTCCGGTGCTGGGCGGTAATGTCGCTCCTTTTGATCTGCTGCTTCACTCGCCGGCCGACATTCGGGTGCTGTCGCAACCTTCCTGGTGGACATTGCCACGTTTGCTGGTGGCCGTGGGGGTGCTGATCTGTGCGCTGGTCTTTTCGGTGTTATGGATTACCCAGCTTCACCGGCAGGTGGAAGAGCGCACCGCCGAACTCGCCACCCAGATTCACAGCCGTCAACGGGTGGAACATCAACGGGCGATGGCGCAGGAGCGCGCCCGCATTGCCCAGGACCTGCACGACGAACTCGGTTCCGGCATCACGGAAATCAGCATGCTGGCCACGGTGGCGGGTTCGGTGACCGCGCCGGGCAATGGCCACGGCGGGCATTTGGAGGAAATCGGCGATCGTGCCCGCCGGATGGTCACGGCCCTGGACGAAATCGTCTGGGCCATGAACCCAAAACACGATTCCCTGATGTCATTGGTGAGTTACTCCTGCCTGTACGCGGACCGGCTATTGAAACTGGCGAACATCACCTGCCAGTTGAAAGGTGCGGTGGATTTGCCTGACCGGACGATGTCATCCGTCCATCGGCATGAATTTTTTCTGGCCTTCAAGGAAGCCATCACCAACGTCATCCGCCACGCCGGCGCCACTGAAGTCCGCCTCGGTTTCCGGCTCATTGGCAACCGCCTGCGATTGTCCATCGCCGACAACGGGCGCGGGCTGGCGGCGGACGCCGGCCCGCGGAGTGGCAACGGTCTGGTCAACATGCGTGCGCGGCTGGAAAAAATGGGTGGAAGGTTTGAAATTGCCAGCCAGTCCGGACGCGGCGCCACGGTGCGGTTTTACGTGCCCTTGAATTGAACAGTTATGATCCGGGTCGCCATTGTCGAAGACAGCAAGACCATCCGGGAAAGTCTGACGCACTTTGTGCAGACGGACCCGGAATGCCACTGTGTCTTCGCCTGTGCGACGGCCGAAGAAGCGCTGGCGGGCATCCCGAAACACCAGCCCGAGGTCGTGCTGATGGACATTCAATTGCCCAAATTGTCCGGCATCGACTGCACGGCCCAGATCAAAAGAATGCTGCCCTCAATCCAGATCATCATGGTGACCGTGTACGAGGACACCGAGCGGATCTCCGCAGCCTTGCGGGCGGGCGCCTGCGGTTACCTGTTGAAACGCTGCACGCCGGCGGAGCTGGTTTCGGCCATCCGCGAGGCCCGGATGGGCGGCGTGCCGATGCCCCGCGAAATCGCCCGTAAAGTCATTGCCTCCTTTCAACAACCGTCCGCGGTCGCGGCCGGAGTGGACGAACTCCGGCCCAGCGAACGAAAGATACTCGAACTGCTGGCCACGGGTCTGCCCAACAAGGAGATAGCCGACCGTTTGGGGTTAAGCCCTGGAACCGTGCGGTGGCATCTGGAGAACATCTACGGCAAGCTGCGCGTCCACTCCCGTACCGAAGCGCTTTTGAAATTCCGCTCCGCCAAATCCGCCTGAGTGCGCGCCGCCTGAATGAAAGTGAAATGCACCAGAAAACTAATCGTTCATAAGAACCGTTGACGGTTCCCTTCTCCGCATCCGATGGGGAGACTTCCGGCGCTTGGGAAGCGCTGGAAGGAATTCGCGCAGTCGAAGGCCCATCGGGCCGAGCGAGTGGGCGCGAGCGAGTCCACGTGTCTGCAGGACGGATGAGGTGCGCTCCCATTTCCTCATTTTGCTTTCCGCTTTCAGCATTTCAGCTTTTCCCTGATTGCCGGTGTAGGCCAAATAGCCGACTTGTCACGACCAGGCAATAGATTTAAATTTTTCTCCCGCATCACCGGTTAAATCAGCAAATCAACACCTTGAGAAAATCCAAAACGCATGAAAAATAAAGTTCAGAACCTGCTCCTCGCGCTGGTAATTC
>JAJXYT010000068.1 GCA_021780375.1 bacterium | reverse complement strand
AGCAGCGCTAGAAAAGTATAAGCTGCAACTTCGCTGCTTTGTCGGGCGGTGAAGCCGACCGCCTTCAAAATGTCCATCCCGTTGCGAAGTTTTGCCTCGCGCGCTTTTGCCAAGCCGGGTTATTTCGACTTTGCCATCAGAAAAGTTCGTCTTCCACTAGAGCGTCGAGTTCCGCTTGCAGCAAACCCGGAGTGCTGATTCTGCTGCCCAGACTTTCAAGCTCGGCTTTCACCGGATAGTTCAGGCTTCGCAGGTCGGTCGCATTCACTTGCGTGTGGCCGTTGAACTGACGGAAATAGACATCCACCACTGTCGAATTCAGAAATGCAGCCAGTCCCTTTGCCAGAGCCATCGGCAGCCCATGTCCGTTGATATGAAAATAATTCAAATGATTCTCGAACCCCACAAGCGGCGCGTGAATCTGGTGCGAATCGTAAATGCAAGCGACGATGCGTTTCCGCTCTTCCTTTGCCGTGAATCGCTTGACCAGAACATACACACCGACGGGCACGAGCAATTCGCGCGTCTGTTCGTTGCTGATGATGGCATTTGGTTTTCGCGCCTTCTCCTTCGGCCAATGCACGAAGCCGTCATCGAAGTGGCACGGATAAATTAGCGGGGCGGTATCAGTTTCGGGATTTTGCCGCAGAAATTCCTTGGCGCGGAAATCTACGACGCGCCCGGTGGAAACCGACAAACCCAAGTCTGGCAGTGTCGCCGTGAACTGGGACATGATGGCCCGTGCATTGTCCTGTGCCTCGCCCTCCGCCAAGTGGATAAATTGCAGCGGATCGTTCGGTGAAACAACGCCGTGATAATTCACCTCTCGTTCGGAGATTGCCCCAGTGGGTGTGCCATTGCTGCTGGAAATAATGACGCTCTCCGGCTTCGCCGAGTTTTTTACGGCATGGATGATGACGTTTTCCTGAAGCACGTCGTCGCGGCTGAACGCCGCCGAACGGGATTCAAACACATGCAGCCGCCGCAGCGACATCGTTTCCAGAAAATCCGTTCGGAACGGTTTGAAGTATGGCCCATTGCAGAAACTTCGCGGCGTAATGGCGACCAATTCCCCGCCCGCTGCCAGTAGCTTGGTAATGAGCGCCACAAACCCCGTGTAAAGATTGCTCGTTTCGATACCTGCCGAGCGCAGCAACAGGCGCGTCGAGGAATCGCTGCGGATTTTGCGGTAAGGTGGATTGACAATAGCGGCATTGAAGCGCGGCTGCGATGATGTGAACAAATCGCCACCTGCCATCGGCACAGCGGCAGCAATGAAATCCTCGTTGAGCACGCTAGCTGAAAACCGGATGTCCGCTCGCTCGCACTCCCGCCCGCAACCTTGCAACGTCGAATGAAGCGATTCGAGCAGCGTCTCATCAACTTCACAGGCCATGATGGAAATGTTCCTAGGCTTGTAGCGCAAAGCGCAAAGCCGCTTTACCAGCGCCACCGACAGCGCTCCGGTTCCCGCCCCGGCATCCAACAAATTCCACTCCTGCCAGCGTGAATCAAACAGCGACGCCATGAAATCCGCCACGGGTTGTGGCGTGAGGAATTGCCCCAGTTCATGCCGCCGATCCTGGCCCGGCGTGACCAATTCATTTTCAAGCTGTTTTACGGCGACTCTCATGCTCTTGTCGTCATTGTATCAAAATGCAATCTGGCAGCAACGTAATCAGTTCTTTGACCCGTCTGAATGCTTCGTCAAAGCCCGTTGGCATGGTGGTTTCGAGTGTGCGCCGGAAATTTGCCAGCGTCAGTTCCGCCGGACGGTTTTCGTTCCTTCTCTTCAGTATTATGCAGAAAGCCGGGCCGCTGTGGCTTTGGCCATGATGGCTGCGTTCGTCGGAAATTTGGCGTCCAGCAGCTTTTTGAAGGCGGCCTTTTCCGCATCTGACATCTGGTCGAAGTGTTTTGGCTTTTGGGCCAACAATCAACCTTGGATATGCTGCAATCCAGCAGCTCGCCATTCTTTGAGTCTGGTTTTGGCCAGCTGGATTTGTTCCGAACTGAAGGCGGGATTGGCTTCGATCTGTTGGACGATTTTTTCGGCCCGCTTGATATTGCCGCAATGCCGGCCTTGTACCTCGGCCAGTTTCAACCATAAATCAAAATCCTGTGGTTGATCCCGGGGGTTTTGTTCCAGAATTTCAATGGTGGCGCCGAAATATCCATTGGCGAGCAGCGCCTCAAGAGATTCCGGTTGAGTTTCGACGACAACTTCCTTCGTCCTGGGGTGGCTCCATTCATCAATGGAACGGCGGGCGAATTCGATGTGGGCGCGCGCAACGTTCGGTTGCTGTTCGAGGGACCGTAGCACTTATGTCATTCAGTGCACCATCCATCTGAAACCTCTGCCTGAAGCGCGTTATCGCGGAATGGAGCGCCGTCTCTGATCCGGCGCGTTCGGAAACCAACACTTTCGTGCCGGGTCGGAGACCGGCGCTCCGGTTTTACAGAGGTCTCAATCTGCTAAAAGCCGGCGTTCCTCGGCCCCGAGAAGCTTCCATTCACCTGCAGCCAGCGTGCCAAGTTTCAAGCCGCCGATGCGCACCCTGATTAATCGCAGCGTTGGATGCCCGATGGCGGCGGTCATGTGGCGCACCTGCCGGTTCTTGCCTTCAATTAATTCCAGACCAATCCAGCACGTCGGCACGGTTTTACGGAAACGGACAGGCGGATGGCGCGGGGGAATGTTAATAACTGTAGCAGCGGACATCAGTCCGCTCTGACTGCCTGAATGATGGAGCCGACTCACGTCGGCTGCTACAATCGGAACATCCGGTTGCGGCTCCAGCATCCACGCCCGGCACGGCAGTGTCTTCCGGCCTTGAATCACCACGCCTTTTTCCAATTTCTTCAAACTATCCGGTGACGGAATTTTTTCCACCTGCGTCCAGTACTCGCGTTCGTGGGCCTGACGCGGATGCAGCAGACGTCCGTTCCATTCCGGTTCGTCACTCAGGAGCAACAGGCCTTCCGAATCGGCGTCCAGCCGGCCAATGGAATAGACGTTCCCGGGAAAGCCGAATTCGGCCAGCGTGCGATTCACCGAGCCGTCGCTGGTAAACTGCGAGACGACCCCGAATGGTTTGTGAAAGACAATGAGCATGGCCTGAAAATAGCGTGCGTGGTGATTGGTGGATAGTGATTGATGGCGAGGCGCTTTGCCGTTCACCCATCACTATTGACTGTTTCCCTCGCAACTTTCATTGCTTGGGCCGTGTGGCGTGTTGCTGCAACCAGGCGATATCAGGGTTGTTTGGCGATGAAAACCAGTCGTTGACGGAACCTTCGGGCACCAGCGGCGGCATGGTGCGGTCATCGCGCCAGGGATGAATTTCCGCATGACCGTCGGCGAACGAAAAGCCACCCGCGCGGCCATGATAAAACCCCGGTAAATCAAAGAAGCCGTAGCTGGCCGGCTGATCGGGCCAGCCGGCCATGTCGGTGGCAAAATTCCCCATGTCAATGCTGTCCTGGCGCATATCGAGAAACACGAAAATGCGGGACGGGCCGGGATTGAACAATGCCGACTGCTTCCGGTAAATCATGAAACTGCCCCAGTTCCATCCGCCGAAGGTGCCGCCGAAGCCGCCGAGATAAACGTTCATGGACATGCTGCGCACGCGCGGTTTTTGCTGTCCGTTGACCACCACGAACGAGGTATCGGCGGGGCATTTCCAAATCGCGAGATTTTTGCCGCAATAAGGCCACAGGGGACTGCGCTCGATCGTGAGCGAGGGGTCCCAATTGGATTGGTTGGCCGGATTGAAATCGAGTATCCCGGTTACCCATGCGAGACTGAAAGTCGGCGCGTTGGTCGGGTCTTCACTGGCAAACAACAACTCGTCGTGATTGTCATCCGAATACATTCGCCAAGCCAGGCATAATTGCCGGTGGTTGCCCATGCACTGGATGCCCCGCGCCTTCAGTTTTGCCTGACCCAATGCCGGCAATAACAGGGCCGCCAGAATCGCAATGATCGCGATCACGACGAGCAGTTCGATCAAGGTGAAGCCGCCCGGAAACGGCTCTCGGTTTGATAAAAGCCGGAAACTGGACATCGTTCGGCTCATGCTCATTGCCACTATAACCTGACCGCGCGCTTATGCAACTTGCGGAAGTCCGGTACAACGCGACGCCTGATTGAACTCCCGGCAAACCCGGAACGCCGGCCTCCGATCCGGCGCGATGATGTTGATTCTCCGAACGCGCCGGGTCGGAGACCGGCGCTCCGTCCCTCAACGGAACAGTCTTCGCAGAGATTTCTGATTCTATTGCCACAGATTTTCCCTGCGTTAAACTGTCGGGGTGATTCGCAACATCATCTTCGACTGGTCGGGCACCCTGGTGGACGATCTGCCCGCCGTCTGGAAGGCCACCAATTTCGTTCTGGCCCAGGCCGACCGCCCGGAAATGTCGCTGGAGGAATTCCGCGCGGAATTTTCCCTGCCGTTCACGAATTTTTACCATCGCCACACGCCGCATGTGCCGCTGCCGCAACTGGAAGACTGGTTCCACAGCCATTACCGTGAGATTCAGGATTCCGTTGCGGAACTGCCGTACGCGCGGGATTTCCTCGAATTTTGCCGCGCCCGCCGGCTGCGCACGTTCGTGTTGAGCACCATCCACCACGACCATTTCCTGATTCAAAGCCGCGTGACCGGTTTTGATGCCTTTCTCGACCGGCCATACACCGATGTCCTGGATAAACGGGAAAAAATCCACGGAATCCTCGCCGAAAACCGGCTCGTGCCGGACGAAACGCTGTTCATCGGCGACATGCAGCACGACATTGAAACCGCCCGGCACGGCGGCATTCATTCCTGTGCCGTGCTGACCGGCTACAACACGCTCGAACAGTTGCGCGAGGTGAAGCCGGATGTGATTGTCGAACATCTTGGCGAATTGCGCCACCTTCTGGAACAGGACGATTTGCGGCTGAAGCCGGAGACCGAACGGTTCGAGGAGATTCATCCGCCGCTGGCCACGGTCGGCGCGCTGATCTTCAATGACGCGGGCGAGGTGCTGATGATTCGCACGCACAAATGGTCGAATCTCTGGGGCATTCCCGGCGGCAAAATCAAATGGGGCGAGCCATCCCTGGACGCACTCCGCCGCGAAATCAACGAGGAAACCGGGCTGGACGTGACGGACATCAAGTTCGTGCTGGTGCAGGATTGCATTCACTCGAAAGAATTTTACCGCGACGCGCATTTCGTGTTGTTGAATTACACCTGCCGTTGCACCGGCCAGCCGGCGGTGAAACTCAATGATGAGGCGCGCGAATTCCGCTGGGTTGCCACCACCGCGGCATTGAAGATGCCGCTGAATACGCCAACAAGAATTTTGCTGGAAGCGGTGATGGGAAAGCCTGTCGGAGGGACGAGCTACGCGAGTCCCTGATCCCCAATCACCGTGGGACCCGTGTCACGCGTCCCTCCCATTGAAGAAATGAATTCCCACATTTCCATTGTTGATTTGGAAGTTTTTTACTGCGTGGGCGTGCCGGAAGCGGAGCGCGCCAAACCGCAGCGGCTGCTGCTGACGGTCGAGATGGAACATGATTTTTCAAAGGCGACGAAGTCTGACGGCATCGCCGACACGATTGATTATTTCGCAGTCAGCCGGCGGCTCTTGAAATTCGGCGAAGGTCGCAGTTGGAAACTGATTGAAAAACTGGCCGCCGACCTCGCCAGCCTGATTCTGGCCGAATTCAAACCGCAAAGCGTCATGGTCGAAGTAAAAAAGTTTCCCATTCCGGAGGCGCGGCAGGTTGCGGTTGCGTTCACCAAAAAACGGTAGCTGCCGACGTGAGTCGGCTCCAACTTTTCCAGCAAATAATGAGCGAACTGATGTTCGCTGCTACGGAGACGAAAAATACTGCCCGTCCATGGTCCGCAATTCCCAGCCTTTCGGGCGTATAAGAATTGTTACCGCTCCCGCCAAACGCGTGTAAATCACCGGCACGCCTCGCCCGGCCAGGCGTGCCTTCAACTCACGGCTGGCGCGCCGGGTCGCGGGAAATTCCGAATCGGCCACCACAATCACTTTCGGTTGGACTGCCTCCACCAGCGCGTCACCCAGCGGCTCGCCCGGGTTCGGCAGGCCGGCGATGACAATGTCCGCAGCCAAAAGGTTGTTGCGCGCGAGCAAAGCGCTTTGACCGTCGTGCCCCAGGTCGGACAGCAGCAGAATGCGCGTGTCGTGAAAAGTTCCGGACAACACCAGCGCATTGTCATCCGCGCGCGGGAAATTATTTCCGGCGGCCGGATGCAACACGGCCCAGGAGCCCACGGCGTCACCACAGTTGAAAATTTTGTGCCGGGCTGGCGGCTTTTCAAAATCCGAAACAATATCGCGGTAAGCCGTGGAACGGAACTTCGCGGGACTGGTCCAAAGTTCGCCGATGCCAAAAAGTTGGCCGAGGGTTGCCGTGCCCCCGACGTCGTTCAAGTCGCCATGCGTCAAGACCAGGCGTTGGATTTGGTTCACGCCTTGCGCCCGGAGAAAATTCTTGAGCGTGAATTCGACGGCGCGGTCATTGCCGCAATCCACCAGCCAGTCGTTCCCCCGCCCCGGCGCGTCCACCAACACCGAGTGTCCGCCATTCAGCGGCAGGACGGTCAACTTGATCTCGTGGTGCGTGGCTTGCCAGTGCCCGACACAACCGGCGATGATGAGAATCAACGCCAGCGCGCTCCCAACCCGCCGCTTTGGCGCCAATAACCAGCCGCTCAATAAGCCGAGCAGCGCCCCGTAATAAATTCCGATTTCCAGCCACGATGGTTCCGGCACGTAGAAGAAGGCGCCGGGAATTTTAGTGGACATTTCACTCACCCATGTCATCGCCACCATAAAAAACCACGCGCTGTGATTGAACAAGGTCGTCACCCAGGGCAGCCAGGCGCCGCAGATGAGCGCGCCCAGGTTGCTCATCAATGCCAGCGTACCCAGCGGCACGGCGATGATGTTGGCGGGCGTTGAAACCGGGCTGAACAGGTGGAAATATTTGGCCGCGAGCGGGAGGGAGCCGGCCCAGGCCGCGAACGAGAGTGCGCAATAACGTCCCAACGTCCGCAGCAGGTTGGTCAGGACGCGCCGCCAGCGCGGGAGCAGCTCGTCCGGCAAAAGGGGATCGTGCCGCAAGCAGCGGTCAACCAGTTGATTCAATGGCGGCAACATCAGCGCGATGATGAGCACAACAAAAAACGAAAGTTGAAAACTGGCCTCAAAAAGTTGTCGCGGTTCCCATAACAGAATAATGAACGCGGCGGCGGCGAGCGAATTGAGGGTGTCGCCCGGCCGTTTCAAGGCCCAGCCGCCCAGCACGATGGTCATCATCACCGACGCGCGGATGGCGGAGGATTCCCAGCCGGTCGCCGCGGTGTAAAACCAGATGACCGGGATGGCCACGACGCCGCACCAGCCGCGCGAGACTTGCAGTACGCGGAGCAATGCGACGAGCATCCCGGAAATCAGCGCGATGCGCAGCCCGTCAATGGCAAACAAGTGCATCGTGCCGGCGCGCAGAAACGGTTCGCTGATGTCACCAGTGAACGCCGTTCGCCAGCCCAGCGTCATCGCCCACAGTAACCGCAGCGGCTCATCTTCCACCGGCAGCCCCAGCGCCAGCGTCTGCTTCGACCAGCTTAAAAACCGGTCGGTCAGCGGTGGAGTGGTCAACGCCGGCATCCGCAGCTCCGCTCCGCGCGAGGCGAATTGCCAATCATTCGTGGAATCGGTCTTGAGCTGGTAATAAATCCCGCGCGTTTCGAGATAGTTGCGGTAGTCAAAAAGACCTTCCGCCAGCGGCGATGGCGGCCGGCTGAGGATGCCCGTGACTTCCACCGGCTGGCCGGCAAAGAAATGGGCGGGCAACGTGCCGGGCGTGGTCACGATGATTTCGCCGGCAGCCGCCTGCCAGCTTTCTCCACGGCGCAATCCGGCAACTTTGACCCGGGCCAGCGAGCGCTCGGTTTCCCGGCCGTCGCGTTCGATGATTTTGACGTGTGGTGTTTCCAGCAACGTCCCCCGCACCGTGGCAATGGCGGCGTCATCACCGAGCACCGCGCGCAGGTCATGCGGCGAAACCACCGCCGTGCGGCTGGCGAGATTTGTCCAGCCCGTCAGCGCGATCAGCGGCCAGATAAGCCAGGGACGGAATTTTTTGAAGAGGAAGGCGGGAACAAGAACGACGAGGGCGCTGCCGAACAGCACGCCGAGCGGCGGTTGAAAAAGTTCGGCGAGCAGCAGACCGACAACGTAGCACGAAACGACGCTGACCAGCGGACGTTTCACAATGCGAGATTACCAACGTTTCCGCCAGTAGCCAACCAGTCAAACGCAGCTAATTTGGGCTCACCCAGTCGGATTTGGCGAACGCCGACCATCGGAATATAATGATTTGCCAAACGATGGGGGTTTTGGCACGAAATGCCATCTTTTAAATGTTAAAACTGGGTGTCAACATCGACCACGTCGCGACGATTCGCGAAGCGCGCTATCGCGAGCGCGGCTTCGGCGAACCGGACCCTGTCGCAGCGGCGCGGATTTGCGAAGCCGCCGGCGCGGACGGCATCACCGCGCATTTGCGCGAAGACCGCCGGCACATGCAGGACCGTGACATCTGGAAACTGCGCGAAACCGTCAAGACCCGGCTGAACCTTGAAATGGCCAACGTACCGGAAATCACCGCCATTGCTTTGAAATTGAAGCCGGACATTGTCTGCCTCGTGCCCGAACGGCGAACGGAAGTGACGACCGAAGGCGGACTGGATGTGGTTGCCGCCGAAAAATCCCTGATCGAAACGCGCAAAAAAATGAACGACACGGGCATTGAGGTGAGTCTGTTCATTGCGCCGGACGAGAAGCAGATTGCAGCGAGCGCACGAGTTGGCAGCCAGTTCGTGGAATTGCACACCGGCCAGTTCGCGGAGGAGTTTCATCGGTGGGGCGAGGCTACTGACGAGCCAGCCTCGGCGCGCCAAAGCGAAGCGACGGCGGCTCTCGAGGACGCTCGCCCCACCAACTTACCGGAATTGCAACGTCTAATTTCCGGCGCGAGACAGGCGCATGCGCTTGGCTTGAAGGTGAACGCCGGGCACGGATTGAATTACGCAAACCTGCCGTTGCTGCATCGCGTGCCGCATCTGGTGGAATTGAACATCGGCCACAGCATCATCAGCCGGGCGGTCCTCGTCGGATTGGAGAAGGCCGTGAAGGAAATGCTCCGGCTGATGAAGAACTATCGCGGGTAAGCGGTTGCATTTCGGAGGGACGAGTTACACGAGTCCCAAACATCAAAGACAGATGGGGACTCGTATAACTCGCCCCTCCGAATTTAACGTCGTTGAAATTGGACGCTTGCGCGTCCATCGTAAATCGTAAACCGCAAATGATCCTGGGCACGGGCATCGACATCATCGAAGTGAAACGCATCGCTGCGTCCTGCGAAAAATTCGGCGAGCGGTTCGTGAACCGGATTCTGTTGCCGGACGAAATCGCCTATTGCCGATCGCATAAAGACCCGGCGCCGTTCCTGGCCGCGCGGTTCGCCGCCAAGGAGGCGATCTCCAAGGCATTCGGCACCGGCATCGGCGCGGCGCTGGGCTGGCAGGACATGGAAATCCGGCGCAAGGAATCCGGCGAACCGTTTGTGGTGCTGCACGGCAAGGGTGAACAAATGTTCGCCGCGCGTGGCGCCAAACGGTTGCTGGTCAGTTTGAGCCATACCGCGAATTACGCAGCCGCCACGGCGGTTTTGGAAGGTTGATGGGTCCAAAACCACCTCGGGACTTTGGACTTTGGACTTCGAATGGTTTCATTTAGACTGCGCGCATGGAGCCCGCGGTGGTGACGGCGGTGGTGGTGATCTTGATTTCTGCCGGCGCGAGTTTCTTTTTCGCGCTGGCCGAGGCGGCGTTGCTTTCCCTCAGCAAATGGCAGGCGCGCCAGCTGGCCGAACGCCATCCACGTGCCGGCGCCGTCGTGGCGCGGCTGCTTGAGCAACCGCAGGATTTGCTGGCCACCATGGCGCTCGGCAACACCTTCGCCAACGCCGCCATGCTGGCCGTGGCACTGCAACTGGTGTTTGACGGCCGGTGGCCGTTCGTGCTGACGGTGACCCTGCTGCTGGCGCTGATTCTCATCGGCTGCGAAGTCCTGCCCAAAACCCTGGCCGTGCGCCAGCCGGAACGTTGGGCGCGCCGCATCGGCTGGCTCTTGCTGCTTTTACAGAAGGCCACCGCGCCGTTGAGCTACGCGGCGCAGAAAATGAACGAGGTGATTTTGAAACTGGTGGCGCCCCGGTTCGTAAAGCCAACCACGGCGCTCACCGACGGGGAATATCACGAACTGCTCGAAATGGCGTATCAGCAGGGCACGCTCGCCGAGTCGGAAAAGGAAATCATCCTGCAAATCGTCAGCCTCGACCAGCGCATGGTGCGCGACGTGATGCGGCCGCGCACCGGCATGGCGTGCATCTCGGACGATGCGACGGTCGAGGAAATGATGGCTGCCGCGAGAAAATTCAAACACCGCCGCCTGCCGATCTACGACGAGACACCGGACACCATCGTCGGCATTCTGAACACGCGCGCGTTGCTGCTGGACCCGAAGATTGACCTGGCCGACGCGATTGAATTCCCGTCGTTCGTGCCCGAGACGATGAATTTGCTGCAATTGTTCCAGAGCCTGCAGAAACAGCAGCGCGGCCTGGCGGTGGTGCTGGATGAATTCGGCAGCACGGCGGGCATCGTAACCATGGAGGACATCCTGGGCCAGATCGTCGGCAAAATTCGCGCCGAAACGGGGCCGCCGGAAGGTTTCGTGATGGAAAAACTGACGCCGGGCCGCTGGCGTGTGAACGGCACCATGCGGCTGGACGATTTCCGCCGCGAATTCCCTGCGCTGGGCGACGTGGCCGAAGCCGAAACGATGGGGGGATTGCTCGTGCATTTGCTCGGGGTCGTCCCCGCCACCGGCGAATCCGCCACGTTCAACGGCTTGAAACTGACGGCCCAGGTGGTGGATGATCGGCGGGTCCGTGAATTGCTGGTGGAAACCGTGAAATAGAAATGGAAACTTCGATCCTGACCGGGCTGTTTTTGGCGGCCTGCCTGGCGCTGTCATTTCTGTTGTCGGGCATGGAGGCGGGCGTGTTTGCGCTGAACCGGTTGCGGGTGCGGCACCTGGCACGCGCGGGCCGGCCGTCGGCCAAACTGCTCCACGATTTTCTCGAGCATCCGGAAAATTTTCTCTGGACCATTCTCGTCGGCAACACCCTCGCCAACTTCATCATCCTCGGCTGGGTCGTCGCCAGACTGCACGACCAATTCCCGGGACGTTACCTTTTAATTACCGGTCTTTTTGCCGTGATCGTGTTTTTGTTCTACGCCCTGTTCGATCTGTTGCCGAAAATGCTGTTTCGCGCGCATCCCAATCAATTATGTCTCTCCGCGGCCGGGGTTTTCCGGCCCGTCCATTTTGTCCTGCGCCCGCTGGTGGCGGTGGTGGAAACCACGGCGGCCGTCGCGTTGCGCTGGAGCGGCGGACACGCCTTCACCGGCCGCCCTTTCGGCAACCGCGAGGAAATGCGCGCGGTGATGCAGGAATCCGCGCAGGGCTTCACGACCGGCGAACGCGCCATGATCAATCGCGTGCTCGATTTGCAGAATTTCACCGTCCGGCAGATCGCCATGCCCCTGGCCCAGGTGGTGACGGTCGAAACCCAAATGCCTCTCGGCAACGCGCTGGTGCTGGCGCGCGAACGAAAATTCTCGCGCCTGCCGGTCTGGGAAACGCGCGCCGGACAACGACGCATCGCGGGATTGCTCATATTGCGGTCGCTGTTATTCCGCGACGACCTGGATTTGCAGAAACCCGCCAGCGCCCACATGACGCCCGCACTGTTTCTGGATGAAGACACGCGTCTGGAAGTCGCGTTGCGGCGGATGCAGCGGGCGGGTGAACGGCTGGCCATCGTCCTGGGCCGTGACCGGCACGAATCGGGCGTGGTCACGTTGGAAGACATCCTCAAAGTGATGTTTGGGGAGGTGAAATTGTGAATCCGAACCCACTCGTTCACAACGCCCTGGAACTGCTGGCGGTCGTTCTGCTTGTGCTGCTGAATGCGTTTTTCGTCGCCGCGGAACTGGCCCTGGTGCGCATCCGGGACACGCAATTGGCGGCGCTGGAAGCCAGGGGCAATCGCCGGGCGAAAATGGCGCGGCATATTGTCGCGCATATCGACACCTATATCAGCACGACCCAATTCGGCATCACGCTGGTGAGCATGGCGGTGGGCGTGGTGGTCGAGCCGGTGTTTCGGGACCTGATGGCTCCGCTTTTTGACTTGCTTAAGATCACTTCGCTGGGAGCCCAGCGCGGCATCGCCATCGGCGTCGGCTTCTTCGTGAACTGTTATCTGCTGATTGTGGCCGGTGAATTGGTGCCGAAGGCGATCGCCATCCGGCGCACGTTGCAGACGTCCTTGTGGGTCGCCAGCCCGCTGAACTGGTTTTACCGTTTCTCCTACCCGTTCATCTGGCTGCTGCATCGCTCGTCCCAGTTCGTGGTCCGGCGGCTGGGTTTTTCCGTGGAGGAATGGCGCACCGCGCCGTCGGAGGACGAATTGCGCCTGGTGCTCGCCGCCACCCGAAGTGCGGCCGGCGGGCGCAATCTCATGCTGAACGCGCTGGATTTGCGGCATCGCGTCGTGCGCGAAGTGATGCGGCCACGCCACGAAATCACCGCCTTCGACACCCAGGCCACGCTGGCCGACTGCCTGGCCCTGGCGGAAGAAACGCGTTACTCGCGCTTCCCGCTCTGTGAAAATGGCAATCTGGACCGGACGCCGGGGGTGGTGCACATCAAGGACCTTTATCCGGCTGCGCAGGACCCGCGGCGGCCGGCGCTGGATTTGTTGCCGGTGGCGCGCAAGCTGGTTTACGTTCCGGAATCGGGGCGGCTGGAGAAACTGTTGCAGTTGTTCCTCGAGCGGAAATTGCATTTCGCCATGGTCGTCGATGAATACGGCGGCACGGTCGGCATCGTGACGCTGGAAAACGTGCTGGAGGAACTCGTCGGCCAAATCCAGGATGAATTCGACCAGGAAAAACCGGAGCTGGTGCGCATCAACGAAAATGTCTGGGAAGCCGCCGGCACCTTGCCGTTGCATGGCCTGGAAAAGGTCATTGGTGAAACGCCGCATGAGGAAGGCATCGCCACCGCCAGCGGCTGGCTGACGCGCAAACTCAGCGGCTTTCCCAAGGCCGGCGACATCGTCAGGGCCGGTCCCTATGAATTGCGGGTGGAAGAAATGAACGGCCCGCGCGTGGTGCGCCTGAAGATCACCAAACACCCGGCGGAGACGGAATTCCTGAAAAAACCGGGAACTTCGGCGTAATCACCAGGTGCCGCCACGAATGGCGAACACCGTGACAATGGCCGCCAGAACGCCATCCGCCACGGCAGCGGACAAAAGTCCGGCCTGGGCACAACCGGCTGCGAAAAGAAAAATCGCACCCAGCCAGACGGCGAACGGATGAAAATCGGGTGTGTTGCGCTTGCCCGGCTGTTTGTTGATCAAGGCGGGCGCAATGACCACCGAGATGAGCACTGACACCGCCGCCCAGGCCAGAAAATTCGACACCGGCGCGCCCTGCCACGTCACCGGAAATTTCGTCGGTGTCCACAGCCAGTAATGTTTCACCCGGGAAGCAAACGGTTCCAGGGCGAAATCGAAAAGCAACGTCAGCGTCGCCGTCACGCCCATGATCCAGATACCGTAAGCGTTGATTTTCCGCCACGGACGCAGGATGAGCCGCGCCATGCCGCGCGCGTTCAAAACGGCCAGAACCCAGATTAACGGCACGGCCCACGGCAGGGTTTTGAAAACCTGCGGCCCGATGCTCTCCCCGAACTCGAATGGACCGAAGGGGATGCCGGAGATGACGCCCAGGGCATGCACCGCGCCGCCCAGCACGGCGATGAGGAATACCGACAACAGGACGTTCTGCAGCGGCAAACGCTGTGCCAGCGCAGTGATGGTGCAGGCGACGCCCGATGCCAGCAGCAACAATTCCGGCCAGCCGGGGTTGCCGGGGAGTTTCAACGGCTTGAACAGCATCACCACCACGAGCACGAAGGAGGCGGCGAACACAACGGTCAACAGCCAGTGAAGGCACAGGGCGATGATTGCTTCGTTGGAAACCTTGCGTTGTTTTCTGAGCGGCATGTATGTCCGGTCATTCTAGCTGAACCATGCGAGTGCGCAATGTTATGAATGAACCGGGTTTAGCCACAGTTGAAACACAGATTTGGAAAAGGGTTTATGGTGACGACCTCCCTCACCCCGGCCCTCTCCCCAGGGAGAGGGAGAAACATTCGCCGCGTTTTTGGAATGCCGTGCGACGGGATTGGCTGAACGCCCCAACCGCAAAACCAAAACCCGCCAATGGCGATTTCCGCTCCTGGGGGAGAGGATAAAAGGCGCGGGCGGACGTCAAAACCAAACGGTCGCGTGCCGCAGCGTAGGATAATACGCCAGCGGCACGGACAGAACGCGACCATCCATCAGTTCCACCGTGAAGGTGTCGGCCGTCGTTTCAATGCGTTTGACTTTAAGGTCGGAAAAACTCATTCCATTTCTCCAGCAAATCATGCGGTCGAAAACCATGATTGACCACCAGCCGCGCCGGTGACAACCAGAATTTCGCATCACAACCGGCTTTTGCATCATGAATCTGCGGCGGCTCGCTGTTCTCGTGGGCATAGAAATAGAACTGGTAGCCTTTGACTCTGAGCACCGTGGGCATGGCCCGACTGATGGCAAATTCAGTCGAAGGTGGCAAGCGCCCGCACAATCCTCGCCAGTGACTTTTCTTTGCCCAGCACTTCGAGCAGATGATACAGGCTCGGGCCGGCGGGTTTGCCCGTCACGGCCAGCCGGCAGGGATGCACCAGCACGCCGGCTTTCACGCCCAGTGTTTTGGCGGTTTCCTTGAGCGCAGCTTCAAGCGTTGCGGCGTCGAACTTCGGCGCGACCGCAAACGCGTCCCGCAGTTTTTCCAGGCGCGGTTTGTTCTCAGGCACAAAATCCCTTTTGGCGGCTTCGGCGTCGTATTCAATCTGATCAGTGAAATAGAATCCCGCGTAGCCAGGCAGTTCGCTGAAGAGCTTGAACTTGCCTTTGCAGCTGTCGAGCGCGGCTTTGACATAACTCAACGGAAATTTGTTCGTGTCCGCACCCGCCTTGGCGAAGGCGTGGACGGCCAGTTCGTAAAAGCGGTCGTCATTCAACTCGCGTGCGTATTCGCCCTGCAACCAGAGGAGTTTTTCGTGGTCGAACCGCGCGTTGTGCCGGAGAATTTGCGGCAAATCGAACGTCTCAATGGTTTCGGCAAGCGACATTTTTTCGCGGTTATTCTTCGGCGACCAGCCGAGCAGGCAGAGATAATTCACAACAGCTTCCGGCAGAAAACCTTCTTCCAGGTAATTCGTCAGCGACGCGCCGGTGTCGCGCTTGCTCATCTTGGTGCCGTCGGCGTTCAGAATGAGCGGAATGTGCGCGTAATGTGGCGGATGCACGTCGAAGGCGCGGAACAGCGCGATGTGCCGGGCGGTGTTGCTCAAATGATCCTCGCCGCGGATGACGTGCGTAATGCCCATCTCCAAATCGTCCACGACGTTCGTCAGGTGAAACACCGGCTGGCCGTCCGAGCGCAGAATCACAAAGTCCGGGTCCTGCTCCTCGCGGTCGGTCAGTTTGCGGACAACTTCGCCAACCACGAGGTCGCGGATGGTGACCGCTTCGCGGCTCATTTTGAACTTCACTGCGCCTTCGTGTTGGTAGGCCAGGCCGCGCGACAGGAGGGCCTCGACGCGGCGCTGGTAATTTTCCTTCCGCTGGCTTTGGAAATACGGGCCGCGGTCGCCTTTGCCGGCGCCGGTGGCGTCGCCGGTGAGCGGGCCTTCGTCCCAATCGAGGCCGAGCCAGCGCAGGCCGTTCAGGATGACGTCCACGGCTTCCTGCGAATTGCGCGCGGCGTCGGTGTCCTCGATGCGGAGGATGAACGTGCCGCCGGCATGGCGGGCGTAAAGCCAGTTGAACAAGGCCGTGCGCGCCCCGCCGATATGCAGGTAACCGGTCGGCGACGGCGCAAAGCGAACACGCGGTTTCATGGGCTTGATTTAACCACGGATGGACACGGATGAACACGGATAAAATGCCGGCAGCATCCGCAATAATCAACCTGCCGGATCCAATTGATGCAACACCTCACAGAGCCAGAGCAGGCGCGGCACGGGGACGCCGGCGGTTTGCGCCTGGCGCAACGGTTCCAGAAACATGCTCTCCAGTTCCAACGACTGGCCTCGTTCAAAATCAATGAGCGTGGATGCCTTGTAAGCGCCCATGATCCGCGTCCGGTTGATGTTTTCCTCCGCCAGCGATTGCGGAATCTCAAAACCCAGCGCGTTGGCGGCGGCAATGACTTCGAGCATCAGTTCGCGGACGAGTTTTTCCCAGCGCGGATCGCCCAGCAGGATGTCGGTGGTCAGGACGGCGGAGTGACAAGTGACACGTGACAAGTGACGCGGTGGATTCGTGAACGCCTCATAACCGGCGGTGCCGGCGACGCCGCAGCCGTTGAAGGGAATGTTCCAGACAAGTTTTTCCCAGTGCGTAGCGGCGAGGTCCCCGGTGAGGTCGCACGCAATGCCTGCCCGGCGAAAGAGCGCGGCGAGTTCGCGGGTGCGTGGTTGTGGCGGCCGTTGATATTCGCCGAGCACGACCTTTCCATGTGCCGTGTGGTGGATGACGCCCGGTTCGACGCGGTTCAGGCAGACGAAGCAGAGACCGCCCAGGATTTGTTCCGGCGGGAACAGGCGGGCCAGTTCTTCCTCGTTGCCCAGGCCGTTCTGGAGCGTGACGACGGCCGTATGCGAATCGACCAGCGGCGGGAGCAGTTTCGGGAACTGGTCGTTGGCGGTAGTCTTTAGTCCAATCAAGACCACGTCGCACGCGCCAATTCCGTCCGGCGTCCGGGCGCAGCACGGTTGAACGTGGAAATCGCCGTCAATGCTGCGGATGGTCACGCCTTTCTGCCGCACAACGTCATAATCGGAACGGAGCAGGAAATGCACGTCCGGTCCAATCCGGCAGAGCCGGGCGCCGTAGAAACTGCCCAGCGCGCCACAGCCAACCACGGCAACCTTCATGATTGATTCATGATTTTAGATTTATGATTTCGCGACCGCAGGCGGCGGCGAACGCTTCCTTCCGGGAGTTCGCGTCAACCCCGGCCAATCGTAAATCGCAAATCGCAAATCATAAATAAAAAAGGGCGCTCCGAACCAATCAGAGCGCCCGTTGAAATCCGAAAACTACTTGGCGCCGAGGATGGCGTCCTTGGCGGCCTTGGCGACGCGGAATTTCACGACGCGTTTGGCGGGGATCTGGATGGTTTCACCGGTCTTGGGGTTGCGGCCCAGGCGGGCGGCGCGATTGCGCAGCACCAGTTTGCCGATGCCCGGCAGCGTGAACGTGTCCTTCGCGTGCTTGTAGGCGAGTTCGGCAATGTGATCGAGAATTTCCACCGCTTGCTTCTTGGAAAGTGCAGCCTTTTCGGCAACTGCGGCGGCGAGTTGGGATTTGGAGAGGGCTTTTGACATATCGTCGGTGTCCTTCGGTTGTTGTTTTATTTTATCTGGTTTCGTTAAAAAGTCATTTGACTCGCGTGGAATTAAAGGCCTTCATTCGCGGCACGCAAGCAAAAAACATAAAAAAATCACGGTTTTTTATCGCGTACCGGGCTTGACTTCGCCGAAGGTTTTTCCACCATCCGCTGCGTGGCGCTCTTCACGATCAAAAGCGATTTCAGCTACGACGTGGTCCGTAAAATTTTTGAAGGCGGCATGGGCGTGGTCTATGAAGCCGAGCAGCACGGCGCGCGCAACTTTGCCAAGCGCGTGGCCATCAAGATCATCCGGCCCAATTTCGCCAGCCAGAAGATGTTCATCGAGAATTTTATCGGCGAGGCCAAGCTGGTCGCCGACTTGATTCATACGAACATTGTCCAGACCTACCATCTCGGCGAGGCCAACGGCGCCTGTTTCATCTGCATGGAACTGATCCGCGGCGTGAATCTGGAACAATTCACCCGCCAACTGGCGGAGAAAAAACGCACCCTGCCCAAGGAACTCGCCGTTTTCATCACCAGCCGGGTGGCGCGCGGGCTGGCCTACGCGCACGCCAAAACCGACAAGGATGGCAAGCCGCTGGGCATCGTCCATCGCGACGTGAGTTTCAAAAACATCATGATTGCGTTCGAGGGCGACGTGAAACTGACCGATTTCGGCATCGCCAAGGCGCGCGGTTTTCTGACCGACCAGGAAGGCGAAGTGGTGGCGGGCAAGGCGGATTACATGAGCCCGGAACAGGCCAATTTTCAGGTGACCGACAAACGTTCCGACCTGTTTTCCGCCGGCGTCGTGCTCTCGCATTTGTTGCTGGGGCGCAACATCTTCAAGGGGACAACCGCCGAGGAGTCCCGCCAGCGCATCATCAACCAGCCAATCCCCGATTTTCGCACGCTCGATGCCCGCATTGACAATGAGCTGAACGACATTCTGCAACATTGTCTCACGCGAGATTTGAAGCGCCGCTACGCGACCGCCGACGAATTGATGTACGACCTCGAGTACCACATCTACCACGGCGGCTACGGTCCCACAAACGAGACGCTCGGGAAATTCATCCGCGAACTTTTCGACCAGGCCGATTCGCGCCGCGTGGCCGAGGACAAGCACAGCAAGACCGCCATGCTCGAAGAATCCGCCCGGCTCAAGCAACGCGCCAAATGAATGAAACGGCTCTCCGCCAGTGCCGTCACCATCGGGCTGCTGCAGACCGCTTGTTCGGCGGACCCCGGTGCGAACCTCCGGGAAACCCTGGCCCTGGCTGAACACGCGGCGCGGCGCGGCGCGCAAATCCTCTGCACCCAGGAATTGTTTCGCTCGCAGTATTTCTGCCAGACCGAAGACCACCAGCATTTCAAGCTGGCTGAAACCATCCCCGGTCCGAGCACCGACGCCTTCGGCAAACTCGCGAAAAAGCACAAGGCGGTGGTCATTGCGTCGTTGTTTGAGAAACGCGCCGCCGGTGTCTATCACAATACCGCCGCCGTCATCGACGCCGACGGTTCCCTGCTGGGCATCTACCGCAAGATGCATATCCCGGACGACCCGTTATACTATGAAAAATTTTATTTCACGCCCGGTGATCTCGGCTTCAAGGCGTGGCAGACCCGCTACGCGAAAATCGGCGTGCTGATTTGCTGGGACCAATGGTATCCCGAAGCCGCGCGGGTGACGGCCTTGCAGGGCGCGCAAATTTTGTTTTACCCGACCGCCATCGGCTGGCATCCGGGCGAAAAGAAAAAATACGGCGCAGGCCAGCACCAGGCCTGGGAAACCATCCAGCGCAGCCACGCCATCGCCAATGGCTGTTACGTGGCCGCGCCGAACCGCGTCGGCCACGAGAAGCTCGCGGGCCGCGGCATCCAATTCTGGGGGCAAAGTTTCGTGGCGGGCACGTCCGGCGAAATTCTGGCCCGGGCCGGCGCGCAGAAAGAAGAGGTTTTGGTCGTGCCAGTGGACCTCGCTCAAGTGGACAGGACGCGCACCCACTGGCCGTTCCTGCGCGACCGCCGGATTGACGCCTATGGCGACCTCACCAGACGGTTCGTTGATTGAGCCGGACTCAAAATCCCCGGTTTGGATTACTGGCGCCGGCGGGCTCATTGGAAATTATCTCGTCCGGAGCGCGCCGAAAGGTGCGCTCGGCTGGCAGGTACGGGCATTGACACGCGCGCAGCTTGACCTGCTCGACTTCGACGCCGTCCGGCGCGAATTCCAGAAGGATCCGCCGAAGCTGGTCATCCATGGCGCGGCCGTAACCGATGTCAGCAGGGCCCGGGCCAATCCCGCCCTCACGCGCAGGCTCAATGTTGAAGTCACCAGATTGCTCGCGGAATTATCGGCGGAGATTCCATTCGTTTTCCTTTCGACGGATTTGGTTTTTGACGGACAGAAGGGAAATTACACGGAAACCGACCCGGTGAATCCGCTGCACCTGTACGGCGAAACCAAGGCTGCCGCCGAACAAATCGTTTTGCAGAATCCGCGACATCTCGTCCTGCGCACGTCCATCAACGGCGGCATTTCAAGCGGGGGCAACCGTGGTTTCAACGAACAGTTGCGGCGGGTGTGGAAAGCCGGGCAGAAAACCAGATTGTTCACGGACGAATTCCGCTGCCCGATTTTCGCCGGCGAGACGGCGCGCGCCGTTTGGGAACTCGCCACGCAACACCGTACCGGACTGTTTCACGCCGCCGGCGCGGAAAAACTGTCGCGCTGGCAAACTGGATAGCTGCTGGCCGGGCGCTGGCCGGGACTGAAAGCGAATATCGAGCCGGGCTCGACGAAGGATTTTCCCGGTCCGCCACGCGTCCCGGACGCGTCCCTGAACATCGCCAGGGTGCAAAGCGTTTTGTCGGCGCCTCTCCCCGGACTGACGGCATGGCTGGCGGCAAATCCCCATGAACCATTTTAATGGCTGGCGGCCGAACGTGAGCCGACTCAATTTTGTTCAGAGCGGACTCACGTCCGCTGCTACAAAGATTACTTCGTCTTCAACTCCAAAATCGTGATGGAATACGGCGGAAACTCGCGGGTGAAATCCGTGCCCAGCCCGCCCACGGTCTCGGTGACGGGAACAATCTTTGTCGGTTCACCAATCGAATTGGTATCGTCCGGGCTGTTGGCCTTCAGCACGACCGCTGCACCTTCGGGTTCCACGGTCGTCACGCCGCTGATTTCAATTCTCACCGGCTGCGGCGTGCCGAGTTCGTTGACAACTTTCAAATAAATGGTTCCGTTCCCGCTGTCTCGCGTGGCATCGAAGAAAATTTGCCGGAGCAATTGAACCGCCGGGCGCGGCTGTTCGACACCGCCGCGCCGCCGGGCCGGCGGCTGCCAGTCACGCGTCGGGATGTTCTGGGAATCGGTGGCGAGAATTTCGTCGCCATGATGCGTGCTGAACATGACCTGCGCGTAGTAGGCCGGCGAGCCGTAGCTGGTCAGGGCGTCATAACCGATCAAGTCCGTGCGCCACTGCATGGAGCGGTCCGGACCGGTCAGCCTGCTGACGTTCACGAACAACGGCGCGTAGCTGGAGAGGACGACGAGATCGGAATTGCGTTCCATCCCGGTCATCCAGGCGGCGTCGCCGAGCGCGCCGGCCATGTTGGGCGTCGGCGAGCCGACGCGGGTGGCCCATTCGCCGACGAAAATTTTCGGGCCGGTGCGCGGGCGTTTGTCATAGTCGAGCGCGTGCGCTTCCATGTCCTCCTGCGAACGGTAATAATGTTCATCCACCAGATCCGGCACGCGGCTTTTGACCGGTGTGGTGGCAATGAGCTGCAGATTCGGATATTTTGCCTTGATGGCATCAAAGAACTGTGCGAACCGTCCGTCGTAACTGCGGGAGCGGTCAAAGAAATCTTCATTTCCAATCTCAACATAATTCAAAACGAAGGGCGCCGGATGCCCGTCCCGGGCGCGTTGCGCGCCCCATTTGGTGGTCGGGTCGCCGGTGACATATTCGATTTCGTCCAGCGCATCCTGCACATAGGGGTCGAGATTCGTGCCCGGATCAATGTGTTGCTGGCGCAGCGAGTAACCGGCATAAACCGCCAGCACCGGTTGCATGTGCAAATCCTCGCACCACTCTAAAAATTCCAGCAGACCAAAACCGTCGGTGGACCAATAACCCCAGGGGCTGCGATGTCCCGGACGCCGGGAAATGTCGCCAACGGTTTCTTTCCAGTTGAATCGTTCGCTGAGGGTGCTGCCTTCAAGATAATTGCCGCCCGGGAAACGCAGAAAAGCCGGGTGCAGGTCCGCGAGCAACTGCATGAGGTCCGGCCGGGTTCCATTCGGACGATGGTGGTAAGTCGGTGGGAACAGCGAAACCTGCTGGAACCAGATAGTTCCGTGTTTGCTGTAAAATGTCCCCGGCTTGGTCGTGGAAATGACCAGCCGGTTGTCCTTCGAAGGCTCGAGGTTGCCGGTGGTCAGCGTGACTTCGTACTTTCGCCATTCGCCGGAAATTTTTGGAACGATCGCGCTGGCGACGGGCCGGGTCAACTCCCCGGGAAAAAACTGGAATCCCGATGGTGATTTGATGGCCACGTCGTTTGAGTCGACCACCTGGACAAGGCTGACCGTCAGCGAGCCATCAAAGTGTCTGCCCTTGGCGTAAAACGATGCGTGATACGTCGTGTTCGGTTTCACGGGAATGCCCCAGTAACCACGGTTGACGATCCCCGCCGGCGTTCGTTTCGAGGCCTTGCTCGTGTCCAGTTTCAGGCTGACGTTCAAAGCCGAATTCAGCGGCTGGTTGGTGTCGAGGGAAATGGAACCGTTCATAGCGCTCCAATCGACCGCGTGGGCCGGGTCCGCCTTGAACGTCCGGTTGCGTATAAGTTCACCGTAAAGGCCGCCTTCGTAGGAATAATTGATTTCCTCGGTCATCAAGCCGTAGAGCGTCGGGCTGACACGGGCGGTGACTTTGCCCGCGTCAATTTGCAGAATGGGCGTTGCCGGCGCAGCGTTCGTCGCGGCAGCAACCGGTTCCGGCGGATTGGCCGTTTCAGACCGGTTCGTTTGCGCCTGCACAAAACCGGGCGCAAATCCGCTGACGATGAAAATGAAAAGCGCCACCTTGACCGGCAAAGGGCCTTTGACGAAATAAGGAATTCGATTCACGAAAAAAAATAATTGAGCAAACGCAAAAAAAGTCCAACTAAATTTCCTCTTGGTTGCCCGGCTCGATCGCTGTTCAATTTTCAAGTGAATTCTGCAAAAAGGCGAAGTTATCGCGGACGGCTCGCGCCGTCGCCGACCGGTTATCTGCATCTGGGCCACGCCCGGACATTCTGGACGGCGCAGGAACGCGCCCGCGCCCGCGACGGGGCGTTGATTTTGCGAAATGAAGATCTGGATCGCGCCCGGTGCCGGCCGGAATTTGTGTCCGCGATGATGGAGGATTTGCGCTGGTTCGGCTTTGATTGGCAGGAAGGACCGGACGGCGGCGGCCCCTTTGCGCCCTATAATCAGAGCGAACGAATCCAGCTTTACCGCGGTGCGCTGGACAAATTGTGCGCCGACGGGCTCCTCTATCCCTGCACTTGCTCACGGAAAGACATCCAGCAAGCCGTCGTCGCGCCACACGCGGACGATGACGAGCTGATTTATCCCGGGACCTGCCGTCAAAATCGCAAACCCGAAATCGCACATCGTAAATTCAGCTGGCGTTTTCGTGTGTCTGACGGCGAAACCATTTCGTTCACCGACGGGAATTTCGGACCACAGCAGTTCGTGGCCGGGAAGGATTTCGGCGATTTCGTGGTGTGGCGGCATGATGACGTTCCGGCGTATCAACTGGCCTGCGTCGTGGATGATGCGGCCATGCAAATCACCGAGGTGGTGCGCGGCGCGGACCTGCTGGTGAGCACGGCGAGGCAGATTTTGCTATACCGCGCGCTGGGGCTGAAACCGCCGGAGTTTTTCCACTGCCCGCTGATGCCGGACGAAATCGGCCGGCGGCTGGCCAAGCGGCATGACGCCTTGAGCCTGCGGACGCTCCGCACCAGCGGGAAGGCCCCCGAATCGCTGCGTTCCAAGTGCTTTTAATCACCGCGCCAGGCCCAAATTCTGTCAAAAATTGCTTGTGAATTATTTCACGACAAGGCAATCTTTCCGGCCTTTCAGGCCCGCAAACCGGATTGCCCAAATGGTCAATCCGTGTGGACTGAAAAGACGATTTAAGTGAAGCGATTCGGCATCATCATATTGGCCTGGGTGTTCTGCACCGCGGTTTTTGCGGTGAACCTGAATGCGCCGCCGGCGTCTCCGCCGGTGACAGAGCCGTCAGCGCCGACCGTCGGCGCTCCGGCAGCCAATGGCACACCCGCCGGGGAAGCCGAATCCGGTTCGGAACTGGTGCCAGCGGCGCCGCCGGTGCTGTTCACGGTTTTGGGGTTGCCGGTGACCAATTCGATGATTTGCACGTGGATGGTCGTGGCGCTCATCATTGTCATTGTTCGCGTGACCACCTGGAAAAGCATCCAGGAGATTCCGTCCGGGGGACAAAATGTGATGGAGACGATCGTCGAAGGTTGGGAAACATTAATCGGCGACATCCTTGACCCACGGGTCGCCCGCTGGGTTTTCCCCTTCGCCACGACTTTTTTCATTTTCATCGTGATCTCGAATCTGGTGGACCTGGTGCCGGGGGTGGGCAGCATCGGGTCTTATCACCACGGGCAGTTCACGCCGTTCTTTCGTCCGCCGACGACCGACGCGAACCTGACCGTGGCGATGGCCGGGATTTTTCTGGTGCTCAGCCTTTATTGGGCGGTGCGCTACAACGGGTTTTGGGGGCTGATCAAACACATTTTCGGCGTGAAGATGGCAACCAGCAAGTGGACCTATCCGCTGTTCTTCCTGCTGTTTCTGTTCATCGGCGCGATGGAATTGCTTTCCGTCGGCTTTGCGCGGCCGGTGGCGTTGGCCATGCGCCTGTACGGTAATATTTTTGCCGGTGAAACCATACTGGACATGATAGCCCACAGCCAATCATGGTTGGCGGGCCTGGCCCTTTCGTCGTTCATGTATTTTTACGAGACGTTTGTCTGCCTGGTGCAGGCGTTTGTGTTTGCGATGCTGGTCGTGGCCTTTGTCGGCACGCTGTGCACGCACACCGGGGAAAATGGCCGCTGAACATTTTTTCGAATTTGCCCCGGCGCCAACTGCCGGAGCGTCAACCAAAACCAACAGAAAGAAAAATTATGATGCTCGCACAAGCAACCGGCAATCTGGCCGGTAACATCCACATCGGTCTCGCCTTTGGCGGCGCGGCCATCGGCATCGGCATCGCCACGGCCGGCGGCGTCATCGCCATGAGCCGCAACCCCGGAATGTTCGGCAAGATCCTGACCTTCATGTTCGTGGGCATAGCGCTGGCCGAAGGCTGGGCGGTCATCGCCTGGCTCGTCGTCAAATAATGTCGCCATGGACGCCTTAGGAACATTGGGAATCCAGTGGAAGATCCTGCTCGCGCAGACGATCAGTTTCTCGATCGTGCTGTTCGTCCTGTGGCGATTCGCCTACCGGCCCATCTTCGCCATGCTCGAAGCGCGCCGCGAAAAAATCGCCGAAAGCCTCGCCAACACGGAAAAGATCAAGGCGCAGCTCGCCAAGACCGAGACCGACCGCCAGGCGGTATTGTCCCAGGCCGGTGATCTCGCCGATAAAATGATTGAGGAAGCACGGGCCGCCGCGGCACGGGTGCGCGAAGTCGAGACGCAAAAGGCCATCGCTGCCGCCGAACAGATCATCGCCAAGGCGCGCGAAGCCACTGCGCAGGACCACACGCGGATGCTGGACGAACTGAAACGGGAGGTCGGACGTCTGGTCGTGCAGACGACCACCACGGTCACCGGCAAAATTTTAACGCCGGAGGACCAACGGCGGCTGGCGGAGGAAACTGAAAAACAACTGACGGCATAACACAACGGCAGGGCTGGCCTCCCGGACAGCCGGACGCGCGGCAGCGCGTCCCTGCCAGAAGCAGGAATGAAAATCTCCAAACTGGCGCAACGCGAAGCCCGGCGACTGTTCCGCAGTTGCCAGGCAAACGGTTTGCTGGACGACAACCGCGTCCGGCAGTCCGTGGCCTGGCTGCTGGCAAAGCAGCCGCACGGCTACGTTGAAATTTTGTCGCGGCTGTACCGGCTGGTGAAACTGGATTTGGAGCAACGCGCCGCCCGCGTGGAAAGCGCCGCCCTGCTGCCGGCCGATTTGCAGTCGGACGTGACCAGCCAAATCAGGAAAATTTACGGCTCCGGCGCGGACATTACCTTCAGCCAGAACCCGGCATTGATTGGCGGGCTGCGCATCCAGGTGGGCAGTGACCTTTATGATGGCAGTGTGAAAACCCGTTTGGAAAAGTTGGAACAAAGTTTTTAGCCGCCAGCGGGCGCAACATGCGCGAAAGAAGCTGAAGGAAAAGTTCTGCGCTTCCGGTGCGTTTTTGCGGCAGAGAAAATTGAATTTTTATGAGCAACTTATTGCAGGAAATTGAGGCCCGGATCGCGGGTATAAAACTCGCCACGGTGAAACAAAACGTCGGGATCGTCCGCGAAATCGGCGATGGCGTGGCCAAAATTGAAGGCCTCAGCGACGCGATGTTGAATGAGATGCTGGATTTCGGCCACGGGATCACCGGCATTGCGCTGAACCTGGAAGAGACGGAGGTGGGCGCCATCATTCTCGGCGACTACACCGAAATCAAGGAAGGCAACGAGGTCCGCACCACCGGCCGGTTGTTGCAGGTGCCCGTCGGCAAGGGTCTGCTGGGCCGCGTGGTGAACGTGCTCGGCCAGCCGCTCGACGGCAAGGGCGCCCTCAAGGAAAGCGGATTTTATCCGGTGGAAAAAATCGCGCCCGGCATCATCAAACGCAAATCCGTCAGCCAGCCGGTCCAGACCGGCATCATGGCCATTGACGCGATGATTCCCATTGGCCGCGGCCAGCGCGAGTTGATCATCGGCGACCGTTCGACCGGCAAGACGACGATTTGCGTGGACACCATCATCAACAACGCGCGGCTCAATCAGGCCGCGGCGCAGGCCGGTGATAATAATTACCGTCCGCTGTATTCCATTTACGTCGCCATCGGCCAGAAACAGTCGAACGTCGCGCGGGTCATCGGGGTTCTGGAAGAAGCCGGTGCGATGCCTTACACCATTGTCGTGGTGGCCTCGGCCTCCGATTCCGCCACCAATCAATACCTGGCGCCGTTTGCCGGCGCGGCGATGGGTGAATGGTTCATGGACAACGGCATGGACGCGCTCATTGTTTACGATGATTTGTCGAAGCACGCCGTCGCGTACCGGCAGGTTTCGCTCGTGCTCAAGCGTCCATCGGGCCGTGAGGCGTATCCCGGTGACGTGTTTTATCTGCACAGCCGTCTGCTGGAACGGAGTGCGCGTGTTTCCGAAAATTACGGCAACGGTTCGCTCACGGCGCTGCCCATTATCGAAACGCAAGCCGGCGACGTCTCGGCTTACATTCCTACCAACGTAATTTCCATCACCGACGGGCAGATTTATCTGGAAACGGATTTGTTCTACCAGGGCGTGCGCCCGGCGATTTCCGTCGGTTTGTCCGTGAGCCGGGTCGGTTCGGCGGCACAGGTCAAGGCGATGAAACAGGTCGCCGGCCGCATCAAGGGCGATTTGGCCCAGTTCCGCGAGCTGGCGGCGTTTGCGCAGTTTGGTTCCGACCTCGACGCCCGAACGCAGGCGCAACTGGAGCGCGGCAAGCGCATCGTGGAGGTTTTCAAGCAGCAACAATACAATCCGCTACCGGTGGAAGCTCAAGTTGCGGTGCTGTGGGCCGTGCAGAACAATTTCATGGACGACGTGCCGGTGGACAAGATCAAGGATTTCCAGGCCAAGCTCACCGACTTCCTCAACACGCGCAAAGCGGATTTGCTGACGAAGATCCGCGGCGAGAAAACCATCAGCGACACCCTGGCGGCAGAGTTGAAGTCGGCGGTGACGGAGTTCAAACAGACGTACCACTGAATTTTATGGTCAGCTACAAAACCAGGACTGCCCCGGCGCAGCGGATTGAAGATATAATTTATCTGATTCGCGGGCAACGGGTCATGCTCGATTTTGATTTGGCGCGGATTTATGGCGTGACCACGAAACGGTTGAAGGAACAGTTCCGGCGCAACGTCGAAAGGTTCCCCAACGACTTTGCGTTTGAGCTTGCCAATCAGGAACTTGCAAACTTGAGGTCGCAAATTGCGACCTCAAGTTTGCATGGCGGCCACCGTCATTTGCCCGTAGCCTTCACCGAACACGGCGCCCTGATGTTGGCCAGCATTTTGAACAGCCAAACCGCGGTCGAAGCCAGTGTCCGTGTGGTGCGCGCGTTTGTATTAATGCGCGAACAGTTAACCGCACACAGGGAACTGGCTCAAAAGTTGAGCGAACTGGAAAACCGTGTCAGCGGGCACGACGAAGCCATCACCCGTTTGTTCGAGGCGATCCGGCAGTTGATTGAACCGCCGGTGCCGCAAAACCGGCGGGAAATCGGTTTTCACGTCCGCGAAACCGCGCCGCCTTATCGTGTCAGGACGGTCAGAACCTGCCGGAGAAAATAATTTCCCATGCCCAGCACCCGCGACATACGCCGACGCATCCGCTCGGTCAAGAACACCGCCCAAATCACCAAGGCGATGCAGATGGTGGCGGCGGCCAAGATGCGCAAGGCGCAGCAGGCCGCGCTGGCGGGACGGCCGTACGCGGCGTTGATGAATGAAGTATTGGCCCAGGCCGCGAAGCGCACGGCCGCCTTCAAACATCCGCTGATGGAAGCGCGCCCGGTCCGGAAACGCGCCGTCATTCTCGTCAGTACGGACCGCGGCTTGTGCGGCGCGCTCAACAGCAACTTGTTCCGCGAAGCCGTGAAGTTCAATCAGAGCAATACGGTGTTCATCACCGCCGGGCGCAAGGCGGCGCAATTCGTTGCCCGCGCACGACGCCCGCTCGCCGCCGAGTTCACCTACAAGGACCCGCCGCAATTCGGCGAGGCGCGGGCGATTTCCAGATTCGCGCAGGATTTATTTCTCAAGGGCGAGGTGGAGGCGGTGGAGGTTTTGTACACCAACTTTATTTCGACCCTGACCCAGCAGCCGAAGGCCGTTCCCTTTCTGCCGATCGGAAAAATCGAGGCGGTCAAAGCCGGGCACGGCGACGTGCCGGCGCCGGAACCGCCGCCGGCTGTGACCACGGACGTTTTTGAATTTGAACCGGACGAGACCACGGTGCTGGGCGCCTTGCTGCCGCACAGCCTGAATTTCCGGGTGCACCAGTTTTTGCTGGAAGCCAGGGCCAGTGAGCACAGCGCGCGCATGGTGGCGATGAAGAACGCCACCGATAATGCGCAGCAACTCATCAAAGGGCTGACGCTCGAGTACAACAAATTGCGCCAGTCGAACATCACGAAAGAACTGCTGGAAATTGCCACCGCGCAGATGGCGGTGGGTTGAAATCATTTCGCATATGATCAAAGGTAAAATCGTTCAAATCATCGGGCCGGTCGTGGACGTGGAATTCCCCGGCCAGCTTCCCGCCATTTATAATGCGCTGACCGTCGAATACGATCTGCCCGGCGCCGTCCGGGCCAAACAGACGCTCGAAGTCGAACAGCATCTGGGCGACAACTGGGTGCGCTGTGTCTGCATGGGTTCCACCGAGGGCATGAAGCGCGGTTTCGAGGTGCTGGATTCCGGCGGCCCCATTTCCATGCCGGTGGGCGAAGCCGTCATGGGCCGCGTGTTCAACGTCGTCGGCGAGCCGGTGGACGAACGCGGACCGGTCGCCGCCGACAAATTTTATCCGATACATCGCCCGGCCCCGACGCTGCTGGATCAATCCACTTCACCGCAGGTGCTCATGACCGGCATCAAGGTGATTGACCTCATCTGTCCGTTCTTGAAAGGCGGCAAGGTCGGCGCGTTCGGCGGCGCCGGCGTCGGCAAGACCGTTGTCATCATGGAACTCATCAACAACATCGCCAAGCTGCACGGCGGCATCTCGATGTTCGCGGGCGTGGGTGAACGCACCCGTGAAGGCAATGACCTCTACAACGAGATGATTGAAGCCGGCGTCATCAAGGTGGAAAAGGATGACAAAGGCCATCCCAAAACCGGCGCGAACGGCCTGCCCATTCTCAAGGGCGGTTCCAAAATCGGCCTCGTGTACGGCCAGATGAATGAGCCGCCCGGCGCGCGCCTGCGCGTGGCGTTGTCGGCGCTGGCCGTGACCGAGTATTTCCGCGACGAGAAAAACCAGGACGTGCTGCTGTTCATTGACAACATTTTCCGGTTTTCGCAGGCCGGCTCGGAAGTATCTGCCTTGCTGGGCCGAACGCCCAGTGCGGTCGGTTACCAGCCGACCCTGGCCGCCGAGATGGGCGATTTGCAGGAACGCATCACCTCGACCAAGAAAGGCTCCATCACCTCGTTCCAAGCCGTGTATGTGCCGGCGGACGACCTGACCGACCCGGCGCCCGCCACGACGTTCGCCCATCTCGATGCGACGATTGTGCTGGAACGCGCCATCGCCGAACTCGGCATTTATCCCGCCGTGGACCCGCTGGCCTCGACCAGCCGCGCGTTGGCGCCGGAAATCGTGGGGCAGGAACACTACGACGTGGCCTGCGGCGTGCAGAAGGTTTTGCAGCGTTACAAGGATTTGCAGGACATCATCGCGATTCTCGGCATGGACGAGCTTTCGCCCGACGACAAGCTCACCGTGTATCGCGCGCGCAAGATTCAACGGTTCCTGAGCCAGCCGTTCTCGGTGGCGGAAGTATTCACCGGCCGGTCAGGCAAACAGGTGCCGGTGGCCGAAACCGTCCGCGGCTTCAAGGAAATCGTGGACGGCAAACA
>JAJXYT010000193.1 GCA_021780375.1 bacterium | reverse complement strand
ACTGCCGATACATCTGGCCGGTAATGCCCGGCAGGAAGGCCGGCGGCAGAAAGACCGACAAGAGCACCAGCGTGATGCCGATGATGGGGCCGAGCAATTCGCGCATGGCATCAATGCTTGCCTGCTTGGGGTCCTTCCCGCGTTCGAGGTGTTGCGTTGCTCCTTCCACGACGACGATGGCGTCGTCCACCACGATGCCGATGGCCAGCACCACGGCGAAGAGCGTCAGCAGGTTGATGCTGAATCCCAGCAACGCCATGCCGGCGAAGGCGCCGACAATCGTCACCGGCACGGTGGTCGCGGGCACCAGCGTGGCGCGCCAGTCCTGGAGGAACACCATGATGACCAGCAGCACCAGAATGCCCGCCTCGATCAGGGTGCGATAGACTTCGTTCACCGATTCGCGGACGAACTCGGTGGTGTCGAACGGAATTGAGTAGTGGAGGCCGGGCGGGAAGCTTTTGGCGTATTGCGCCATGGCCGTCTGCACCCCCCGGGCGGTGTCGAGCGCATTGGCCTCCGGCAACTGGTAAATGGCAATGCCGCCCGCCGGCTGGCCGTCCATTTTGAAAAACTGGCTGTAAGTCTGCGCGCCCATCTCCACGTGGCCAAGGTCGCGAATGCGCGTGATCTGGCCGCCGTTTTGCGGGTTGGATTTGACGATGATGTTTTCGAACTCTTCCGGGTCAGTCAATGCGCCCGCCACGTTCACCGTCAATTGAAAGTCCTGGCCCGGCGGCACGGGCGGCATGCCGATTTGACCGGCGGGCACCTGGACATTCTGTTTGCGGATGGCATTGATGATGTCGCTGGGCGTCAACGAACGTTCCCGCATCAATTCCGGGTCGAGCCAGACGCGCATGGCGTATTGGCCAACGCCGAAAACCATCACGTCGCCGACTCCCGGCAGGCGGGCCAGCTTGTCCTTCAGGGCAATCGTTCCGTAGTTGCTGAGGAAGAGCGCGTCGTGATGCTGGTTCGTCGAGGTGAGCGTGATGATCTGGAGAATGGCGGTGGATTTTTTCTTCGTCACCACGCCCTGCTGCTGGACGGGTTCCGGCAACTGGGACATGGCCGCCGCGACGCGGTTCTGCACCAGCACCTGGGCAAAGTCCAAATCCGTCCCGACGGTGAAGGTGATGGTGAGCGTATATCGGCCGTCGGACGTGCAGGTGGACTGCATGTAAAGCATGTTCTCCACGCCGTTGACCTGTTGCTCGATGGGCAGCGCCACGGTTTCCAACAGGGTTCGGGCGCTCGCGCCGGGATAATTGGCGGTGACCTGGACGGTGGGCGGCGTGATGGGGGGATATTGCGAAACCGGGAGCGTCGCGATCGCCACGCAACCCAGCAGGATAAAAAGGATGGCGATGACGTTTGCGAGCACCGGCCGCTCGATGAAAAATTTTGCCAACATGGGAAACCTTCGGGTGCCGGCTCAAGGCGCCGGGCTGGCTGCGGCGGGTTCGGGAGAGACCTTTTCGCCCGGTTGGGCGTTGGCCAGCCCATTGACGATGACGCGGTCTTCGGCAGTCAGCCCGCTCTGAATGGCGCAATCGCTGCCGGTCAACGGCCCTTTCACAATGGCGCGCCGGACCACAGTGTCGTCGGCCGCCACGACCAGCACATAATCGCCCTCTTGATCGTTGCCGACGACGCGGTTGGGCACCACGAGCATGGGTTCCGGCTCGCCCAACGGGATGCGCACCCGCGCAAATAATCCCGGAAAAAGCACCCGGTCCTCGTTCGTCAGGACGGCGCGCAACTGGAGCGTGCCGGAGGAGGTGCTGACGCCGAAGTTCACAAAATCGAGTGTTCCCGGATGCGGATAACCTGCTTCATTCTGCAACCCGACCAACACCGGCACTTTGCCAACACCCGAACCGGGTTCCTGGCCCCGCTCGCGCATCGCCGCGCCGAGGTGGAGGGCATCGCGCTCGTTCAGGTTGAAATAGACGTAAATGGGTGAGAGCTGTTCCAGCGTCGCCAGCTTGGTCTCGCCGGTGGCGCCCACCATGTTGCCGACATCCACCAAGTGCCGACCCATCCGCCCGCTGAACGGCGCGGTCACATGCGTGTAACCGAGGTTGATTTTGGCCAGGGCCACCTGCGCTTCGGCCTGGTCGCGCTCGCTCTGCCACCGCTCGACGTTGGCCACCGAAGTGGCGTTCTGTTTGATGAGTTCCTTTTGCCGGTCATACTCCGATTGCGCCCGCAACAATGCCGCTTCGTTGAGCTTCACTTGTTGTTCGTAGGGTTTCGGATCAATGACAAAGAGCAATTGTCCGGCGTTGACGGAGGCGCCGTCGGCGAAATCCACCGACTGCAAATAACCCGGCACGCGGGCTACCAAGTCCACCGTCTGGGACGCCGCCACCGTGCCCGACAGGTCAAGATAGGCAGTCACCGGCTCCGGCTGGGGACGTGCAACGGTGACCGGTGGTGGCGGTTTCTCGTTGTGATCGGCGCCGCGGCAGCCGAACAAAAACGCGGCCAGGACCGACGCGCATCCAAATCGTGCAAAAGAATTCAATTTCATAAGTTGACCTCGGGATTATTTTGGTTGCGGGGCTGTTTTCATTTCCGGCGGGGCGTCCACGGGCGAGGTTTGGGGCAGATGATGCGATGGTTCCAGCATTTTGCCCCACGACGTTCGCTGCGACATTTCGGCCTTGACCTCGCCGGAAACCACATCATTGGTTTCCCGGGCTTCCCAGCCGCCGCCCAGTGCCCGATAGACGGCGATGAGTCCGAGCGCCACATTGCCTTTGGTGCTGGCGACCGCGTTCTCGACGTTCAGTTCCTGCTGTTCAGCGGTCAGCACGGTGGTGTAATCCGACTGGCCGCCCTTGTATTGAATCATGGCCAGGTCGGTGGTGTGTCGGGCTGAAGCCGCCGCGTTGGTCAGCGAGGACAGCGCTGCCTGTTCTTCTCTAAAGGACACCAGCCCGTTTTCGACCTCCTGCTGCGCCGCGAGGACCGTGTTCTGATAGTTCAGCACGTCCTGCTGAAACCGGGCGTCCTGGACGCGCACCTGATTGATGATGCGCCCGTAGTTGAAAATAGGCATCACCAGCCCCGCGCCGGCGTTGAGCGCGCGGCTCTGCCAACTGAACATGTCTGAAAGCGAATGGTTAAATTCGTTGTTCCCGGAAACGCCGAATTCGCCGGAGAGCGAAAAGGCCGGATATAAATTGGCCTTGGCCACGCCAATCAACGCCGAGTCTGCCGCCGCCTGCAATTCGGCCGCGCGCACGTCCGGCCGGCGGCGCAACAAATCTTTGGGGATGCCGGCCGCCATTTGGGTGGGCACCACCGGGAGGCGTTCCGGCCCGGCCAGTTGCCGGTCAATTTCGTTCGGCCGTCCGCCCAGCAACACGGCCAGTCCGTTCTGGTTTTGCCGGATGGCTTCATTCAACAGAGGCATCTGCGCCTCGGTCTGGGCAAGCTGGGTTCTGGCTTGTTGGACGTCGAGTTGGCTCGTTTCCCCGGCATTGAAACGGGCGGTGGCGATGGACAAACTTTCTTTTTGGATGCCCAGATTCCGCGTTGCGACCTGCAACCGCTCCTGCAAGGTGCGGATGTTGATATACGTGCTGGCCACATCGGCAATGAGCGTGACCATGGCGTCATCGTAGGCGGCAACCGAACCCAGAAAGGCGGCCCGGTCGGATTCGATGCCCCGGCGATACTTGCCCCAGAAATCCATCTCCCAGGTGGCGGCAAACAAGGCCTGGTCCGACAGGTAATTGCGGTTGATGCCGGGGATTTGCGAAACCACCCCATCATTCAGCCGGGCATAATTCACCTGCCCGGAAATGCCCTGCTGTTGCGGAAACAAATTGCCGATGGATTTGTTGAGCCGGGCGCGGGCTTCCAAAATGCGCGTCCCAGCGGCCTGCAACGACAAGTTTTGCCGGCAAGCGGTGGCCACGAGCCGATTGAGAACCGGGTCGTTAAAATTCCGCCACCAACAGGCATCAGCGATACCAGGCGGGTGGTTGGTGACGGCGGCATTTTCCATCCAATGGCCGGCGACACTGGCTTTCGGCGGTGTGAAATTCGGGCCGACCTCGCACGAGGCGGCGAGCATCGCCAGGCCGCCAATCACGAGCGCGAGCGGCGGCTTCATGGGGGCAACGGTTTTAATCACAGTGCATCCTTCCAACACGGCGCGTGCGTATCTGCTGTCAGCGCGGGGCCTGGCTCCCATGTTTTCGGATTAAATCCGTCCAGCCTCCTGCTCGGCAGATAATCATTTTCATAAAATTTCAATCGCCGTCGCCGGCTTCCAAGCCGCTCCGGCTCGTGCCGGTGAGGTTGCTGTTGATGTCCCACCCCCAGGGGACGAGCGGTTTCAGTTGGTTGAAGCAAGAGTCTTGTTCCGTTTTAAAATGGTCTGGGTAGTAGCTATCCAACGGTGCGTTGGGATTGCCGTTGCCATGCTTGCTGGTGCCGCCCACAGTGGCCAATCCGTCGAGGGCCAGCCCGGATAGTTTGAACGATTTGCGTCGCGAGGTGCCCCGTTTCTTTTTTGCAGAAGTTACTTTCATAACGTGGTTGTTCGGTTGCTCCGCGGCGTGGCCAGCCACACCACCCTCCCACCACCTTTAAGAAGAAGAATATCAAGGCCAGGCTTCGTCCGCCTATTGTCCTTTGGTGCAATGGGCGGCAGGGAACGATTAACCCTTGATCAGCGATCCGTAATCAGCATCGCCGCGGGCGGGCGCGCACAGATGACTGATCACTGATTACTGATTGCTATTCACTTCCTCCGCGCGGCTGCACGCCCAACTCCTGGCTGAAGCGAACCAGCTCCGCGACCGATCCTACCGCCAGCTTGGTCATGAGCGCCGCGCGGTGGGCCTTGATGGTGCGCTCGCTCGTGCCGAGGTCGCCGGCAATTTGTTTGTTCAGTTGGCCCGCGAGGAGGTGCGGCAAAACCTCGCGTTCGCGGGGCGTCAGCGTGTGGTAACGCTGTTGTAATTGCGCGCGGCGGGACCGCGCCCGACGTTCCGCGGCGTCGCGGTCAAGCGCCCGGCGCACGGCGTCAAACAACGCCGCTTGCTTCACCGGTTTGGTCAGAAAATCCACCGCGCCGCAGCGCATGGCCCGGACCGACGTGGGAATATCGCCATGACCGGTCAGAAAAATCACCGGCAACGGGTTGTCCGCTTTGGCCAGCGCCGCCTGAAGTTCCATGCCGTCCGGGCCAGGCAGGCGCAAGTCCAGCAGGACGCAGCCGGGCGTGTCCGGCGACGGGCGCGCCAAAAATTGGCCGGCGGACGAAAACGTCCGCACGTTATAGCCACCGGCCCGAAGCAGTCGGGAAATAGCCGTGAGGAACGATGCATCATCGTCAACCACATGGATGGTGGCGGCAGGAGTCATGAGGTTATTTCTGGTCTTCCGCCGCCGGCAGGACGAACCGAAACGTCGCGCCGCCCGCGGGGTTGTTTTCCGCCCAAATCCGGCCGTGATGCGCCTCGATGATGGCGCGGCTGATGGACAACCCCAGTCCCAGCCCGGTTGGCTTGGTGGTGTAAAACGACTCGAAGATGCGATCCATTTGGTCGGCCGGAATGCCGGCGCCCGCATCGGCTACGGAGAACTCCACCGTGGAATCGCCGCCCCGTTCCACGCGCACCATCAGCCGGCGCCTTTCCAGCGGGCAATGGTGCATCGCGTCCATGCCGTTCACCAGCAGATTCAACAGCACCTGCTCCAAATGCACGCGGTCGCCGCGCATCCGGGACACGTCCGGCATCACCACCGACTCGACTAAAATTTTTCGCTCCATGGCGTCGGGCCGGGCGAGGGCGATGCACTCTGCGACCAGTTCGTTCGCGGTCAAAGGGCGCAATTCCATTTCGTGCCGCTGCAACAAACCGCGCATCCGCTGGATCACCTCGCTGGCGCGCTGGTCGTCCTTGCGGATGTCGGCCAGGATGGCCCGCACTTCGTCCCAGGGCGCGTGGTTGTTTTGAAGCAGCAGTTCGGCCGCCTCGGCGTTGCTGAGAATCGCGCCGAGCGGCTGGTTTAATTCGTGGGCCAGCGTGGACGAAAGCTGGCCGAGCACATGGACCCGGCCGATATGGCGCAGTTCGTTCCGATGCCGTTGCGCCGCCAACTCGGCTTGGTGGCGCGCCGTGACATCAAACACGACGCCTTCGGCGCGGCGAATCCGGCCGTGCGCGTCCTGCGCGGCCAACCCCGTCGCCACCACCCAGCGTTCCTGGCCGTCCGGCAGCCGCAACCGGCCCGCGAACTCGAATGCGCCGCCTTGCCGCAAGACGCGTTGCTGCGCCAGTTCCGCCCGGGCGCGATCGTCCGGATGAACGCGCGCCAGGAGGTCTTCCCAACGGACCGGCTGATCGTGGTTCAGTGCAAACAGGGACCGCAGGCGCGGGTTGACCCGCAACTCCCCGCTCGCGGTATCACCCCCCCACCACCCCAGCCCGGCGGCCGCGGTCGCCAATTCCATGAACTGCTGGCTCTCCCGCAGCCCAGCCTCCGCGGAACGCCGCCGCGTTCGCTGGGTCCACAACGCCATAATGGTCAGCGTTTCAACCAGCATGACGCCGAACGCGCCGGCGACATACCAACGGTATTGCGGCCACCGCGCAGGAAGACGGAAACGCGCCGCGCTGAAGTGGAGCTGATTCGCGCAGGTTTGAATCCGTCGCTGACCTGGGGCGGTCCGGAACGGTTTAATCCGGGTATCGCCGGGGAGCATTTCAAAATTTGCGGTTTTGGGCTGCACCTGCAAATGCGCTTCCAGGGCGGCGAACGGGTCGAATGGCGATGCCACGGCGACTGCGTTGGTCTCCCCAAGCGCGGTGCGCAACCGGCGCTCCTCAAGCCCGCTGATTACCTGCAGTGTGGATGGAGACAAGGTGCTGAGATGGCGCGGCCAATCTTGAACCGCGGCTCCGCCGATCAACCCCGCCAAAGCCGGGGGGCGCCGTACTCACCGGGGGGACGGGGGTGCCGAAGGCTGCGCCCATCTCTATGTGCGGCAGCGTACGGACGGCAGCAGCAAAACTATCCTATAAAGAAGGTGCGGTTTTGGTACGGTTTATCGATGGACGGGTCTGAAATTGGACGCGCCCCGACATGCCATGCATTCAGGATTCGTGTCTTTTAAGCATCGGCATCTTATGGAGGAACGAGCAATGAGCACACAGAACGTACCGGGCGAACCGGATTTTCCCGACGTGACCAAAGAACAGCTGATCGCGGATTTCAAGACCGTGGTGTCGGATGCGGAGGCCCTGATCAAGGCCACGGCCAATCAGGGTGGCGAGGCGCTGGCCTCGGTGCGCGCCAAGGCGGAAGCGTCGCTTGCCCGGGCGAAGGCCCAGATGGCTGACGCCGAGGCAGCCGTGCTCGTTCGCGCCAAGGCGGCGGCCAAAGCGACGGATGTCTATGTTCACGAGAATCCGTGGAAAGCCATCGGCATCTCCG
>JAJXYT010000113.1 GCA_021780375.1 bacterium | reverse complement strand
GGCTAAAGTGGGTAGCTCGTCGGCGAAACTCGCGGAAAAGAAGATTGAAACGAAGGATTATCAATACGACTTCCGCTTCGCCTGGAAGAATGACGTCTGGCATCTTTATGAGCCGGTGTCGTTTGATTTGGTTGATCCGGGCAGCATCCGCGAGAAGGCGAACAAATGGCTGGGCCGCGGCGTGGCTTTGCATGACGCGCGTGAGAAGTTCAAAATTCATTTCCTGCTGGGCGAGCCGCGTCAGGACGAAACGAAGAAAGCTTTTGAAAACGCGCTTCATCTGTTGAGCAAGATTCCAGGTCACAAACAACTTGTACGTGAGAACGAACTGGAAGGATTCGCCGAGCATGTCGCGGAAGAAATCGGCAGCCACGAGATTTCTGAGATGGTTTTGCGTGATAAGTCGAGCGACAAAAAATAGGGATGTGGCAACCGCTTCTAATTTTTGCCGGATGTGTTCCCATCTTCGTTTTGCTTGCCGCTGTTTTTATGGAACGCTGGCAGCGAAAGCGCAGAGGCGAGCGCCCGCCGCTTTCGGAAAAACTGCTCCGGCCAGCCGGTTACAGTTTGCAGTGTAAAATCGACGATTTGAATGACGGCCTTCACAGTTGGTTTTTTGGCACGTTTCTTTGTTCGCTATTTGCCGTTGGAGGTGTGCCGTTCGTTCCATTGGATTATACGGGTCGAATTTTCTATTTAACCATTTTCGGATTGAGCGCCGCTGGTTGCGCTGTCATGGCATGGCGCAAATTGTTGAAGATTCGTAATCATCGACGTGGATTGCTTGGCGAGCAGGCGGTGGCGGAGGAATTGCAGCGGCTGCCGGCCGGTTACCGGGTCTTTCACGATGTGCCCGGCAATGGGAAATGGAACATTGACCATGTCGCCGTCGGGCCGTCCGGTGTATTTGCCATCGAAACCAAGTATCGCACCAAGCAACCGGGCAAACCCAGCGAACGCGACAATGAGGCAGTTTTTGACGGCAACAAAATCCAGTTCTCTTCCGGCAAATACGACGCGGCTGCGCCGGAGCAGGCCCGCCAAAATGCCCGGTGGCTGGCCACCATGCTAACGAAGGCGACCGGCGAGCGGGTGACGGCGCAGCCGATTGTGGCGTTGCCGGGCTGGTGGGTGACGCTCAAGGCCAATTCGGACGTGAAAGTTTTGAGCGGCAAACAGGTTTCGAGTTTTATTTCCACTGAACCCACGGTACTTTCCGCCAAGGTTATCCAGCAAATCAGTTATCAGCTGGACCAACGCTGCCGCGACGTAGAATTTTGAATCCGCGTCCAACCGCTGCATCTGCGGTTTTACCCTTTGTACTCTTTGAGCTCTTTTGTGGCTGATATTGATTGAGAATTGAGAATACGGCCGCCCGGTCGAAACCAGCGACAGGTCGGAAACCAAAAAACGGTTTAGGGAACTCAAAGGGACTTGTCTCGAAACACACGGCCTGCATTATCAAAATACTGCAACTCGTGATGAGCCAGCCGCACCCGGCTGATGTCATTGGTGCCGGCGGTGTCATAGATGAAATCGTCCACCAGTTTCCATTGCCCGTCGGACTCGCGCGCTACAATGACGCGGTCCTTGTCCGCTTGGGGGATTTCCACCGATTCCAGATCGAGCGTTGAGCCGTCGTCGGTCAGGGTGCTTACGCTGCTACTCAGTCCGTAACCCGGAAATTCGAGGTCGAAGACCATAAAACGGATTAGTGCCTCTCGATTCTTGAACGACCTGGGAATTTTGACCGACTCCATCACCTGCCCGATCCGCCCAAGTTCATTGGTGTCCAGATTATTGGGATCATCCTTGTAATCCTCGAAGCTGGCGTAGGGGAGGCGCATTTTGAAGTGCTGGCCCTGATATTCGAGCGTATCACCCGGCACCCGCAGGTGCCGATGCACCATCAGCAGGAGGAGGAGGAGGGCAATGATTGTTGGCCAGAATTCAAGTCGGAACCGTCGCCGGGGTGGGGGCGGAAGAGGCGGCGGACCGGCCGACTGAAACGCAGCCCGCGCCGCTGCAATTTCGGGGTTGGTCATCGGAATGAATAGCCGCCGCCGCACTCGATCTTCGAAATGTTTAAGTTGTCGCGCATCAAACCATTGGCGCAGCGATTCGAGGTCGGGAAACGCCTGCGGCGAGTCCGGGCGCCGCTGCAATTCTTCCCGGAATCGCCGGTAGATTAGAGGCACGTCGTACGAATCCAGCCGGATGACTTCACCGGCGTCCGGCGAATCGAAGGACTTCCGGCGGTTGGTACAGGACAGGGTGCCGTGTTCAAACACTGCCGTGAAGGCGATGACGATCTCATTGATTTCCGCCCGTCGCGAAGGACGATAGTGCCGCAAATAAATCAATTGCCCGAAATGACTGCGGGTGGGGTCAAGATAAAAAATGCCACCCGGATCGCGGATGAGTGGATTGAGGGTTTTGGTCACTTTCGAATAACCACACGCGACAAACCCCAACTGCTCAAAATCCCGGCGATGCGGTTTGGTGGCCTGCCAGAAATCCGGACTCAAATCCTCCTGTTTGCATTCGTTGTCCGCCCACAATCCCGGCATCCACCACCCGCTGCGGGTTGGGCGCATGGAACGGGTTTTCAGCCAGGCCGCGAAGCCGCGCTGCCATCCATACCAGCGAAACAACTCGCGCAACCGCAAGGCGCGATAATTGGTCTTGTAATAACCGGGCGTGAACACGGGAATCGAAAGTTGAACCACCTGCGTATCCAGTCAAGCGCGGAAACATATTTAACAGGAGCAAACGAAGTAAACGGAGAAGGCGGTTTTTAAAACTTTGTGCGCTTTGCAGGCCAATAAAATCCCAAATCAAATTGGCAATTTCTCGAATCCAGTCTGCAACGACTCGAACCCAATTTACGTCACCGTTTTTTCAATTTTATTAGACTCGTTGCAGACCTGCAAAAAGTCTTTGCAGGTCTGCAAAATGACCTCTCTTGCCAAGCCGCTTGCTCACAGGCGGTTAGCCTAGCCCCGACTCGATTGACAAAGACTCTTTGTCAATTGAGTCGGAGTCTTTGCAGGTTTGCAGGAACTTCTTGAGGTTAGCAATGAACCGTTTCGAATTGATTCGGCCCCTTTTTCAACCTGCAAGGTGTCTTATTTAATTACATTCCGGCTCGATCCAAACAAGCATCTACCTGTTCAGTTGGATTCCGTCTTCCGGCGGGCGGTTAAGACCTTTTTCAACCCTGCACCGGCATCTAGTCAGTTTCATTCTTTGCGCCTTTTGCGCTCTTTGCGGTTAAAACAATCTGCGTCCATCCACCTAACCACCGATTGGATGCTACGGCGAACTGACCCGGTAGAAACACATCGGAAGGTTCGTCGCCTGCATGTCGGTGAATTCATAGACACCGGAACCGGGCGGATTTTCCGTGACCGTGCCCAGCGCAGACCAATTGGTGGAAGCCGGCGCCAGATTCGTCGCGCTCCACACGGTAAAGCTGGAACCGGGGGTGTTGGTGAAGGCGAATTGGAAAGCGCCATCGGCCCGCATCGTCGCCTGTTCCAGAACAATCGGCTGAGGGGCAGGCGTCACGGCCATGTTGTCCGCCATGAAGATGGGGCCGTAGTCCCCGCCGGTGACCGGTGGCGCGTCATAATGGACCACCACATGGTTAAAGGTTTGCGGGGAGCTGAATCGGAGGGTTTCCGTCGGCCAGGTGCCGGCCTGCGCGTTGGTGGTGGCGGTCCCCACCAGCGCGCCATTCAGGTATGCCGTCACCCGCATCGTCGCCGACGAGTCACAGGCATATTCCTCCGGCGCGTACAGAATGGAAAAATCGATCAGCGGCGTGGAGAAATCCACGATGAGATCGGCCGCATAGACGCTGCTGGGATAGATGCAGAGACCGGAAAATCCCGCCGGACTGAGGCCCTGGGTGTTGTACATCTGGATGGAGTAACCCTGTCCCGTCGCGGAGAACTGGGCTGTAACTCCGCCTACGGTCAGGTTGATGGGCAAGGCCGCGTATTGCGGGGCATTCTGAAAATCGAACAGGACGCTTTGCGCCTGTGCCCGAACGAACAGCAGACACGTCAGAACAATCAGGAATTGAGCTTTCATATCGGTGATAAGGTTTTTGGTTCATGATCCTTCACGACAATCCATTCGCTCACGGATGGGAAAATCTGTCAATTCACAGATATTGCCGTGCGGTTGGCCAAAAAATGACAAAGAAGACGGAAGACAGAGGTCGGAGGTCAGTAGTCAGTGGTCAGTAATCGGTGGTCAGTAATCAGTGGTCAGTAATCGGTGGTCAGTAATCGGTGGTCAGTAATCGGTGGTCAGAAGCCGGAGGACAGAGGACGGAAATGAACGGGCGCGTCCGGACGACTCGGCGTCCATCTGCGGTCAAAGCTTTGCGCTCTTTGCGTTCTTTCGCCTTCATTTCATTTCAGCGCGATAATTTGCGGTTAAGCTATGTCACAGGTTCTGCTTGTTTCGCAGTTTAAAAACCTCTGTGCTCTCCCGGTCGGCGCTTGATGCCGTCACGGCGGCTGATATAGTTGCGGCCGGTCTGATTCAGCACCAAGGCTTCAATCATGTTAGCACCACCATCCTTGAAGAACGTCCCGCGTTACCCGGTGACGGCCGGAGTCGCCCTGGCGGCCATCATCGTGACCGGCATGTGGTGGTCGGGGCAAAGCATTGATGCGTTCGTCATGAACGGCCGGGTCTGGACGAATTTCGAGCTGTGGCGCGCCCTGACCTGCACACTGCCGCACGCCAACTTCATCCATCTGGCATTCAACCTCTATTGGGTTTGGACCTTTGGGACCCTCGTGGAACGGGTGTACGGCCATTTAAGATGTGCCGGCATCTTTTTACTGCTGGCGTTCGGCTCATCGCTCGCCGAGTTCACGGTGTTTTCCGGCGGGGTGGGTTTGTCCGGCGTGGGTTATGGCCTGTGGGGCATGTTATGGGTGCTGGAGAAGCGTGACCCGCGATTTGCCGAGGCGGTTGATTATCAAACGTCACGGTTGTTCGTGTTCTGGTTCTTCCTCTGCCTTGCGCTGACCATTCTTAACGTGATGCCGGTGGCGAATGTCGCGCACGGTGTGGGGGCGGGCATGGGCGCGCTCCTGGGGTTGGCCGCGGGCAGCCAGGGTGCCGTGAAGTGGAAGTCCATCGCCGGGCTGGTGGCCGTGTTGATTCTGGGTCTGGCCGGCTCAACCGTGTTTTGGCCCTGGGTCAATCTGTCAGCGGATGCCGAACCCGAAGTCGAGTCGGCGGCGTGGGAGGCTTTGAATCAAAATCAGGACACGAACGCCGTCAGGTTGCTGGAGATCGCCACCCGGATGCGACATGCGCCCGCCCGGGCCTGGTACAACCTGGGAATTGCCTATAGCCGTCTGGGAAGATTTGATGATGCGCTGGCCGCGTTCGAACAGGCCGCGCAGATGCCCGACGCCGACAGCCGGATACAGCGGGCGGCGCAGGGGATGAAGGATTATTTGACCTGGAAGAACGAGAACTCGTCGCCGGAGCAAGGACACGCTACCAACGCGGTCCCGCTGGTTCCCGCCACGCAAACAAACCGATGAATGTTGGGAGCTCGCAATACCGGGGCAGGGACGTGCGGCCCGCGCATCCGCGGTTAAAAAATCGGGCCGGCTGACGGCTGGCAGGCCACCACTGTGCCCGACGGACCGGCACGGATTGATCCCAACCGGCCATTATGCCGGCGCAGCTTCGACGCCGCTTTTCCCGGTTTGAACGGAATACAGGAATTCTCCAAAGCCGTCGGCACACCGGTCGCTCGCAAGTGTGAGGATGGTGGCGCGCGCCGAAGCGGGAGCGCTCTTCTTCAGCGCCTCGCCCAACGTAGTCAGGGTGAAGCGTTGTCCGCCGTCTTCGCTCAGGATGCCGAGGTGGGCCAGCGTGCGCATGAGCCGGTAGAGTGATGGCGCGTGGGTCCCGGTCGGCCCGGCCAGTTCATCGGCGCTTTTCGGTTCGCCGTCGAGGCGATCCGCCAGATCAAGTTTGGCCGCGACGTAAACAATGCGCAAGATCCAGTGGGCCGTGGCCATCTCGATGAGTTGAGCGTGCGGCGGCGGCTTTGCCGGATGCTCGCCGTTGCGCCGGTTCGTTTGTCGCACGCCATCTTTTATGGCCACCGTCACGCGCAGGAAGGTGGCGGGAATGGAGGTGGTGTTCCGGTTCGGGCTTTGGTTCCGGCTGAGGAACCGGGCCTCCAGCTCGCGCTGCAAATCCGCCGTGCGACCGTTCCTTTCCCGCGGCTTCGAACGCATTCATGGCGGGCTCGTGGTTTTTTCTGAATTCCGCCACCAGCTCCGCCGGCGAGGCGGCGAAGTTGAACGTACAGGTCTCCCGTGCGAACGTCACGAGCGCCTCGCCGCCTTCCTTCATGCTCACGGCGATGCGCGCAAAGTCGCCTTTTTCCCAAAGTGCCTGGTTCGGATTAATGGCCGGATGCGGCGTGAAGTAATGGAACGGCTTCGTTATTTTTCCATTGGCCTGTGTGAGTAACGTGCTAATGTCATTACCCATAACCCGATTCCAAACTTATGCCAGCTACGCCACACGTCGAAAAACATTTCACCGCCGGCGAGTCGGTGCGGGACGTCGTCATCGGCATGTCCGACGGATTGACGGTGCCGTTTGCGCTCGCCGCCGGATTAACCGGCGCCATTGCGTCGTCGCATATCATTGTAACGGCGGGGCTGGCGGAAATTGCGGCGGGTTCGATCGCCATGGGATTGGGCGGCTATCTCGCCGCGCGCAGCGATGCCGAACATTACGCCAGCGAACAGCGGCGGGAGCGGGAAGAGATTGTGACGGTGCCGGAGGTGGAGGCCCGGGAGGTGACGGAGATTTTTCAAGGGTACGGCCTCACCCCGGCGGAGAGTGCCACCGTGGTGGCAGCGTTGCGACGGCGGCCGAAGGATTGGGTGGATTTCATGATGCGGTTCGAGCTGGGCCTGGAAAAGCCCGAACCGGGGAGAGCGCTCCGCAGTGCCCTGACCATCGCCTTGTCCTACGTGGTCGGCGGGATGATTCCGCTCAGCGCTTATCTGATGATGGCGGATGCGCATCGCGCGTTGGGTGTCTCGGTCACGGTAACGCTGCTGTCCTTGCTCGTATTCGGCGCGGTCAAGGGGCGGTTCACCGGCGCGTCGATGGTTCGCAGCGGACTGCAGACGGTGTTGATTGGCGGATTGGCGGCGGTGGCGGCCTTTGGCATCGCCCGCTGGATTTCGTAGTAAGCAACCGGCAGGAGTCATGGCCTGATGGACTTCAATCGCGTTGCCCGTCGCCATTAACGGCAATCGGGGCCCGGCCGGGATCGGAGGGCTGGCCGGATCCTCCATTGGTTGCCGCCGAAGCCTGCCCGGTTTCATTTCCGGAAACGAGTGATGCGGTGGCCAGGAGGGGCAGTGAAATCTGCACGCGCACCTTTCGGTCGGCGGTTGTCTCAATGGACGGAT
>JAJXYT010000075.1 GCA_021780375.1 bacterium | reverse complement strand
ATACATTCTTTTTCAAGAAACGGTTGAAGATTGCCTTGAGCACCGAACCCGGAGGTCCGCCCACGGTGTTGGAACCGTGGACGAGCACTGCCAGACAACCGGATTGGAATGGCCGTCATTTCCATTGGTATCAATACACCTATCAATTGTTCACGGAGGCTCCTCCAGGCTTGGAGTCCTGGACTCCCGAAACCGGCCGCCGGGTGATGCCCGCCTTGCTCAAGGTCTGGAACGTCAAAGACGCGCATGAGCGGGCGGTTGAAGGCAGCAAGAAAAAAACGGCGACCCGCAAAATCAAATCCAAGAAAACCGTCACGTTTTGGAAGAGGCAAAAGGGCGGCGTCATCACCGCCTTGCATTTCAAGATTGCTCCCACGAACAACGTAAACGCACTGTTCGATTCATGGTTGAAAATTAATTTTGACGGCGCAGCCCGCCCGCAAATCGAGGCGCCGTTGGGCTGTTTTTTGGGGATTAACCGCAGCAATCTGGTGGCTTCGTATGATTCATTGCTCCTGGGCTGGTCCAACACCCAGGCCGCCTGCTACTTCCCCATGCCGTTTTGGAAATCCGCAATCGTTCAAATCGAAAATCGCGGTCAAAACAACGTCACCGTGGCGGCTGTGGTTGATTACAAAGACGCGTCTGCTTCGCCATATCCTCAGAATCATTGCGGTTATTTCTTCGCCCATTACCATCGGGAAGCCCCGCGTGTGGAGGGCAGGGACTATACCTATCTGGAATTAAGCAACTGTTCCGGCCAGGTCGTCGGTCACGTGGACGACCGATGGGGCACAAGCATGGAAGAAAACGAGCGCACCTATTTTGACGGGAGCAAAACACCGTGGATTGAAGGCGATGGATTCGAGGACGATCACGACATGGGTTATGGGCTGACCTGGCACCCGCATCCCCTGACTATGCCGGTTTTTGGCGCGCCCAGCGGCGAAGGAGGTTCTGGCGGTGTTTATCGCTTTCTGTTGCCCGACATGTATTGTTTTTCCGGCGGCATTAAATATGGCCATCAAACCTATGGGCCACACACGCCGACAGGTTTCAAAGACCACACCCAGGTTGGCACCGAAGAAAGCGTGACCTTTTGGTATGGGCACTTGTGGCCGCGCCTGGTTCAAACGGACGAATTGGACGTGGGCAATTTGAAATCGGAGGCGGACCACGATTATCACGCCGAAGGAGATGTCAAACGGGTAAAAGGCGACTGGTGGTATGATGGCGAATATAACAATGTCCTTTTTAAAACCCCAGCGACTGAAGACGACGGCATTTCGTTCACCAACAGCAGCACCTTCACAGTTGCCATCTCACCGGACAATCAAGGCGTGCGCCTGCGCCGTCGCACCGACAAGGCGGACAATCGGCAGGAAGCGCGGGTGTTCATTGACGAACAATTGGTGACCGAACGCCCGTGGTACAGCGTGGACTACCCAAAGACCTATCGCGGCATCCGCTGGTGGGACAGTGACTTTGAGGTGCCGGCGAAATATACCCAAGGCAAAAGCAAAATAACCGTCCGCATCAAATTTGTGAGTTCGGAGACCGGGAGATGGGATGAGTACCATTATTGGATTTACAGTTATTCAAGCGCCGACGAAAAGGTGCGCAACGAACATGATCAGGACGGCAGCAAAACGATTTGTCGCTACAAATTCCTGTAAAGAACCAGGCAGAGAATGAAACTTTTATCAGTTTGAAAATTCAGGTCAAAAACATGAAGGCGATGAGAAACCTGCTTTTGGCGGGAATGATACTTTTGTTCTGCCGTTCCATGGGACAGGCGCAGCTCGTCTATTCCAACGCCTTTATCGGCGGGGCCGTGAACATCAATCAAACGGCACCCACGATGGCTAACGACTTCGCCGGCGGCATCAGTTCCGCTCTTTGGAACAGCGTGAACAACAGTGCCACATCGTACCTCTACAAAGACGGCTCCATTGGTGCCACTGCGAACAGCGTCCTCCTGCCATTTGCGCCGGAGGCCGGGTATGTTTACACCCTGACCGTTTCGGTGACCTTCACCTCGGATCCGGGCAACTGGCTGGCATTGGGTTTTGCGTCCTACAACCCAGCCTCCAATACTGCTCCAGACCCGCGGTTCAACATCTCGTATGTGAACGGCAACCCGTGGTCGCTTTTTCGCCCTGGCGCCGGAAATGGCGGGGTTCAGTTGTATTACAGCAGGAGCGGGCTTGTCGGCAGCCGGGCATTGATCCCTGCAACGTTCCCGAACACCAATACAATCAGCATCGTATTGGACACAACCGGCTCCAATTGGATTGCATCTGAATTTGTTAATGGGACCCAAGTGGGGACAAATTATGTCTATGCCACCATCCCTTCAATCGGCTCGGTTGGGATTGGCCAGACCACGCTGAATTCCAGCACCGGGATTAAATGGAATTACCTGACGCTTGAAGCCGCCGGGACGGGGCCCACGGTAAACACGGTCAATGCCGCCGTGAACTTTTCGCCGGCGAACACCGGATTGCCGCTAAACCCGTCGTTCTGCGGATTGGGCTACGAGAAAAAGAGCCTGACTGGGAGTTTTTTCACATCCAATAACGTTCCGCTGGTGAAGTTGTTCAGCATAATCAGCAGCCCCGCCGTTTTGCGGATCGGCGGTGGCACGGTGGACACGACGGGCTGGGGCGGAATATCGAACACCATCCCGATTACAGCGTCCGAGGTGGACGCGTTTGCGGGGTTTATCAAGACGCTGCCCACGAACTGGTCGGTGATCTACGGCATTAATCTTGAATCCAACACTCCCGTGAATGCCGTCGCCGAAGCAACTTATGCGGCGAAGGCGCTGGGACCCAGGCTGCTGGGCTTTGAAATTGGGAACGAACCTGAATATGGTTTTTCCACCTATGGCGCTTTTCTTGCGCGCTGGCGTCCGCTGGCAGCCGCCATGACCAATGCAGTGCCGGGCTGGGCCGTTACCAACGGCGGGAATGGCTGGATCCTTGACGGCGCGGACGCGGGACAAGGCCAATTATCGGCATACACGGACCCTTTTGCACGCGATGAATCGGGCGTGGTTTCGCTGTTGACCCAACATTACTACCGGGCCGGCCCATCAATCAACGACACCATGCAACTCCTGTTACAACCTGACCCATTCCTGGTGACATTGGTCAATAACATCGTGGGGGCAGCCGCAGGGCACTGCTCGCTTGGCGCCCGCATAACTGAATGCGCCTCCTATTCCGCCGGAGGCGTTCAAGGCGTGAGCGACGTTTACGGCGCGGCCCTCTGGTCGTTGGATTACATGTTCACGGTGGCGTTGAACGGCGGCCAGGGAATCAATTTTCACGGCGGCGGTCAGAGCCCCTATTCACCCATTGTGGACAACGGAACGGCTGTCCAGCGGGTGGGTCCTGAACTTTACGGACTGAAAATGGTTTCGTTGCTTCCGCACGGCAACGTCGTTCCGGCCACCGTTACGCCGGCTTCCAACATCAATTTCACGGCGTATGGCGTGCGGCGGACGGACGGCACGATCAGCGCTCTGCTGAATAACAAGGAGACGAGTAACACGGTGGCGGTGAGCGTCAATCTGGGACCGGATGTCACCGGCGCGCGACTGATCGAATTGACCGGGCTGTCTCTCTACAGCACCAGCGGCTGCACGCTCGGAGGCGCGACAATCAATCCGGATGGCACGTGGAACGGCGGCGGGCAAGAGGTTCTGTCCGCGACGAACGGCCAACTGACGGTGTATGTGCCGCCAATCAGCGCTGTTTTGTTGAACCCGGTATTGGCACCCACCGAAATCGCGTTCAACGTGAACGGCCATCAGCTAACCTTGAGCTGGCCGACAAATTATGTTAGCTGGCTGCTGGAATCGAACTCCACCGGCCTGGCAAGCACGAACTGGTTTCCGGTGTCTGGATCGGGCAATACGAACCGCGCGCAAATTACCATTCAACCCGGTCAAAGCAATGTGTTTTACCGCCTGTCGCGTCCCTGAATGGATAAATACAATGTCTGCCAGTAAATTATGAATAAATCCATGAATAAAATTATCATTCTGCTCATGTGCTTCGCGTTTACTGCGAAAAGCGCCGACACGCAAACAGCCACGCCAGCCGAAATACAGCACGACATTAGTGTCATCAAAGAGCATATCTTCAAGGACTACAAGGGCATGTTCAAACCCCCGAAAGGTTATTTGAAATATCCCTTTATTACGCCGGGCTGCAGCTCCTATCAAAATCAACTCTGGGATTGGGACTCGTGGCTGACGGACATCGCCTTGCGGCAAATCCTCCTGGAGGAGGGTTCGCCCAAAGACAAGCAGGAGGCGCTTAAATATGAGCAGGGCTGTGTGCTGAATTTTCTTGAGGCCATCAACAGCGGATACATTCCGGTGGTGATCAGTCCCAATAACAAAAACATCATGGACACCGACGGAACAAAATTTGTCCCGTGGGAGCATAACATGCACAAGCCGTGTCTGGCCCAGCACGCCGCTTTTCTGGTCAAATTGAACGGCGGCAATGCCGAATGGCTCCGGGAGGATTTTCCCGGGTTGCAGGCCTTTGTGAATTGTTACTACAATCACTACCGTAATCGAGCCACCGGGTTGTATTTCTGGGAGACCGATGAGTGCATCGGCGTGGATAACGATCCCTGCACCTTTTTCCGTCCGGACGGCAGCTCCGGCTCGATCCTGTTGAATTGTTTCATGTATAAAGAACTGGAAGCGATGGTTTATCTGGCGGGATGCCTGAATGAGCAGGAGATCGGGAACAGTTATCAAAAAATGGCCGATAATCTGCTCAAAGCCATCCGCAAGAATTGCTGGGATCCCAAGGATGGCTTTTACTACAGCGTGGATCTGAATCTGCGGCCTGTGACGCAACCTCGGGACAAGTTCTGGCAGTTTCAGATGGGCCAGCCGAGAAATTGGAATTGCCTGATTCAACGGATAGGCGTCTGGTCGGGCTTTTTGGCAATGTGGGCAGATATAGCCACTCCGGAGCAGGCCAGACAAATAGTGGAAAAGAATCTGATGGACACGAATACTTTTGATGCTCCGTACGGAGTCCGTTCTCTTTCCAGGATGGAAAAAATGTATGATGTGCGGGCCACGAGCAATCCATCCAATTGGCTCGGTCCCATCTGGGTCAATGCGAACTATTTTGTCTTCCGCGGCCTGGTCAAATATGGCTACGACAAGCAGGCGCGCCTGTTGGTTGAAAAAACGGTCAAGCTGCTCGGCCGGGATTATGAAAAGAGCGGGGCGTTGCACGAATATTATCTGCCGGACAGTGGCGAACCGGTCATGAACCGGGGATTTCAAGATTGGAACTATCTGGTTTTAAACATGATTGCCTGGTACGAGGGCAAGCCTTATGTGGCGGAGTTTTAATTGGATTATGAGAACAAATATCATTGCAAATCTCCTTCTTACCTGCCTTTTGACGGGCGGAAGTTGTCTTCAGGCCAAGGACTGGGATGCGCGTGCCCGCGAATTGGTCGGCAAGATGACCTTGCCGGAAAAAATCGAAGAGCTTCATGGGATTCAAGACGCCGGGCATTATCGGTATGTCCCGCCCATCCCGCGGCTGGGCATTCCCGCTTTTCACATTGCCAATGGCCCGGCGGGTGTGGGGCCGGCTGGAGACAATCCGCAGAAGCCCGCGACCGCTTTGCCTGCGCCCATTGCGCTGGCGTCAACCTGGGATGCCGCCACGGCAAACCGTTATGGCGTCATCATCGGCCAGGAAGCGAAGGATTTGAACGAGGATCTGCTCGAAGGTCCCGACGTGAACATTGCGCGTGTGCCGCAAAATGGGCGCACGTTCGAAGCGTTTGGCGAAGACCCTTATTTAGTCTCGCAAATGGCGGTCGCTGAGATTCAAGGAATTCAAAGTCAAGACATCATTGCCAACGTCAAACACTACGCTGCCAACAACCAGGAAAACAATCGTGGCTCGGTCAATGTAATTGTTGACGAACGCACGCTGCACGAGATTTATCTGGCGGCGTTTGAAGCGTCCGTCAGAGAAGGCCGCGTGGCGTCCATCATGGGCGCCTACAACAAGGTCAATGGCACGTACTGTTGTCAAAATGACGAATTGCTGAATCAAATCCTCAAAAAGGATTGGGGTTTCAAAGGTTTTGTCACATCAGATTTCGGGGCGGTTCACAGCACCGTGCCGTCCGCGCTGGCTGGATTGGATTTGGAAATGCCGACCGGAAAATATTTCGGCGCCAGTCTTGAAAGGGCGGTTATATCCGGTCGGGTGCCCCTGTCGGTCATTGACGACAAACTGATCCGGCGCTTCCGGACGATGATGGAATTCGGGTTGTTTGATCATGCTGCAAAGCTAAGGCCGATAGCGGCCCGCAAAGATGGAATCAAGGCGAGGCATTTTGCGGAAGAAGGAATGGTGTTGCTCAAGAACGATGGAAATGAACTGCCTCTCAATTCAAAGGGTCTGCGCAATATCGCTGTCATTGGACCGTTTGCGGCCAAGGCCATGACTGGTGGCGGTGGCAGTTCTCATGTTGAGCCGCTTTATACTGTCGCTCCGGTGAAGGGCATCCAGGAACGGGTTGGTTCAAAGGTCCAAGTCGCATTTGCCGATGGCAAAGATGTGACCCAGGCCGTTGCGCTGGCAAAATCCTCCGATGTGGCCATCGTCATGGTTGGCGATGATGAGACCGAAGGTCACGATCATTCGCTGGCACTGAGCGGAAATCAAAATGAGTTGGTTGAGGCAGTTGCAGCGGCCAACTCGCATACCATCGTGGTGCTTAAAACCGGCTCGGCGGTGTTCATGCCGTGGCTGGACAAGGTGCCGGCGATTTTGGAAGCCTGGTATCCCGGGGAAGAGGACGGCAACGCCGTGGCGGCGGTTCTGTTTGGCGAGGTCAATCCTTCGGGCAAACTGCCCATCACCTTCCCCCAACGACTGGCGGATTTGCCGGCCAATACACCGGAACAATATCCAGGCGTCCAAGGTGTGGAACATTATTCGGAAGGTGTTTTTGTCGGTTATCGACATTACGATGCCAAGAACATTCAACCGCTGTTTCCATTTGGCTATGGCTTGTCCTACACCACCTTCGCATACAAAAATCTGGCGATTTCCTCGAAGCATTTTCCTGCAGATTTACAATCCTCCAAAACGCTAACGGTTGGTCTTGATGTTACCAATACCGGCAAGAGATCCGGCCAAGAGGTGGTGGAGCTCTACGTCGGGTTCCCTTCGACGCCGGCAATTCCTCAACCGCCGGCGCAGTTGAAAGGGTTTGCAAAGATCACTTTGAAGCCGGGCCAGACCCGTCCTGTCCGGCTGCAACTCGAACCGCATTCGTTTGTCTGTTGGGACACGCGCACGCGCGGCTGGACGATTGTGCCGGGGACATACCGAATTGTGGTCGGATCCTCCTCCCGCGACCTCCAACTTCAAGATAATTTGCAGGTCAACTGAACAACGAATTAAAATGAAACCAGGTTTAAAAATTGGCGATGCCGGCGAGTTGACTTGGATCGTTGACCCGACGATGACCATCACGTTAGGCGGTATT
>JAJXYT010000208.1 GCA_021780375.1 bacterium | reverse complement strand
CCGCTCGAAGGCGCGGGCATCATGAACGGGTCGCGCACGGGCGGCGACGTGGTGCTGGGGTGGGGCGGATTCCAGGTCGCGCTACGGCCGACGATGCAATACTACTACCTGCACAACGTGGTCTGGTATTGCGATCCGGATGGGCTGCTGGTGCGCCCGCCGCTCACGCTCGACCAGGCCCGCGTCTGGGCCACGCTCGAAGGGCTGACCGGCCAGGCGCTGATGTCCAGCGACCGGCTGATGGATTTGTCCGAAGACCGCGTTGAGTTGCTGCGCCGGGTTTATCCGGCCACCGACATCCGGCCGCTCGACCTGTTTCCCAGCGAACGGAACAAACGCGTCTGGGATCTGAAGATCAGTCATCTGGGCCGCCATTACGATGTCGTGGGCGTGTTCAATTTCGACGCGGATAAAGCGGAGCAAATTCTCCTGAAATGGAAAGACCTTGGATTACCCGAAGACAAACCCGTTCACGTCTTCGACTTTTGGAATCAGGAATATCTCGGTGCCTGGTCGGCGGGCATGGCGGTGGACGCGGCTCCGACCAGTTGCCGCGTGCTCACGTTGCTCCCCGACAACGGCCGCATCCAGTTGATCTCCACCAGCCGTCACATTACCCAGGGCTGGGTGGACCTGGTCGCGCTGAACCAGAACGCCGCCGGTGACACGTTCGCGGGAACCAGCCGGGTCATCCAGAACGACCCTTACGAATTGCGTTTTGTTTTCCCGCGCGGCACCAACTATGTCGTCAAAAGCGCCGTGGCCCGCGCGGGCTGGCACAAATTGCCGGCAACTATTTTCAATCACCAGGGCTGGGCAGCGGTGCGGATGACTTCGCCGAAGACCCAGGCAGTGAAATGGGAAGTGCAATTCACTCCGGCGGACTCATATCGTTTTCCGCCTTCGGAGCCAGACGGGCTCTGGCTGGAACGCGTTGGCCTCGACGGCGTCAACCTGCACTGGCGCGAGCAGTATTATCTGAACGCGGGCTATCAGGTTTATCTCAATGGCCAGCGCCTCGGTTACGCGCCGCAGGCCAGTTTCCCGATTCGCGGCCTGAACCCGCACACGAATTATACGGTCGAAGTGAAAACGGTGGAGCAGGACGGCACGGAAAGCCCGCGCGCCGCCCGATTGCATTTCACGCTGGCTTCGCTGCTGCCGTCAGAATTGGCGTTGACCCGGCTGGAGCCGCTCCGTTCCACCGGCCGCTGGCGCGGGTTTGAACTGGACGGGATGCCTTCCGGCGCGCCGCTCGCGCTCGGCGGCAAACGTTATGAGCGCGGTTTGAGTTCCTTTGCCGGCTCAGAAATCGAGTATGACCTCAATGGACTCTACGGCACTTTCTCGGCGCGGGTGGGTCTGGATGCCAGCGCCAATCCAAACAGCGACGCCGAGTTTGTCGTCCTCGGTGATGGCAAGGAACTCTGGCGCAGCGGCGTTCTCAAGAAATCCGATGAGCCCAAGCCGGTACAAATCGGTATCGCCGGGGTTCACAAACTTTTGCTGCGCACCACCGGCAATGGCGAACGATTCCGCCGCGCGCAGGCCGATTGGGCCGGGCCAACGGTGGCCGAACCGGCCGAACAATGAACTTGCGGAGTTCCGGTGGTTGCTCGTAAACCGAAATCATGGAAACCGAACTGGCGGGAAAAGTGGTCGTGGTTACCGGCGCCTCGGGCGGCATCGGTGCCGCCATGGCGCGGCGATTTGCCGATGAGGGCGCCCGGCTGGTGTTGCACTATCGCCGCCAGCGAGCGCCGGCTGAGGCATTGCGGCACGAATTGGCTGGTGCGGACGTGCTGGTCGTGCGCGCCGATTTGACCCGGGAAACCGACACGCGCCGCTTGTTCAACCTGGCGATAAAACGATTTGGCCGCGTGGACACGCTGATTGCCAACGCCGGCTCGTGGGAATCGCGCGACGTCCCCTTGCACCAGATGTCGCTCCCGCAGTGGCGCGCGACGCTGGATGCCGTCCTGACCTCAACTTTTCTCAGCGCCCGGGAATTTTTCAAACTGGTGGCCCGGCAACGTCGCGGCAACGCCGTCTTCATCGCTTCCACCGCGGCGGTGTTCGGCGAAGCCGGTCACGCAGATTACGCGTCGGCCAAGGCGGCGATGGCGTATGGCCTGACGCGCACGCTCAAAAATGAAATCGCCCGCCTGGCGCCGCACACGAAGCACTACTGCGGCGGCCGCGTGAACTGCATTTGCCCCGGCTGGACGCTCATTCCGCGCACCGCCGGCAAGTTGAAGCAGGCAGCGACCGTGCGGAAAATCACGGCGACGATGGCCCTGCCGCAGGTTGCGCGTCCGGACGACCTCGCCAATCTGGCGGTCTTCCTTTCGTCCGACAAATTGGCGCGGCACATCACCGGTCAAACGATTCTGGCCGCCGGCGGCATGGAAGGCCGCTGGCTCTGGCCGCCCGGAGAAGTGGATCCGGACATTGTGTGAACCTGATTTTGGGCAGGAATATCGAGGGCACTTTGGAGCGCCGGTCTCCGACCTGGCGCGATTGGCCACCCGCCATCCGCAACGTGCCGGGTCGGAGACCGGCGCGCCGATGCGTCGCAGGCATGGATCAACGCTGCCCTGGTTTCCCATCCACGAGCCGCCAGAGATTGAGCGGATTGGATTCCTTCAGTTCATCGGGCAATGCGGCGTCCGGAAAGTCCTGGAAACACACCGGCCGGACAAAACGTTCAATCGCGCGGGTGCCGACGGACGTTGAGCGTCCATCGGCCGTGGCCGGATAAGGTCCGCCGTGCGTCATCGCGTGACAGACTTCGACGCCGGTCGGGAAACCGTTGCCGACGAGGCGGCCGGCCTTGGCCTGCAGCACGCCCAACAAGTCGCGGCGGGCGGTAAAATCTTCCGGCGTGCCGTGGATCGTAGCCGTAAGCTGGCCTTCCAATTGCCGGGCCGCGGCCAGCATCTGGCTGCGCGAACTGCATTGCACCACGAGGGTCGAGGGGCCGAACACTTCGTCCATCAAACCGGGGTTGGCCAGAAACGTTTCGGCGTCCGTAACGAACAACGCTGCTCCGGCCTGGGCTTGGCCTGCGCCGGCATCGGTCTGAACCCCGACCACGCGGCGCACGCCAGGCGTCTTCGAAAATTTGTCAACGCCCGAACGGTAGGACGCGCACAAATCAGCGGTGAGCATGATCCCCGGCGGCGTGGCGGCCATCGCCGCTTCGAGTCTCTGCAGGAACGTTTGGGCCGCCGGACCATTCCCGACAAAGACCAGGCCGGGGTTCGTGCAGAATTGTCCGACGCCCAGTGTGACCGAGGCCTGGAGGCTGGAAGCAATCGTCCCGGCGTTTTGTTGCAACGCGCCCGGCAACAGGAAAACCGGATTAATGCTGCCCATTTCGGCATAGACCGGGATCGGTTCCGGCCGGGCCGCCGCCGCGTCCATCAACGCCCGCCCACCGGCGCGCGAGCCGGTGAAGCCGACCGCCTTGACCAGCGGATGTTTCACCAACGCCATGCCGATGTCGCGGCCCGGACCAAACAGCAACGAGAAAATTCCCTCCGGCGCGTTGCAATCGCGGGCGGCTTGCTGCACGACCAACCCGACGAGTTCCGAGGTGCCGAGGTGGCCTTGATGCGGTTTCACGATCACGGGACAACCGGCCGCCAGCGCCGAAGCGGTGTCGCCACCGGCCACGGAAAACGCGAATGGAAAATTGCTGGAGCTGAACACCACCGCCGGACCGAGCGGCGCCCGCAGCGAACGCACATCCGGCTTCGGCATGGGTTTGCGGTTCGGGTCCGCATGGTCAATCCGCGCATCGCACCACCAGCCTTCCTCAATCAGCGTGGCGAACAAGCGCAACTGGCCGCAGGTGCGGGCCGTCTCACCCTGAAGCCGCGGTGGCGGCAGGGCGGTTTCCTGATGGGCCCGTTCCTGAATGGTCGCGGCATGGGTTTCAAACAAATCCGCAATGCGGCGGAGCAGGGCGGCGCGCCGTTTGGCCGGCCAGTGGCCGTATTCGGCGAAGGCCCGGGCGGCGAGTCGGGCGGCCTGTTCAACGTCCTTGGGCGTGGCCCAGAAATAACCGGGTTCCAGGGCCGCGCCCGTTGCGGGGTTGATGGCGGGCGTCGGTTTGCCCGCCGGCTGCACGCGGCCGTGGCCCAGAAGAGAAAGACCTTCAAGTTTCATGATAAAAAACAACAGGCGAAACCACGGATGGACACGGATGAACACAGACAGGACGACACAAGAACCGGCGCGTGACCTTCAGGCCGGTTCACCGGTTTAAGGATTAAAACCATCGAAAGCGGAAGCGGGCGGAAGCCCACGCCCCATTCTAATCCGTGTTTATCCGTGTTCATCCGGGTTGATTTTATAGTTTGGGCCGCTTCGCCAGCGCGGCTTTGAGCGTAGCGAGCGCCACTTTGCGTTCGGCTCCGGCGAGCACCAGCCGCGGCGGGCGCACCCGTTCGCTGCCCCGGCCGGCCCCCTGTTGCACCAGTTTGATCAGTTGCACAAACTTGTTGACGGTGTCCATGCGCAGCAATGGCAGGAACCAGCGGTAGAGTGCATCGGCTTTTTTGTGGTCACCGCGCGCGGCATAATTGAAAAGCGCCACGGACTCGCGCGGAAACGCATTGACCAACCCGGCAATCCAGCCGACCGCGCCGGCCCGCACACCTTCAACGATGACGTCATCCACGCCGACCAACAGCGCCAGGCGGTCGCCGCAGGCTGCTTTCAACGCGGTGACGCGCCGGACGTCGGAACTGGATTCCTTCACCGCCGCCAGGTTCGGATTTTCCTCGGCCAGTTCGGCGATTTGCGCCGGCAAAAAATCCGTTTTGTAGGAAATTGGATTGTTGTAAAGCAAGCACGGCAGCCGGGTGGCGCGGAGGACCGCCTGCACGTGCGCTTTCATTTCGCGCCAGTCGCTCGAATAGACATAAGGCGGTAACACCATCAGGCCGGAGCAGCCGCTTCTTTCGGCCGCCCGCGCCAGTTCGACGGCTGCAACGGTGCTCAAGGCCGCAATGCCCGCCACCACCGGCGCTGAATCGCCCAGCGCACCCACGCAGGTTCGGAGAATGGCGGCTTTTTCGTCGAACCGCAGGGTGGCGCTTTCACCGAGCGAACCGAGGGCCACAACGCCGGTGCAGTCATTTTCCACGAGCCATTGGGCGTGGCTTGCCACCGCGCCGTAATCCACGCTCAAATCCGCCTTGAACCCGGTGGTCATGGCCGGAATAACGCCTTCCCATTTCACGTCTGTTTTTTTCATACGCAATATTTCTTGAATCTCAACCGTAACGATCCGGTGAAAGCCGGCTGATGTCCCACGCCGGTTTTTCGCCGGAAAGAATTTCCGCCAGCAGCCGGCCGGTGACCGGGCCGAGGCTCATCCCCATCATGGCGTGGCCGGCGGCGATGGAAAGGTTGGCAAATTTCGCCGTGCGGCCGATGAACGGCAGACCGTCCGGCGAGCAGGGCCGCAGTCCGCGCCACGGCGCGAGGCCGTCGAAATCCTCCGGGCGGAAGTCGGGATAATATTTCGGAACGGCGTTGATGATACCGCGCACCCGCAACGGATTGATGTCTTCGTTCAGCCCGGCCATTTCCATCGTGCCGCCGAAACGCAACGCGCCGGCCATGGGCGTGACCGCCACGCGCGCTTCGCTGAAGATGGCGCAGATTTGCGGGAGTTGCCGTGGCCGGGGCAGGGTGAGGCTATAGCCTTTGCCGGCCTGGAGCGGCAGGCGCAAACCGAGTTCGCGCGTCAGGTTCTGTGACCAGACCCCGCCGCACAGCACAAATTCGTCGGCTGCGTGTTCGCCCCGACCAGAGCGCGCGGCGGCGATAGTATTTTCTTTTCGTTGCCAGCCAACCACCGGCGCGTCCCAGATGAACCGCACGCCGAGTTCGTGGAGCCGCTTTTCCAGCCCGGCCAGGAAACGGTCGGGAATAAGATGACCATCCAGCGGAAAATAAACCGAGCCGGCCACGTCCATGCGCACCTCCGGGTCGCGCGCCGCCGTTTGTTTGGCGTCGAGGACCTCCGCCGGAATGCCGAGCGAGCGCGCCAGTTCGGCGGTCTTCGCTTCCTCGTCGAGCGTGTGAGCTTCTTTGCAGAGCATCAGCAATCCCTTTTTCACGAAGCCGAAATTGTTGCCGAGTGCCCCGGCCAGCTCCTCATAACCGGCGCGGCTGGCGAGGCTGAGGTCGCGCAACAGCGGCGCGGCCCGGCGGACGTGTTCCGCATTGGCGGCCCGCCAGAATCGCCAGCTCCAGCCGAACAAATCCCGGGACCACCGCGGCTTGAGGTAAAACGGCGACGCCGGGTCCCACATCCATTTCAATGCCAGCGCCACTGCGCCGGGCGCGGCGAGCGGCACGAAATGGCTGGGCACCACCATGCCCGCGTTGCCGAACGAACAGCCGTCGCGTTGCTCGGGGTTCCGCTCCAGCACGGTCACGGCGAATCCGCGTTGGGCGCAGTAATACGCCGTGCAAAGCCCGATCACCCCGCCACCGATGATGAGAACGCGCCTGGTCATGTCATTTAATGCCCCAGCAAAACGGGTCGTCTTCGTCCAGCAACAGCGTGGATTCCGCGTTCACCGAGGCGGCGCCGGTGATAACAGGCTCGATTTTTCCGGCGGCCTGATCGAGCCAGCGGAATTTGCCGGTGAAGGTGCTGCCGAGGATGCTTTCTTGTGTCCACAGCTTGCCTTCGGCCAGTTTTCCGTCGGCAGCGAGGCAGGCCAGTTTGGCGCTGGTGCCGGTGCCGCACGGGGAGCGGTCGTACGCCTTGCCCGGGCACAGCACGAAATTGCGCGAGTTGGCGCCGCGCGCGGCCGGCGGGCCAAAGAGTTCTATGTGGTCCACGTCGGGGAATCCTTGCGCGTTGACCGCCTGGCGGATGCGCCAGGTGAAGGCCGTGAGGAGTTCCACGTTCGCGAGGGCCAATTCCTGGCCATGATCCTCCACCAGGAAAAACCAGTTTCCGCCCCAGGCCACGTCGCCCGCAACCGGCCCCAGTCCGGGCACGTTCACCGCCACGGCCTTTTTCGCGCGCCAGCTCGGGACATTGGCGACGGAGACTTCACCGGTCGGATGCAGCGTGGCGGTGACCAGGCCGGCGGGTGTTTCGAGGCGATGAACGCCGGGGCGGATTCGACCCAGGTGCGCCAGGGTGACGATCAGCCCGATGGTTCCGTGGCCGCACATGCCGAGATAACCGACGTTGTTGAAAAAGATCACACCCGTCGCGCAGGTTTTGTCCTCCGGTTCGACCAGCAACGCCCCGACCATCACGTCCGCGCCGCGCGGTTCGTTCACGATGGCCGAGCGGAAACGGTCGAATTCCTGCTGGAACCGCTCGCGGCGGCGGGTGAGCGGACCGCGTCCCAGATCCGGTCCGCCGGAAAGAACCACGCGCGTCGGTTCGCCGCCCGTATGCGAGTCAACGATTTGAATGCGTTGCGTTTTGGATTGGCCCATGCGGCTGTCACAATGCGCGTTTTGCTCCGTCGCGCAAGAGGCTTTTCCGCCAAAGGATGAAATCGGATAGCTGCCTGTGTATTTCGAGCATGTGCGCGTTGCGCAGCAATCTTTATGCTGTTAATTCATAAAGCGAATAGCCGCAAGCTCCGCCCGGGCGAAGAGTGGCGTGGGGCGGGGATCAACCATATTGGCCGGACCATGAACAAATTTTCTCTCGGAAGGGCGCTCCTCATTTTGAGTTGTTTATCCGTCTCGCTATTGGAATTGCCCGGGGACGGGAAGGCTCAATCGCCGGCCGGTTCAAATCAGCCCGCCGCCGTTCCGCCACAGACCGGGCCGATGCCATCAAGTACGAACCAGACCCGCCCGACCCCATCGCGTCCGCGCCCGCGGGAGCGGTCCGGCCGCTTTGGCGGAGGCGACCCGGCACCAACGCTCGGATTGGAGCAGGGTTTCATCGGCCTCGACACGCCGGACTTCAATTTAAAACTGGTCAAGGCCTCGCAGACGGTGGCGGCGCTGCAACCGAAAGGCGCGGAGGGCTTCGATTTCACGCCGGCGGATCAACTGCGGAAACGCGCGGACAATTACTTCTTCCAACTGGGCGACCTGACGTTGCGATTGCGCGCGGGCGGGGCCGGTGAGTGGCGGGGTTACTCCACCGCCGCGGATCGGAAACCTGTCAACACCCTGGCGGCTTCCGGCGACACGCTCGCGGCGGCCGATCTGACGCCGACCCTGCCGCCGGATTGTCCGCTGCAAGTGACGCGGTCATGGAGCCTGGAGAACGGCAAACTCGTTTTGAAGTTCGCGCTCAAGAACAAATCAGACCAGCCGGTGCAAATCGGTTCGCTCGGGATTCCGCTCATCTTTAACAATTTCATCACCGGCCGTTCCCTGGCGGAGGCGTATGAGGTCTGTTCCTTTTCCGATCCGGCGATTTGCCAGGACGCCGGTTACGTCCAGGTGACGCGCTTGAACGGCCACGGTCCGGCGCTCGTCGTCGTGCCGGAAGGCGACACGCCGTTGGAAGCTTATAATCCGATTTTGAATCCACGGGACAGTTTGTCCGAGGCCACCCGGGTTTTTGCCGATCGCACGCCGCGCAGCCAGACGTTCGAAGGGTTTTACGAATGGATGCCGTTGAGCCTGGCGTATGCGGAGAACGAATGGAAGCAGGCCCAACCGTGGAACCCGCCGACCAGCATAACGTTGGCGCCCGGCGCAACCCGGACGTTCGGGCTGAAATTTCTGGTCGCGCCCGAAATTCAAGACATCGAAAAGACGCTGGCCGAAAACGACCGGCCCGTGGCCGTGGGCATCCCGGGCTACATTCTGCCGATGGACGTGAACGCGCAGTTGTTTCTGAAGTATTCCCGGGATGTCAAATCGGTGAAGGTCGAACCTGAAGGGGCCATCGCGGTGACGAAAGATTCTCCGACTGCGCACGGCTGGCAGGATTACACGCTGCGCGGCCAGGAATGGGGCCGCGCCCGGTTGACGATTACTTACGACGACGGCCTGGTGCAGGCTATCAGTTACGACGTGATCAAGCCCGAGACGCAGGCCGTGGCGGATCTCGGCCATTTCCTGTTCACCCGGCAATGGTTCGACGATCCCGGCGATCCGTTTCATCGCAGTCCGTCGGTCATGACCTATGACCGTGCGCACAACCGGATTGTGACGCAGGATGCCCGCGCGTGGATGGCCGGTTTGGAGGACGAGGGTGGGGCCGGTTCGTGGCTGGCGGCGGCGATGAAGGAATTCGGCCAGCCCCGGAAGGACGAGGTCGAAAAATTCCAGCAATTTGTGGATGGCGTGTTGTGGGGCGGCATTCAATACACCAACGGCCCGCTGAAGTACGGCGTGCGCAAGAGCCTTTTCTACTACGACACGAACGAGTTTCCGCATTATTACGATCCGGCAGTCCATTACGGCGGCTGGACGAGCTGGAGCAAGCGGGACGCCGAACGGATTGACCGGGCCTACAACTATCCGCACGTCGTGGCCGCCTATTGGGCGATGTACCGGCTGGCGCGCAATGACCACGGGTTGGTGACGAATCATCCGTGGGAATGGTACCTCGACCATGCTTTTCAGACGGTGAAATTTCTCACCGGCCGGAATGCCGACGGCGATTACAACGTGGGTTATCTCAACATGGGATTGATGGAAGGCGACATTTTCGTGATGTTGCTGAAGGATTTGAAGCGCGAGGGCTGGAATCGGCAGGCCGCCGAACTGGAAGCCGCGATGAAGGAGCGCGCCGACCGCTGGCATCGCGAGGCGTTTCCGTTCGGCAGCGAAATGGCCTGGGATTCCACCGGCCAGGAGGAAGTCTATGCCTGGTGCAATTATTTCGGCTACGCGGACAAGGCGCGGGTCACGCTGGACTCCATACTGGGTTACATGCCGACGGTGCCGAACTGGGGTTACAACGGCAACGCCCGCCGTTACTGGGATTTTTATTACGGCGCCGCGCCGGGCGGACGCCTGGAACGCCAGATTCATCATTACGGTTCGGGCATCAACGCCATTCCCGTGCTGACGGCCTATCGCCAAAATCCCGGTGATTACTACCTTTTGCGCGTCGGCTACGGCGGCACCCTGGGGCCGTTGTCGAACATTGACCAGGACGGCTTCGCGGCCGCCGCATTCCATTCCGCGCCGTGGCTGATGAAATGGGACGCTTACTCCGGCGACTACGGCCCGAACTTCTTTGGTCACGCGGTGGACACCGCGACCTATGTCATCCACCACCCGGAATTCGGCTGGCAGGCGTTTGGCGGCAACGTGACGGCACACGGTGACCGGATTGAAATTCAGCCGCTCGATTCGTTCCGCCAGCGGGTTTATCTCGCGCCGCTCGGTCTCTGGTTGACGCTGGATGCCGGGACATTTGACCGGGTGGAAATAGACACCAAAACGCAGGCCGTGCGCGTGAGCTTTTCGGCCGCGACGCCGTTTGTGTCCGAGGCCCGATTGCGCCTCGAACAACCGGCGAAATTGCCGGGCCTCGGCGCGTATCAACCGGCCAAAAGTTTCCAGATGGAGCGCGGAGCATTCGTCATCGCGCTGAAGAAAAACAATGTTACCCGGATTGAATTGAAGGAGGCCAGGTAAACCATGAGGTTGATCACCCACATTCCGGCCCTGCTGGCCCTGGCACTTCTGACCGCAAGCTGCCGCAGTTATCCTCCCGCCTCAACTCAATCCGCCGCGCGCGAAGCATCCCCGCGGGTGACCGCGCCGCCGGAATCGTTCTTTGCCAGAATTCCCGCGCGCGACCGCGAAGTGGCCCGCCAGTTCTACAAAAAATACCTGGAGATTAACGGCCTGCCGCTGGCGGCGTCGGGCGAAGTTTCCGATCTGGCGTTGCAACGCGATTACTACATCGTCACCCACATGCTGGCGGGCCGGCCCGACATCCTCCACGCCATGGTCACCAACGGCACGCGGTTGATTATCATCGGCAAGGACCAGCAATACACGGACATGCCCGAATACCGGCACGCCCGCGACCCGGCCTATCTCAATGAGCGGGTGCGGGGCACCGGCGGTTTCGGAGTGACGAGTTTCGGCGAAGAAAACTTGCTGTGCCTGCCCGAAGACCGGTATGACCGGGAAAGCATCGCCGTGCATGAATTTTGCCATACCATTGACGCGGCGTTGCGCCGGATCGACCCGACGTGGCATCAGCGGTTGCTGAAGACCTACCACGACGCCGTCAGCAAGGGCTTGTGGAAAAACACCTATACCGGCTCGAACCCGGCGGAATATTGGGCGGAGGTGTGCCAGGCCTACTTCGATTGCGGCCGCGCCAACAACTGGAACCACGGTCCCATTGCCCGGCGCGAGCAGCTTAAAATTTATGATCCGGAGGCTTATGAATTGGTCAAAACCACCTTCCATCTCAGCCCGGCGCAGGACTGGCGTTACCACTGGCTGCAAAAGCTGCCCAACGTCGGCCCGCCGCCCGAGGAACTCCACATCAATCCCTACTACACCAAGTTTACCTGGGCGGATGAGTTTCCCATCATCGGCCGGCAGGCGAGCGACGCGGCGCTGCTGAAGGCCAACGACACGGTCTGCAAGATGTTCGCCTATCGCCATGACATTCTGAAGGCGCTGATCAACGACGGCGTGAAGCTGGTGGTGTTGGGCCGGAATGAACGGCTGGCTGATTTACCGGAGTTGAAAAATTCGGCGGACACCAATATTGATTTGACGATTCGCTTCATGGACTACACGCCGGCGACGAAGCTGCTGGTGGTGCCCGAGGAAAACGTGCTGGGGGATCCGAATAAAGCCGATGTCGGCCCGTGCCTCGAAATCCGCGAGCTGGCCCAGGCGCTGTATTATGTTTGCGGCAGGCGACCGGTGGACCCGAACTGGAATCATCGCGGCCGCGACGTGCAGCAATATGAGCTGCGCGTCAAACGCCTGGACGTTCAGTTCGACGGGAAACTGAAGCAACTTTACGATGCGGCGATGAGCAACGGGATGTGGAAGGACACGTCCGCCATGCCGGACCGGGTGGCCTACTGGGCGGAAGGCGTGCTGGCGTATTTCGATGCGGCCGGCCAGGACGGCGCGCCGTTCAAAGACACGGGTCCGGACGGCGACTTCACCGGCAGCCCGCACCCGATCAACACCCGCGAGGCGCTGCAGGCTTACGACCCGGACCTGTTCGCGCTCGTCAATGAAACCATGGCCTATGACGGCCACGTGGACTGGCGTTACCAACCCTACCCGAATTGAGAACGTCAAACCTGCCAAAGGCGTGAAAATAAAAACCGTCTTGCCACTCTGGCTGCTGATGATTGGAGTTGCGGTGGCGTCCGCCGGGAATTATCCCGCGCCCGATCGCGGCGACTACACCATCCGCGATTTCCATTTCCAGGACGGCGAGACCCTGTCGGAGGTCCACATGCATTACCTGACGTTGGGCCAGCCGGAACGCGATGCACACGGCGTCGTTCGCAACGCCGTCCTGATCCTGCACGGCACGACCGGCAGCAGCGCACAATTTCTTCGACCGGAATTTGCCGATGAACTTTACGGCAAAGGACAACCGCTCGATGGGACGCGCTATTATCTCATCATTCCCGACAATCTCGGCCACGGCCAATCCAGCAAGCCGAGTGATGGCCTGCGCGCGCGTTTCCCCAAATACGGCTATCGCGACATGATTGCAGCACAGTATCGGCTGCTGACCGAGGGTCTGCGGGTAAACCATCTGCGGCTGGTCATGGGCACTTCGATGGGCGGCATGCACACCTGGCTCTGGGGCGAGTTGCATCCGAAATTCATGGACGCGCTCATGCCGCTGGCCAGTCTGCCCACCCAGATTTCCGGCCGCAACCGCGTCTGGCGGCGCGTCATTATTGACGGCATCCGCGACGCGCCGGATTGGCGCCACGGCGATTATCAGACCCAGCCGTCGGGGCTGCGCATCGCGGCGGAAATGCTTTACTTCATGGGCGAAAATCCGGTCATGCGCGTGAAGGAATCGCCGACGCTCAAACAAACCGACGAAGCGCTGGACCGCTACGTGGCCTACGCCATGACCAACCTCGACGCCAACGACGTGCTGTACGCGTTCGCCGCGTCGGAAGATTACGATCCCGGACCGGACCTGAAAAAAATCCAGGCGCCGCTGCTCGCGATTAATTCCGCCGATGACTTGATCAACCCGCCGGAGCTGCGCGTGTTGGAACACGACATCAAACAGGTGAAGCACGGGCAGGCCATAGTTATTCCCTACAGCGACCGGACCGTGGGACATGGGAGCCATACCAAGGCCGTGCTGTGGAAAAAATATCTGGTGCGCCTGCTGAAGGAGACGGAAAGGAAATGAACTGATGAAACGGGACGCGCGGGGGTGGCCGGGTCTCTTTGCCGGAGCGTTGCTCGTAACGGTTTGGGTATGCGTGTCGGCTTCGGCCCAGACCGTTCCGTTGCGGCTGAATCCAAAAGCGCCGGAACTGAACCGCCGTGCGCCGGATTTGTTCGACGTTCGCCTGGAAACGAGCAGGGGCGCAATCCTCATTAAAGTCCACCGCGATTGGGCGCCGCATGGGGCGGACCGCTTCTACGATCTCGTTCGGGCCGGTTACTACGACGGTGACCGCTTCTTCCGCGTCATTCGCGGGCGCTGGGCGCAGTTTGGCATCAATGGCGATCCCAAAATCGCGAACGCGTGGCGGACGCAAACCATTCCCGACGACCCGCGGCGCGAGTCGAACGTGCGCGGCACGGTCGCGTTCGCCTTTGCCGTCCCGAACGGCCGGACGACGCAGGTGTTCATCAATTTGCGGGACAATTCGGCGACGCACGACCCCGAAGCGTTCGTGCCGTTCGGCAAGGTGATTGCCGGCATGGCTGTGGCCGACGCGTTGAATTCGGAATACGGCGAAGCCGCAGGCAGCGGCATACGCGCCGGCAAACAGGGACCCCTTTTCCAGAGGGGGAACGCGTATCTCGAAAGCCATTTTCCGCGTCTGGACTTTATCCGGCGTGCCACCGTCCTCGAACCCACCGGTGCGAGCAAATGAAGAAATCCGGCTTCCAGCTTGATTCGCCTCCCTTCGCGCAGGGGCTGACGCTGTGCTGCCTTATGCTCCTGGCTTGTTCGGTGGCCAACGCGGACTCGCGTCTCCGGTTTGACGGCGTTCCGGTCGAACTGACCGTCAGCCAGGTGGGCGACGACACCGTGCAACTTCAGTTGACGCCATTGGACGGCCAGGGACGTCCGTACCGGGAAACAGGCTCTCCGATACTCGTGCCGTTCGCCGCGACGGAGAAGTTGTGGGCGCGTGAATTCGACGGCACAAAGGAAGTTCAGGTGGGACAACTCCGGGTGACGGTCAAGTCGCCGCCGCTCACTATTTCCGTGCGCCGGCTGGATGGAACACGGGTCCAGAAACTTGCATTTGACAGCGAGGCCGGCACGAACTCGATCACTTTCCAGACTGCCGCGCCGGTGCTGGGTCTGGGCGAGGGCGCACCGCAATTTGACCGGCGGGGACATTTCTATCCGATACAGAACGGCGAAAGCACGCCATTGCTGGCGACCGATGGAGCAAGAATTCCGGTGCCATTCCTCGTCGGCACGGAAGGATGGGCGTTATTCGCGCCCGCACCTTCGGGCGCATTCGATTTGCGCGGCGGTCGAGGCGTCTTCCTTCCCGGTGCAGGAGCGATGCCGGGCCGGGCGGACCTGTTTGTGATCGACGCCCGCCGGCCGGAAAACGCGATGCGCGAATTGATCCGGCTGACGGGTGCGCCGGTCCTGCCGCCGAAGTGGGCGCTCGGCTACCTGCAATCGCACCGCACGCTCTCAACCGAGGCAGACGTCCTGGCCGAGGCGCGGTCATTTCGTGAAAAAAATCTGCCGTGTGATGCGTTCATTTTCCTGGGCACGGGCTTTTGCCCGGCAGGCTGGAACCTTGGCCACGATTCGTTTCAATTCAACACCAACGTGTTTGTCCACGACCCGGCCACGGTGATCAGGGAATTGCACGCCGAACATCTGCACGTGGTGTTGCACGTCGTGCCGCTCCGGAAAAATTACCCGGCCTTGCACGGCGAAATACCTCCCGCGCCGGGCGAAGTCCCGGATGCGCAGGACATTGGAACTTACTGGAACCGGCACCGCGCGCTGTTTGCGGCTGGCGTGGATGGCTGGTGGCCGGATGAAGGCGACTGGTTCGATGTGCCGAGCCGGCTGGCGCGGCACCGCATGTATTATGAAGGGCCGCTGCACGACCGGCCCAACGTGCGCCCGTGGAATTTGCAGCGCAACGGCTGTGCCGGCATCGCGCGTTACGGCGGCTGGATCTGGTCAGGCGACATCCGTTCGAGCTGGAAGACCCTCGCGGCACAGGTGGCGGTGGGATTGAACTCGTCGTTGAGCGTGTCACCGTTCTGGGGCACGGACATCGGCGGTTTCTTTCCGAGCGCGGACCAGGAATACACCGGCGAGCTTTATGTCCGCTGGTTTCAATTCGCCGCGTTCTGTCCCTTGTTCCGTTCCCACGGGCGGACGTGGCATTTGCATTTGCCCTGGGGTTGGAACACCGGCACGACCGGTCCGGTCGAATCCAAACCGGTGCCGGACCCGTCCGAATTGCACAACGCCGCCGTGGAACCGATTTGCCGCCGGTATGACGATTTGCGCTATCAACTGATGTCCTACACTTACACCCTCACGCGGGAGGCGCGCGACACCGGTTTGCCGCTGATGCGTGCGTTGTGGCTGCAATATCCCGACGATCCCCAGGCCATAAGACTTGGCGACGAATACCTTTGGGGCCGCGATCTGCTGATCGCGCCGGTGGTGGAAAAGGGCGCCACAACGCGGCGCGTTTATTTGCCGCAAGGAAACTGGTATGACTGGTGGACCCATGAAAAGATTCAAGGCGGACGCTGGATTGACCGGCCGGTGAATCTGGCAACGATGCCGATTTACGCGCGCGCCGGGGCCATCATTCCGCTCGATCCCGTTCGCCAATATATTTCGCAGCCCGTGGCTGAGCCGACCGTGCTGCAAGTGTATCCCGGCAAAGACGGCACGTTTACCCTTTACGACGACGACGGCCAGAGTCTTGACTACCGGCGCGACACCGATCCGGCGGCGGTTTGGATTCGTTTTCACTGGGACGATGCGGAGCGGCGGCTCACCGTCGGTCCCGATCCGCGCATGAAACGATGGCCGGGCGGCGCGCGGGTTTACCAGGTGCAACTTGCCGGTGGCAGCGCGGAGCCCAAACGGGTTGAATTCCGCGGCGCGCCGGTGGCAGTGACTTTATGACCGCAAAATTTATTATGCATACGAAACTGATCCGGAAAATCATCGTTTTCACTCTGGCCCTCATCGCGGCGGCTGACGCTTCGGCGCAGCTCGAGCGCACCAACTTTCCGACGCTCGTCTTCCGCGACCGCGTCGAACCGAACTGGTTCGCTGATGCGAGCGGGAAGACCAATGAATTCTGGTATCGCCTGGACCTGGCGGAAAGCAACCGGGAATTTGTTCTCGTCAACGCCGTGGAGGGCAAACGCCGGCCCGCTTTCGACCAGGCGCGCGTGGCCGAGGCGTTGACGAAATTGACCGGGCATGAAGTCAACGCCAAACGTCTGCCGGTCGAATCGCTGGATTTTGCCCCTGACGGCAAATCGGTGATGCTCCACGGAACGGAAAGCGATTGGAAGCTGGACCTGGCGTCCTACACGATCACGGCCGAGACCAACAACGCTCCGTCCGGACGGCAGTTGCCCGCCGGGCGCGTGCCGCATCCGTCGCAGGCGACCGGACCGGCAACGGAGATTACTTTCGTCAATCAACTTCCGGCGGCGGTAAATCTGTTCTGGGTTGACCCGGAGGGAAAGCGCGTGGCTTATGGCAGTCTCGCGCCCGGTGAACGCAAAACCCAACACACGTTCGCCGGCCACGTCTGGCTGGTTACCGGGCGCACCGGCTTCATGCTCGGCGTGTTTCAGGCGGAGGCGAAACCGGGCGTCGCAACTATCGGCGGGCGGGGCGCCGGCTTTGGCCGGTTCCGGCGCGGTGGTGGCGGCGGTCCACCTCCCTCCGGGCCCACCGGCACCTCACCCGACGGCAAGTGGCAGGCATTCGTCTATGGCAACAATCTTTATCTGCGCGACCTGAAGACCGGCCAGGAAACGCCGCTGACCTTGGATGCGAATCCCAACAGCACCTACGCGCGGGACGAGGAATTTGAACGGGACATCAACATGCAATACGACACCCGGAATCCCGCCACACCGACGCCGGAAGTCTATTGGTCGCCGGATTCGAAACACCTGGTCGCCATGCGGCTGCAACCGGGCACCGAACGCCGGGTTTATGAAGTCGAATCCTCGCCGCCGGACCAGCTCCAGCCCAAATTGACGTCCTATCCTTACTTGAAGCCCGGCGACCAGGTGCCCATCAGCAAGCCGCACCTGTTCGACCTCGAAACGATGAAGGAAATTCCGGTCAGCGATGCGCTCTTCGCCAATCCGTGGTCCATCACCGATGTTCGTTGGAACCCCGATTCGTCGCGGTTCACGTTTCTTTTCAATCAACGCGGTCATCAGGCGCTGCGGGTGCTCGCGGTGGACGCGCAGAGCGGCGCGGTCAAACCAATTGTAGATGAGGAGAGCAAGACTTTCATTGATTATTCCGGCAAGTTTTATTGCGATTACCTCGATGACACGCACGAAATCATCTGGATGTCCGAACGCGATGGCTGGAACCATCTCTATCTCTACGACGCCGACACGGGCGAGGTGAAAAATCAAATCACCAAGGGCGAATGGGTCGTGCGCAGCGTGGATTACGTGGACGAGCAAAAGCGTCAGATCTGGTTCCAGGCCGGTGGCATCGTGCCGGGTCAGGACCCATACTACCTCCAGATGTGCCGGGTGAACTTTGACGGGACCGGCTTGAAGGTGCTCACCGACGGCGACGGCACGCACACGGCCGATTTCTCGCCGGACCGGCGGTTCTTTATTGATACCTGGTCGCGCGTGGATTTGCCTCCGGTCAACGTATTGCGCCGCAGCGATGACGGCAAACTCGTATGCAAACTGGAAACCGCGGATGCCAGCGCGCTGTACGCCACGGGCTGGAAACCGCCGGAGCCGTTCGTGGCGAAAGGGCGCGATGGCGTCACCGACATCTACGGCGTGATTTGGCGGCCGAAGAATTTTGACGCGGACAGGAAGTATCCGGTCATCGAGGACATTTACGCCGGGCCGCAGGATTCATTCGTGCCCAAGGCGTTTCGGCCGCGCTACACGCAGCAGGAGCTGGCGAATGACGGCTTCATTGTGGTGCAATCGGACGGCATGGGCACGTCCAACCGCTCGAAAAAATTCCACGATGTCTGCTGGAAAAACCTGCGGGACGCCGGCTTTCCCGATCGCGTGCTCTGGATCAAAGCCGCGGCGATGAAATATCCCTGGATGGACGTTTCACGCGTGGGCATTTACGGCACGTCAGCCGGCGGGCAGGATGCGTTGCGCGGCATATTGGATTATCCGGATTTCTACAAGGTCTGCGTGGCTGACTCCGGCTGTTACGACAATCGCATGGACAAGATCTGGTGGAACGAGCAATGGATGGGCTGGCCGGTGGATGAGAGCTACGTCCGCAGCTCCTGCGTGCCGGATGCCCACAAACTGCAAGGCAAACTGTTCCTGATGATCGGCGAAATGGACCAGAACGTCGATCCCTCCAGCGGGATGCAGGTGGTTAACGCGCTCATCAAAGCGGACAAGAATTTTGACATGCTCTACATGCCCGGTGCGGGGCACGGAGTCGCTTCCACGCCCTACGGCTGGCGTCGCTTGCAGGAGTTTTTCAAAAAGAACCTGCTCGGCCCGGACGGCGGCAAGTTGGATTCGCACAATGCCTCAGCTTCACGATGAAATCCCGATTTATGAACAAAATCATCTGGCTAATCACGGTCGGCGCGTTGAACTTTTGGATGGCCGCGGCGCCGGCTTTGGCCCAACCATCGGAGGACGACCCATTGAACACATTTTTCAAAAGCTATTTGGAAGACTATTTCCGGCAGCAGCCGCTCGCGGCCACGCAACTGGGCGATCACCGGTTCGATAATCAACTCGACGACATATCGCCGGAAGCGCGCGCGAACTGGCTGGCTTTGGCGGAGAACACGCTCAAAGAGTTGCCGCAAAAGGTGGACTACCACAGGCTGTCGCGTGACGGGCAGATTGATTTCGAGATTTTTCAGCACAATTTGCAGACGCAAATCTGGGAGACGGAGAATTTCCACCCGTTCCGGGAAGATCCGCGCACCTACGGCGCCTATCTCAACGACAGCGTTTATTTGCTGCTGACGCAATCCACGCTGCCGAAAGAGACGAACGTCGCCAATTGCCTGGCCCGCATGGCCCAGATGCCGCGGATTGTGGCCGAGGCGGAGAAGACCTTGACGCATCCGGCCAAACCGATTCTGGAGACCGCCATCCGACAAAACCAGGGCGCGATCGACTTTTATAAAAAGGACCTTTTCCTGCTTGCCGGTGATACGGCGCAAGCGGACCAGCTGAAAGCCAGTGCGGCCTCGGTGGCCGGGTTGCTGGAAAATTACCAGAAATTTCTCGAAGGACCGCTGATGGCGCGCGCCAGCGGTGAATGGCGGATCGGCCAGCGGAGGTTCGACAAAAAATTTGAACTGGAAACCGACGCGGGCATCACCGCCGAACAAAACCTGGCCGACGCCGAAACCGAATTTGACCATGTCCGGCGCGACATGTATGTCCTCGCCCGCCAGCTCTGGTGCCAGTATTTTCCGCAAACGCCGCTGCCGCCGGACGACGCGGCCGGCGAGCGCGAAACCATCCTGAAAGTCATTGATGCCATTGACCGGGACCACAGCACGCCGGAAGGACTGGTTACGGACGCGCGCGCCGACATCGAGCGCATCAAGGATTTCATCCGGAAACGGAATTACATCCGCCTGCCGGACCCCGACCGCTGCGAGGTGATTGTGATGCCGGAATTCCGCCGGGGCAATTCGCTGGCGTATCTGGACAACGCGCCGCCGCTGGACCCCAACGCCCACAGTTACTACGCCATCAGCCCGCCGCCGTCGGATTGGACGCCGCAGCAGGTGGAAAGTTTTCTGGAGGAATACAACCGTTATATGCTGCAGATCCTGACCATCCACGAAGGCTATCCGGGGCATTACGTGCAACTGGCGGAGGCCGTCCGTGTGCCGTCGCTGATCCGGCGCGTCTATCAATCGGGCACCTATATCGAGGGCTGGGCGGTTTACGGCGAGATGACCATGTTGAACGAGGGCTATGGCGACGGCGACCTGCGATTGCGGATGATGGAACTCAAATTCTATCTGCGCGCGGTGGCCAACTCGATCCTCGACTACAAAATGCACTGCACGCAGATGACCGACGCCGAAGCGATGAAGTTTCTGACGCAGGACGCCTTTCAATCCGAAGGCGAGGCCAAATTGAAGCTCATTCGCGCCAAGCAAAGCTCCGTGCAGTTAAGCACTTATTTCGTGGGCCGCATGGCGCATTACCGGCTGCACCAGGAAATCGAGCGCGAACTGGGGGATAAATTCGATCTGGCCCGCTATCATAACGCCGTGATTGCCCACGGCTCGATTCCGGTGAAGTATCTGCCCGAACTGGTGCGGGCCGATCTGGGACTGGCCAAATGAAGAGTTCCCAATACCTCACCGCGCCGCTGAAGACCGACAAATATCCGCCGGGCATTCCTTACATTGTCGGCAACGAGGCGGCGGAGCGCTTCAGCTATTACGGCATGAACTCCATCCTGGTGATTTTCATGACGCAATATCTGCTGAACGCCCAGGGCCGGCCGGACCACATGACCGACCCCCAGGCCGAAGAGTGGTATCACTGGTTTGTTTCCGCCGTTTATTTCCTGCCGGTTCTCGGCGCGCTCCTCGCCGATGCGGTGTTCGGCAAGTATCTCATCATCCTGCTGCTGTCCGTCGTCTATTGCTTCGGCCACTTCACGCTGGCTCTGAATGACACGCGGCTCGGTCTGGTGATCGGACTGATGTTGATCGCCCTGGGCGCCGGCGGCATCAAACCATGCGTCAGCGCGAACGTGGGCGACCAGTTTGGCGCGACGAACCAACACCTGCTGCCGCGCATCTTCAACTGGTTTTACTTTTCCATCAATCTGGGCTCGGCTTTTTCAACGCTGCTCATCCCCTGGCTGCTGGACAAGGTGGGGCCGCGCGTTGCTTTCGGCGTGCCGGGCATTGCCATGTTGATGGCGACGGTGGTTTTCTGGATGGGACGCCGGAAATTCGTCCACATTCCGCCGGCGGGATTGGGCAACTACACGAGGGAACTGTTCCGGCGCGAAAACCTGAAGGCGCTGGGCAACCTGCTGATTCTGGTGCCCTTCGCCGCCATGTTCTGGGCGCTGTGGCAGCAGAATTTTTCCACGTGGGTGGTGCAATCGGAAAAGATGAATCGGCATCTGTTTGGTCATGACTGGCTGCCGGCCCAGATCCAGACGGTGAACCCGGTCTTCGTCCTCGCCATGCTGCCCTTGTTTTCTTATTTGATTTATCCGGCGCTCGGACGATTCGTCAAAGTGACGCCGCTCCGGCGGTTCGGCGCGGGGCTGTGGGCGGTCATCGGGTCCTTTCTGATTATCGCCTGGATCCAGACGCGGATTGACGCCGGCCAGCACCCGACGATCCTCTGGCAAATTCTCGCCTTCGTTGTGCTGACCGCGGGCGAGGTGCTGTTGTCGGTGACCCACCTGGAATTTGCCTACACCCAGGCGCCAAAGAAGATGAAGTCGCTGGTGATGTGCACCTATCTCGGCTCGATTTCCCTCGGCAATGTGTTCACCGCCTGGGTGGACGGCTTCATCCAGAACCCGGACGGCACCGTGAAATTGCAGGGGGCGGCTTATTTCATGTTCTTTGTCAAGGTCATGCTGGTAACGGCCCTGTTGTTCCTGGTCGTCAGCCAGTTTTATCGCGGCAAAACCTACATCCAGGACGAAGCCCAGACCCAGCCGGCGTGACTTGCATGGCGCGTGCATTTCGAGCAGGTCGTCGTGGATTCTGGTCATATACAAAATGCTTATTATTCCGGTAAGCTTTCCCAGAGGTAACAGACAGGGCGCACCCTTGGCTGTTCCTTTCGAATCAAATGCCAGCCAATCAGTTATGAACACGGGGCAACGTACCAAAACCTGGCTTGCCGTCCTCGGTCTCCTCGCCACGATTCCGTGGGCCCAATCGCAACCAACCTACACCGACAGTTTCAATACCAATGTCAACTATCTGACCAATGGTTTGACCGGCACGATCTGGGACGGCGTTTATTTCGGGGCCGGCGAATTCAACAACACCGGCCTCGGCGGTGGCGGGCCGGGGGCCACAGTCCAATGTGATGCCAATATCACCGCCGCCAACACGCTCACGCTGCAGACCACCGGCACCGCGTGGGAGAATGCCGATGACGACGGGTTTTATCTCTTCAAGGTGGTGCCTGGCGATTTTTCGATGTCGGTGCACGTGGTCAGTCCGTTCAACAACGCGGCCTACAATACCGCCGGGTTGCAGGCGCGGGCCTTTGCCGCGGGTGGCGATCCCTACGGCGGCAGCGAAAACTTTGTATCCTGGACGCGGTTCGACGAATACAACTTCGCCAATTATCTGCGCAGCGAGGTGAACGGCGGCGTGGCGCAGATCAATCCGGGCGATTATCCCAACACCAATTACTGGCTGCGGATCGACCGGGTGCGGGGCACGAATTTCCTGTTTTATCAAAAAGCCACCAAGGCCGGCGCCTGGCAGTTGGTTTCCTTTCCTGCGCCGGTGAATGGAACCGTGCTGACACGTCCTGACCTTGCCGGATTACCGCTTCAGGTCGGCATCATCCACGCCACGTTCAACGGCCAGCTCGGTGTCCAATTCACGGATTTCAGCCTGACGGAATCAAACGTTTCTTTTGCGAGCACGCCGTCACCGGCAACCGGTTTGACGGTGGTGACCAATGCCGGCGGGCTGAACGTGACGTGGCAGCCGGGGTCGGGCAGCGCCGGCAGCCTGGTGGCGATGTGGACGGGCACCAACAGTCCGGTGAAGGAAATGCCGGCCAACGGGTTCGCCTATACCGGCAACGCGAATTACGGTGTTGGCAGCGCCTTGCCGGGGGCGAATTATTTCGTGGTTTACCATGGCACGGGCACGAATGTCAGCGTTGCCAATCTCGTTCCCAACACCACATACAACGTGGCCGTATTCAGTTATTCCGGCTCGGGCAGCTCGACGGCTTACAGTCATAGCCCCGCCACCGGCAGTATCACGATTCCGCCCAATCAGGTGTATGCGCAGGTGAACGTGCAAAACGCGGACGTTTCGGTCACGTTCAGCGCCAATCCGGGCAAGTGGTACTGGCTGCAGTACTCGGATTCGCTGAATCCGGCGAACTGGCAGAACGTGGAGCCCGGTCCGGTGCTGGCGACCGGGTCGCTGCTGACCCTCGTTCATGCCGGCGGCGCGTCGGCGCCGCAGCGGTTCTACCGGCTGCAACAGTTGGACCCGGAGTTTGCCGTCAAGACCAGCAGCGGCACCGGCAGCGGTGGCATCAGCAGCCTGCAACGCACCGACGATGCGTATACCACGGAATATATCAGCGGCGGCAAACTCGGGAACGTGATTATGCGGTATGAACCTTCCGGCGGCACGACGTGGAATTCGGTTTATACGTCTGTGCCCAGTGGCATCGCTTCCGCGACGAACTACACCAGCCCCGATGGCACGCAATACATCAGCCATTACGTGATTACCAGCGGCTTGTCAGGGTCATTCGTGTTGGAATCCGTGTTCACCTTCCAGCAGGACGGGATGCTGTGGTCGTTGAATCTGACCAATCTGAGCAGCCAGCCGGTGGTGGTGGGCGACCTGGCGCTGCCGCTGCCGATGAACACGGGCTTTTCCGGCATCACGTCCAGCGCCATGCAGCACTTTTTGATTTCCGGCAGCGACTCGTTTTTGTTCTGGATGCGACCGGACAGCGTGGGACCGTATCTGTTGATGACGCCCGATGACCAGACCAAGCTGGAATACTGGGATGTGCTGAACGGTTACGAGGTCTATGTCCACTCCGCCGTGGCGGCGGCCAACGCGGCGACGCAATATCCGACGGTGACCACGCAAGGCCAGCGTTGGCGCCAGCCCAATACCAGCCTGACGCTGGCCGCGGGCGCCTCGCAAACCTACGGCTTTAAATTTCAGTGGGCAACGAACTACGACGCCATCCGGCAGGATCTGGTGGATAACGGCAAAATTGACGTCCATGTCGTGCCCGGCATGACCGTGCCGACGAATTTGTTCGCGGAGATTGCGTTGAACACGACGCAGCAAATCACCAGTGTCGCCGCCGAATTCCCCTCGCAGACCCGGATTCAATCCTTGGGCAACAACGGCACCTACCAGTTGTATCGAGTGCAGTTCTCACAATCGGGCGAAAACGAATTGACCGTCCAATATGGCGCCGGTCAGACGATGTATCTGGAATTCTTCGTCACGGAACCGTTGGAGACCCTGATCAAGAAACGCGCCGCGTTTCTGGTGAGTCATCAGGTCATCACGAACAAATGGTATAGCGGGCTGTTTTGCGACGTGAACATGAATGACGGCGTGATGGTGACGCCGGACAATCACGATACGCTCGACAGCAGTTTCCAGGTTTATGAAATCGCCAGCGACGATGCGGGCGAATCGCGGCCGGCCTATCTGGCCACCAAGGAAGCCGTGTACCCGGTGCAGAGCGAGGTTTCGGCGCTGGATTATTACATCACCAATTTTGTGTGGGGCGGCCTGCAACGCGCCACCAACGAGACTTATTCCTACGGCATTTACGGTGTTCCGGACTGGTACACCCTGCGGACCAATAACAATCTGAGCATCGGCCGCGGCTACGATTACCCGCACATCATCGTGATGTATTACGACATGTACCTGGTGGCGAAGTATCATCCGGAAATCACTACTGCATTAAGCGCGGATACTTATCTGCAACGCGCCTGGGGCACGGCCATGGCGTTGTGGAGCTACGGCGGCGGCCAGGCGACGCAGGTCGGTTTGATGAATGAAGTCGTCATTCCGGATTTGATCGACGCTTTAAACGCCGAAGGCATGAACAGCCAGGCGGCGAGTTTGAAAACCGATTGGGAGACGAAGGTCAGCTACTACGTGAACGGCAACGCCGACCTGTTCGCCTCGGAATACGCGTTTGACTCCACCGGCTTCGAATCCCAGGAGGCCTACGCCAAATACGCATTGCAGCATGCCGGTTCGGATGCGCTGATGGGTTCCGGCAATCCGGCGGCTTTTCTCCAGCAGGTGCAGCAATATCAGAACACCGAGATCACGGCCAACGTGTTCGACCGCGGCTGGCTGGAAACGGCCTATTATGACTACGGCAGCGATTATCGCGGCGACATGGGTAACGATTACATCGTGACGTACATGGCGCAGATGGGCGGCTGGGGCCTGCTGGATTACGCGCTGTATTACGCCACGAACGCCACGGACTATCTCCGGCTCGGTTACGGCTCGTATCTCAACGGCTGGTCCACGATGAACAGCGGGCCGCCGCCCAATTACGGTTTCTGGTATCCGGGCGCGGCGTACGACGGCGGCTGCGGCGGCGGGTTCGAACCTTCGCCTTACAACACGACCTGGCTGGGTGGCCAGCCGATGCATCGCGGCCCCTGGTATTACTCCGCCGAGGAAAATTTAGGCTTTTGCGGCGCGGTCCGGATGGCTGCCACCATCCTCGCCGACGACCCGATCTTCGGACGTTTTTGCTACGGCGGCACCTGGCAACAGACCACCAATATCCAGGTGATTCCGCTGGACGGCGTGCGCCGCCGGTTCCACGCCATGTTCGACACCGGCTACCTGCATCTGGTGTTGGACAACGACCGGTTTGCGGCCGCGCAGCCGATTGTGCTGCAGCCGGACTTGTCGCAGGTCAGTTTCCAGATTGAAAGCGAGAACACGGCGGCGCATTCGGTGACGCTGCATTTCACGTCCTCAACCGCGGCCACCTACACCTTCAGCAGCATTCACGGTGCGATCACGACGACGAATCTGCTGGCCGGACAGGAAGCCGTCCTGAGTTTGCCGAAGGACGCCGGGAGTTCACCGCAGTCATTTAACATCTCGAGATAAATGGGCATTTCTGTTATGCAGTCCGTTGTGACCAAACGAACATTGCCAGTTGCCGCGCTCCTGTTTGCGTTGGCGATTTTCCATGCCGGGGCGCAACCGCCGCCGCTGGTGGCACAGGGAGAAGTTCGCGGCGCAGACATGCTGATTACCAGCACCAACACGGTGCCGGGCAAATGGTATCAGGCTCAATGGGCTGCTTCGCTGGAATCGTCGAACTGGCAGTTGGCCCCATTGCCCGCACAACGTGCCACGGAGGTGACCACCACGCTGGTGTTGTCGAACGGGGCGACGGCGCCGCAACGGTTTTATCGATTGCAACAGATGGATTTGCCTCCGGCGGGCCGCAATGTGGCGATGGCGGCGACGCCTCAGACTTCGTATGTTTCATCCTGGGAGACGCTGTCGGCTGTAAACGATGGCTACGTCCCGATCAACTCGGCGGATCATAGTCATGGAGCTTACGGCAACTGGCCGCAAACCGGTTTGCAGTGGGTGGAGTATGACTGGCCGCTACCCATCAATACTGCCATGATTGACGTGTATTGGTGGCAGGACAACCAGGGCATCTACGCGCCGGCCTCGTGTGGCCTGCAATATTGGAACGGAACCGGTTTTGTTCCAGTCGGACATCCGGCCGGATTGGGGGTGGCGTTGAATCAGTTCAACACGACGACTTTTGATCCGGTGACCACCACCCGGCTCCGGCTCCTGATCCAATCCGACACGGCCGGCCACTCCACCGGGATCCTGCAATGGCGGGTCTATGACGCCGGCGGCTCGCCGACGAACTTCCCGCCGGTTGTGAAGGCCGGAGTGGACCGCGATGTCATCGTTGGCGGCAACACCTACCTCAGCGGTTCGGTTCAGGACGACGGCGCCGTTTTCACGAACCCGGTTGTTACGTGGAGTGTATTGTCCGGAGCGGGCACGGTGACGTTTGGCAATTCAAACGCGTTGAACACGACTGCCAGTTTTTCGGCGCCCGGCGCGTTTGTACTCCAGTTGGCCGCCTACGACGGACAATACACCGGCACCAGCACGGTGAACGTGGCCGTGGCTCCAGCGCCCCCGGCCACTCATTTGCTGCCAGTCTATGTGACGCCCTACAGCATCACCAGCCCGCTCTGGCGTTACCGGCTCAACCGGACGCTCACCAATTGGATTCCGCACTTGTACGCCCAGTTGAACAACACGAACCTGGCACAAGGCAATATCAACAGTTTCATCCAGGCCGGCAATAAGCTGGCCGGACGCGCCTATACCGTGCCCAACGCCGACCCCTGGGCTGACGCCTACACTTTGAACACGGTCGAGGCAATGTGCTACGCGCTGATGTATGACGCGCAGGGCGACCCCACGGTCATTGCCGCGCAGAATGCCTTCCGGACCAATCTGAATTATTGGATTCCCATCATCCTCGGCGCGCAGGAATCGGACGGTTATTTGCACACCTACACGACCCTCCGCAGCCTGCCGCGCTGGTCCAACAACAGCCTGCACGAAGGTTATGTGGGCGGTTATTTCATTGAGGCGGCTTTGGCCCATTATCTGATGACCGGCCGGAGCGATCCGACATTATACAACGCGGCCAAAAAACTGGCCGATTGCTGGTATAACAACCTTTATGTGCCGCGGAAGCTGTGGTTCGACGGCCACGAGAACATGGAACAGGCGCTCGTGCATCTGGGCCGGTTCATGAATGAGTACGAAGGCGCCGGCACCGGCCAGAAATACATCACGCTTGCCAAATACCTGATGGACATGCGAGGCACTCCAGCCGTCAACGCCGCCCTGGGGGACGGCAGCACCTACGACCAAAGCCAGGCCCCGGTGATTCAACAGTACGAAGCCGTGGGCCACGCCGTGCGCGCGATGTATCTCTATTCCGGCATGGAGGACGTCGCCCTGGAAACCGGTAATGTGGACTACCAGAGCGCCGCGCTTTCGCTTTGGGACAATCTGGTCAACAAGAAATACTATGTCACCGGCGGCGTCGGCAGCGGCGAAACCTCGGAGGGCTTCGGCAACAACTACTCGTTGCCCAACAATTCCTACTGCGAAACCTGCGCCGGTTGCGGCACGCTCTTCTTCTTCCACAAGCTGAACCTCGCCTACCAGGATGCCAAATACGCCGACTTGATGGAGAATGTGCTCTACAACGAAATCCTCGGTTCCCTCGATGACGCCGCCACCAGCATCTTTTATCCCAATCCGCTCACCGACGGGGCGCGCGCTACGTGGACGGGTGTGCCTTGTTGTTACGGCAACGCGGCCCGGACCCTGTTCCAACTGCCCACCTGGATTTATGCCCGGAGTCCGGAGGCGATTTACGTCAACCTGTTCATCGGCAGCACGGTCGCGATTCCTGGCATCTCCGGCACCACCGTGCAGATGGTCCAGACCACGGATTATCCGTGGACCAACCATGTTGCCATCATCGTCAATCCGGCGATAACGACGAATTTTACCTTGAACATCCGGGCGCCCAACCGGACCTGGAGCCGGCTCTACGCGCCGACGCCGGCCGTCAGTGGTTTTACTTCCATCCAACTGAACGGCGTGCCCGTCAGCCCCGTTATCACGAATGGCTATGCGACGATCACCCGGACCTGGACGGCGGGCGACACGGTGGACCTGGTATTGCCGATGACGGTGCAGCGGATCAAGGCCAGCAGCAAGGTGGCCGCTGATGTCGGGCTGGTCGCGCTGCAATATGGCCCGCTGGTTTACAACATCGAAAGCGCGGACCAGAACACCGGCCTGGTTCTCGACCCGGCTGCGCCCTTGTCGATTCAATACACGAATATTTTGGGCGGGTTCATGAAGATCACCGGTGTTTGGACCAACGGCGCCGCGCTGACCGCAATACCGAATTATGCCCGGCTCAATCGCGGCGGCAGCAGCGCCGTCTGGTTCAGGGATCAATAGCAAGAATCCGGCATGGTATGTCGTTTTGGATTTGCCTGTTACTGCTGTGCCTGGCTCAGATAGCGGAGGCTGCGGGGAGCTGGACGGCGCTGGTCCACCAGACGCCGAGCGTGGCGCCCAATGGCAATCCGTCGCTCATGTTGTTGCTCTCGGACGGCACGGTGCTGGCGGAAAACGATCCAACGGGCAATGGCGGCACCAATTGGTTCCGCCTGACACCGGACAGTCACGGCAGCTATGTCAACGGCACTTGGAAGGTCAGCGCGCCCATGTTGTATTCGCGCGCTGGATGCGCTTCGGATGTTCTCACCAACGGCCACGTGTTTGTTGCCGGAGCCGAATATGGTACCGGCGGCGCGACCGCCGAGGTCTATGACCCCGTCAGCAACCTTTGGACGGAGGTGCCGGTTCCCACGTCACTGTTGAATCCCACCAGCCTGTCCCCCATCTGGGGCGGAAACACCTACCAAAGTTTTGGGGAACCCGATTCCGAACTCCTGCCGGACGGGAATGTTCTGATTGCCCCGGTTGCGGTGGAATATGCGCATGAAACCGTGATTTACGACCCGGCCCGGAACACCTTCTCCGCCGGGCCGAATCTCAAGAGCAGTTCACAATCGGAGGCGAGCTGGGTCAAGCTGCCGGACGCGAGCATTCTCACCATAGACCCGTCAAGCGTTCAGACGGAGCGTTACATTCCTTCATTGAATCAATGGCTGGTCGACGCAACCGTACCGGTCAGCGTTTATGCCGGTGGTGAACTGGGTCCGGCCTTTCTTCTTCCCGACGGCCGGGCCATCTTCTTTGGCGGCGGCACCAACACCGCCCTCTACACTCCGAGCGGTACAACCGCCGCCGGCTCCTGGGTGGCCGGCCCCGATTTCCCGACGGTGGGGACAAACGCGCAGGGGATGTTCGACGCTCCCGGCGCCATGCTGGTCAACGGGAAAATCCTGCTGGCCACCGGCACGGCAGGAACCTTCAACGGCCCGGTCAATTTCTTTGAATACGATTCGGTCGCCAACACGTTCACCCGGGTCAATGGGCCGACCGGACCCAGCTTCAACGCCGCGCCGTATTACACCAAGATGCTGGATTTGCCCGACGGCACTGTGCTTTGGGAGTTTGGCAGTCCGCAAATCTACAGCTACAAGCCTGACGGCGTTCCCCTGGCCGCGGGAAAACCCTTCATTGCCGGCGTTCTGGAAAACGCCGACGGCTCGTATCATCTTACCGGCATGGGCCTGGACGGCATTTCCGAGGGCGCGGCCTACGGTGATGACGCGCAGATGGCCAGCAGTTTCCCGCTGGTGCGTCTGACGAACAGCGTCGGGAATGTTTATTACGCGCGCACCTACAATTGGACCAGCACCGGGGTGATGACCTCAAACGAGATGATGAGCACGGAATTCGCATTGCCCGCCGGCTTGCCGGCGGGGACCTATTCCCTGGCGGCGGTGGCCAATGGAATCGCTTCGGACCCGGTTCCGTTCACCATCCCGCTGGTGTCCCCGGTGATCTCCGGTGTCACCGTGACGGAATCGAATCTGACGTTGAATTGCCTGGATGGCCTGGCGGGCCGGACCTATTATATGCTGGCGAGCACGAATCTGGCTGCGCCGTTAAATCAGTGGGCCGCCATGGCCACCAACACCCTGGCCGTGAATGGGAGCTTCAGCGTCGACGTCGGCAACTTCGTCAATCGTGTCTGGCCGCAAATGTTTTTCATTTTGAAAGCGCAATGAGTAGTCCGGATAAGTACGACTTTCTGCCAAAAACCGCCACGCCATTTGGCAGCAGCCTCCTGCTTATAACCCGGTGCTCCGGGTAATGGTAAAGGCCTCAGGGTTGGCGCCTGCATGCATCGGCAGATCGAAGAGGGTTTCCTGACCGTTTGCCAACCGCGCTTCGGAAACCATTCCCTGCTGGTCTTGAACCGTGTAGTTGCCGGCGGGACCGGAGAAATGAATCCGGGCAACATGAGGCTTCGCATTGTCGCTCTCAAGCTGGAAACGCATTTCCGACAGGTCCGGCTTGAGGAGGATGGGTTGGCCGGATGGAAAGCGGTCTGCATCAGAGACGAAATCAATCCGGCCATTTTTCAGCAGGGCATGAAAACGCCGGCGCAGGCCGTCTTTGGGAAAGATTTCGATCAGCCCACGGTGTT
>JAJXYT010000100.1 GCA_021780375.1 bacterium | reverse complement strand
GGCAATATCATTTCGATCCGGTAACCGGCGCGATGGCCACGGTCAACACCAGCCCGCCGCCCACCTACTATCATCGCTGCTTCGTGATGGTGCGCTCGACGCGGCAATTCTTTTATCACGCCCGCTTTGCACCGGAACTGCCGCCGGCGGAACCAGAAGCTTGCCGACGGCTCATCCGCGAGATCGTCTCCCGCAACCCACGCCGGGCAGGCGCGGACTCGGGGCGCGTGGTGGTGCCCGGCTACGATGGATTGCGCTCGTTCAGCCGGGCGTATGAACGGCTGCTCAAGGCGGAGATGGGCGGCCCCTGGCAATCCTATTTCCTGCGAAGCCACTGGCGGATGATCTTTCCGATGATGCCCTGGCATCGCGAAATAATGGCGAAAAAACTGAAACAATCGCTGCCCCAGCGCGGCTTGAGCCTGGTTCACCTGTTCTGTTTTCCGCGCATCACCATCAACCACGGCATCGTGCTGTATGGGTTGAAGGAATCGGAGCAAACCCTGGAATTCGAAGCGTACGATCCCAACATTCCCGAACATCCCGTCAAGCTCGTGTACGAGCGGAACCGGCGGGTGTTTACCTTCGGCCCCAGCCGCTACTGGGGTGGCGGCGCGTTGAGCGTGGTGGAGATTTTCTGCGACTGGCCGTACTGACGGGGAATTTATGATTTACAGCCCCGCCGTCGTCGCGGTTGCCAGAAGGCGACGCCGAAGAAGATCGTGCCGCAGGTGTTGATGCCGAAAATGTAGCCCATGTTGTAAAGCCGCCCTGAATTGTTCGGCGCGTAAATCGGCGGGTCCTGTCCCATTAAAATACCCGGCAGCGCGGCGGGCATCAGCATCCCATGCAGCAGGCCCATGTAAAAACCGGCGACGTGGTCGGGCTTGTAAAGTCGCGACGACGCCCAGCCCTGGGCAAAACCCAGCACCAGCGTCAGTGCCGTCAGGGCGATGATTTTAATGGCAATGAACTTCGCCTTGGAAAGGCGGGCGGGCGCGGCGACGGGTGGAATTGCCATTGGCTCGGGAACGGATTCTGCCATCCGGCACAGCATGTTCCGGCGCCGTGACGCCGGGCAAGCACATAATGCACAACCTACCATCCTGCTTCCATGCTTGACGCTATTTTAAGCTGCGCCATACTTGTCCAAAATGAGCATTGACCCTAATCACTGCTTCTTCGCTGGTGCAAAGGCCGGATTCGAACGCCGATCGGTTTTTTCACCGGCAATTCCCGTTGTCGCGGCCACCCATGGCCGCTGCTCCGTCACCGACCCAATCGAGCAATGACTCCCGAGAAGGACCCCAAGACCATCGCCGCGCAGCTCTGCCAGTTCGCGCGGACCAATTTCGTCGCCGAAGGAACGGCTTTTGACGAAAACAGCCCGTTGGCCCAGGCTGGCATTGATTCCTTTGCGCTGGTCGAATTGCTGCTCTTTTGCGAGCGTGTCATTGGCGTCCGCGTGCCGGATTCGCACCTGACGGGCAATAATCTGACCTCGATGGCCACGCTCGCCAAATGCATCTCCGAGTTGGCGCGCAACGGCCACTCGACCGCGTAATTGTCCGCTTTTATGCCTGACCTGCCCCGTCAGATTCGATCGGCTGCCGGAGATTACTTCATGCACGGCCAGGACCGCCGGATGCGGCGGTTTGGCCTGCCGGGCAACGTCTGCTGCGCCATCTTTCAACTGGACCGGGGCTTTGACGTTGACCGGCTGCGCCGGCGGATTGCCGAATCGCTGATCATGGACTGGCTGGCGCGGGCGCGCCTGGTCCGACCGCTGCCGTTGCTGCCGGCGGTTTGGCGGACGGCGACAAAACCAAAAGCCATCTATTTCGAACACCACGATAAAAATGGCAGCGCAGAGACACTGTGGTCGCTGCCCAAGGCGGTCGCGGAACGTGAGCTGCGCGCCGAACAAGGCCCGGGGGTAACCTTCGACGTGGTGCGCCACGCGGATGGAACCAATCATCTGTACCTTTCCTGGAACCACACGCTGCTGGATGCGCGCGGGCTGGATTTTTTATTGAGTCATCTCAATGCCGATGGCGCCGCGAACGGAACACCCGGCATCCAGGATTTTGTCAGCCCGCGGCAAACAGCCCGGGGTGGCGGGATCGCCGGTTGGTGGTCAAACGCCAAAATGGCGCATGGCTCGGTGAAGTGGCTGCATGAATCCGGCAAGGAACCGCTCTTTACCCTGGTGCCGACCGAACCCCGTTCCGGTCCCTGCCGCAATCATCGTCGCCTCATCCGTCTCACCGAAGCGGAAACCGCCCGCATTGACGCGCGCAGCCAGCAAATTACCGCCGGCTTCCGGCGCAGCCATTTTTATCTGGCCGTCTCCATCCGCGCCTTGCACGCCATCGCACTCCGACGCGGCAACCGGGACGGGGCTTATCTGGTTCCCGTGCCCCACGATACCCGCCGGCACGGCGCGAAGGGCCCCATCTTTTCCAATCATCTCTCCATTCTGTTCTATCGGATTGAGACCAGGCACGCCGGACGAATCACCGATATCGTCGGCGAACTCAGCCGGCAGATGATGGACCAGATCCGCGACCGTTTCCCGGAATGTTGCATGGCGGCGCTGGAAATGTTCAAACCGCTGCCACTGGGATATTATGCGCACCATCTGGGCAAACCGACCCGCGGCAAGATCGCTTCCCTGAGCTTTTCGGATTCAGGCGAAATCTGTCCGGGCATGACGGAATTGTGCGGCGGCCGGATTTTGGATGCCACGCACCTGATCCCCTGCTGGCGATGGCCCGGCTTGACGATGTTGTTTTTGCGGTTCGGCAACCGGCTGACCGCCGAACTGTCGTGGGTGGATGACTGCCTGACGCCCGCCGAAGTGGACGGGTTGGAACAGGACGTGCGCAAGGCGTTATTGGAGGAGGCATTGTCATGAAAGTGCTCCTGGTGGCGACCAATCGGGAGCGCTCCCCTTATCCGGTTGCGCCGTTGGGAGCGTTGTGCGTTGCCGCCGCCGCGCGGGCCGCCGGGCACGAGGTGACATTTCTGGATCTGGGAACGGCGCGAATGCCGCGACGCGCGCTGCGAAAGGCACTGACAACGGACACGTTTCAAGCCGTGGCTTTCGGCATCCGGAATCTGGACAACTGCTGGTCGTTTGCACCGCGTTTGTATTTCGACGAAGTACGGGAACTGACGGAAACGGTGCGGCAACATTTCGCCGGGCCGTTGATCCTGGGCGGCACCGGTTTCTCGGTTTCACCTCAAGGCTGGATGCGACGGTTGATGCCTGACTGCGGAGTGATCGGCGAAGGTGAGCGTGCGTTTCCGGAAGTGCTGGCGCGCCTGGAGGCCGGACGTTCATTGGAAGGGATTGAAGGCGTTATCACGGGCATCAGAACCGACGGCCTTAACGTTGCGCCCACCAGAGCGATCGAGCCGCTCGCCCAATTGCCAGCGGCGGCCCACGAACTTTGCCGTTACCAACGTTACCTCCGGCGGGGCGGGTTTGTGGGCGTGCAAACCAAACGCGGCTGTCCCTTCAAATGCGCCTATTGCATTTATCCCCAATTGGAGGGACGCCGGTATCGGCTCCGGCCACCGGAAGCCGTAGCCGAGGAGGTCGAGACGGTGGCCGTCCGGTCGAAGCTGCGCCATTTCTTTTTCGTGGACAGCGTCTTCAACGATCCCCGCCGCCACGCGCTGGCCATCTGCCGGGAACTCGCCCGGCGACGGTTGCCGATCCAATGGTCGGCCTTCTGTAATCCGACCGGGTTTGACGCGGAGCTGGCGCGCGCGATGAAGGAAGGCGGTTGCAACGGGGTTGAGTTTGGATTGGACGTGGCTTCGGACAAAATGCTGACGGCGTTGAACAAGCCCTTCGGACAGGAGGAAACCCGGATTGCCTTGCAGGCGGCGCACGATGCCGGCCTGCCGATGGCCATCTACCTGCTGTTCGGCGGTCCCGGTGAAACCTGGGCGGACGTCGAGGATACCCAGAATTTTTTGAACAGTTGCGCGCGCGCCAATGCCGTTTTTGCCACCGTCGGCATCCGCGTCTATGAAGGTACGTCCATGGCCGACGTGGCCGTGCGGGAAGGCCAGGTAGAACCGGAGCAGGACCTCTTCGAGCCGGCGTATTATCTTTCACCCGGTCTGGCGGACGACACCGAGAAAAAACTGGATCGGATCGCGCGGCGGCGCGCGGAGTGGACGTCGCCGGCGGACTGGCGCAAAACCGTGGTTCGTCTGGGACAAAAAGTTACGGTCCTGCTCAACGTGCGGCCGCAGTGGAAAAACATCAGCAGCTACGGCGAGCACATGCGACGGAGCACGCCGTGAGCAACCCGGCCCGCATCGGTTCCACGACCGTTGCCTTCGAGGTGCTGGTCATTGGCGGCGGTGCGGCGGGCGTGGCGGCGGCCACCGCCGCCGGACGCGCCGGGGCGAAGGTGGTTTTGTTGGAACGCTATGGTTTTCTGGGCGGGCTGGCCACCACCGCGCAAGTCGGCACCATCTGCGGACTTTATTTGCGGGACACAGCTGGTGACGAGGCCACACCGGTGGGTGGCGGTTTTCCACAGGAATTTGCCTCGCGCTTGCAGCGCGCCGCCGACACCAAACCCATTCGGGTGACGGACACCGGCCTCTGGGTGCTGCCGTATTCCCCGCCCGCCTTCGCCGGTGTGGCGGACGCGGTGGTGAGCGAATCCAAAAACGTCACGGTAATATTGCATGCCACGGTAGCGGAAGCGCAGGCGGAAGGTTCCCGACTGAACGAAGTTCGTGCGCTGGCCTGGAATGAGCCGTTGCTTTTCCGTCCAAACGCAGTCGTGGATTGCACCGGCGAAGCGACCGGCGCCGCGCTGGCCGGCGCCCACGCGGAAAACGGCGGCGCCGACCAGGCGCCCGCCCTGGTGTTCGTTCTGGAGAATGCGGATCCGGGTCTGGCACAGCGCGGTCTGCTCGAAGTGCGGCGCGAATTGCATTGGGCCGTCGAAAACGGAACTTTGCCCGCACTCTGTGAACGGTTGTCGCTCGTGCCCGGCACCGGCGCTAACGGCCGCATCGCCTTCAAGTTGAGTCTGCTCCCGGCAGACCCCGACCGCGCCCTCTGGCAGCAAGTCACGGATTGGGAACGCGAGGCGCGCGCATTGTTGGAACCGCTCCGGCAATGTTTGGTCAAAAATGTTGCTGCCTGCCGGAACGCGCGGCTGGATTCCATTGCCCCGCAACTCGGCGTTCGCTCGGGCCGCCGCATTCTGGGACGCGCCCGGCTGATGGACGAGGATGTGTCGGGCACACGAAAATTTCCCTCGGGGATTGCCCGGGGTTGCTGGCCGATGGAGCGTTGGACGAAAGGTCCAAGGCCGGAAATGACCTGCTTCGCCGAACGCGATTACTACGAAATTCCCTTCGATTGCCTGCGCCCGGCGGAACTGGACAACGTTTGGGTGGCCGGCCGCTGCTTCTCCGCGACGACGGGCGCCATGACCTCGGCCCGCGTCATCGGCACGGCGTTGGCGACCGGCTGGGCGGCCGGAACCGCCGCTGCTTTTCAAGCCAGGGGACGTTCACTGGATGACGCCCTAACGCTGGTTCGGAAACAAATGGACCAATGATTAAGATTAAGATTTGCACGATGCGGATGAATGTTTTTGAAACGCTTTCCTATTCTGCGAAGCAATGGCCTAACCGCATCGCCATCATTGATGCCGGCGGTTCGCTGGATTACCAATCGCTTTGGCGCGAAGTCGAAGCGCTACGGGTCCAGCTTGACCGGCTGGGTGTGGGCGAAGGACAAGGCGTCGGCATACGGGCGCGCAATGGACGGGCGTTCGTGATCGGCGCGCTGGCAGCGCTGGGCTGCGGCGCGGTCATCATGCCCATCCATCACCAGATGAAACCGGCGGAACTGGCGGACATGCTGGCGCGTGCGCCGCTCTGCGTGATTCTCGACGACGGCAGCAATCCGGCCCAGCCCGGCAAAACCATCACGCTGGAAAATCCCGGTGGCAACGGTTTGCGCTTCACGCGGCAGGACGGTCCGCAAATGCCGCTCGCGCCTGAAATCAAGAACGCCGCGTTTGTGCGGTTTACTTCCGGAACCACCGGCCAGTCCAAGGGCGTGGTCCTGACCCATGACGACGTGCTGGAACGCACCCGGGCCGCCAATGCCGGGCTGGGGCTGACGTGCGAGGATAAAATCCTCTGGGTGCTCCCGATGGCCTATCACTTTTACGTGTCCATCATCCTGTACCTCGAAGTCGGCGCCACGGTTATCGTCAATAATGATTTTTTGGCCGAAAACATTTTGGACGCGGCAGCGAAACATCAAGCCACGTTCCTTTACGTGACGCCGATGCACATCCGGATGTTGAATGGCGAAAAATCCGGACGCGCCCTGCCACCATCGTTATCGCGGGTCATGTCGGTTTCCAGCCGCCTGGATCCGCAGGCGGCGCGGGATTTTCAGGCAAGGTATCAGGTGCCGGTGTCACAGGGTTTTGGCATCATCGAAGTCGGTTTGCCCATCATGAACCTTGCCGAGGCGGAGGAACATCCGGAAGCCATCGGCCGGCCGGTTCCGGGCTTTGAAGCGATGATCGTGAACGAAGCCATGCACCCATTGCCGGAAGGCGAAACCGGCCAACTCGTGCTGCGCGGGCCCGGCATGTTTTCCGGCTACCTGAATCCGCCGCGGCTGCGGGAGGAAGTGTTGCATGACGGCTGGTTTCTGACCGGCGACCTGGCCCATCGCGACGGCGGTGGCCGAATCGTGTTGGACGGCAGGACTTCTTCAGTCATCCACATTGCCGGCCACAAAGTTTTTCCGGAGGAAATTGCCGGTGTATTGGACCAGCATCCGGCGGTGTTGCGCTCGCGGGTGTTCTCCCGCCCGCATCCGCAGTTTGGCGAAGCGATATGCGCCGAGGTCCAGTTGCGCCATGGCAGTTCGCCGGCTTCGGGTGAAGAAATTCTGGCCTTCTGCCGCCGCCAGCTTTCGAGTCACAAGGTGCCGACCTCGCTCGAGTTCGTGTCTGAAATCAGCATGACCACGAGCGGCAAGGTCCGCCATGGCGCAGCAGTCTCGCAGCCCGTTCAAAAGTAGCAGCCGACGTGAGCCAGCTCTGACTTAAAAACCCGCGAATTAACGCGAATTTCCTTTTGGTGGGGCGAGCGTCCTCGCGAGCCGGAACACAAAAACCTTTTGACACGAATTTCACGAATTAACACGAATTAAAATCCTGTTCGCGATGATTCGCGCAATTCGCGTCAACCCCGCTTCAATAAACCAGCACCAGCACCGCCGCTGAATGGCCGCAAGAAGGCACAAAATGCACAAAAGAAAAATTTCTGCGCCGTTTGCGCCTCTTTGCGGCAATTTAATAAACCAATACAAGAACAGCCGCGTCCTGCGCTTGCTTCACCACGTCCTCAAATTTCTCCTCCTTCGTGTTAGGCGCTTTGAGCCTGGCCGATACATCTGGCGCCGATTCAAGGAAGCTCAATAGAAAACTGCTCTTGACCGCGTAATTGACATTCTCCGGCAACGCCCCGCTCGCCGCCAGCGCCGCCCCCGCATCCAGCTTGGCCGACACGATGCCGATCACGTTGCCCCGCTCATCCACCAGCGCCCCGCCCGAATTGCCCGGCTGCACGGGCACGAGATCGGAA
>JAJXYT010000071.1 GCA_021780375.1 bacterium | reverse complement strand
CATCGCGAAAATTGCCGCCAAACTCGCCGTGGGCTACCTGCTCGACGAAATCCGCAACGACATCACGCGCGAAACGCCCGCCAGCTTCGAACCGACCATTGATTACGTCGTCACCAAGATTCCGCGGTTCGCCTTCGAGAAATTTCCGCAAGCCGACCCCACGCTGACGACGCAGATGAAGAGCGTCGGCGAAGCGATGGCCATCGGCCGGACCTTCAAGGAATCATTGCAAAAATGCCTGCGCTCGCTGGAGATTGGCCGCAGCGGTCTGGGCGGCGACGGCAAACCCTGGCGCGTCGGCACGGAAATCTATGGCGACCGCGACATCCTGCCCAAGGACGTCATCAGCCGCAAATTGAGCGTGCCTAATGCCGAGCGGATTTTCTTCATCCGCCACGCCCTGCGCGCCGGCTTCACCATCGACGAGATTTTCAACCTCACGAAAATCGACCGCTGGTTCCTGGTGCAGATCAAAGAAATTGTGGATTTTGAAGAAGAGCTGGCGACGGCGAAGAGTTAACCCGGAGCGCGGCTTGTCCCAAGCCGCAGCGCTGGCGAATGCAAGTGTCGGGTGGAAAGTTTTTATGATCGGCCTCCACGAATGAAGCTGCTGCGAGTTGGGACAACTCGCGCTCCGTTTGAAATGCCAGATTGGCATTTCAAAAGAACCGGTCGCAATTTGTGACCGGTTCGGGTTAAAGTCGCAAATTGCGACCTTAAAGGTTGTCACACACTGTGGCCACCTTGGGAGAAAGGTATGGAATGAACGGGCAAGTGGCGGTAGTTCCGATGGACCGGATCGAAAGGGCAATCCTCTCCATTCGCGGCGAAAGGGTGATGTTGGACAGCGATTTGGCTGAGCTTTATGGCGTGGAAACCAAAGCCTTGAACCAAGCGGTCAAACGCAATCTGAACCGTTTCCCGCCTGATTTCATGTTCCAGCTCACCAAAACCGAAAAAGCTGAGGTGGTCACAAATTGTGACCACCTTATTCACCTCAAATTCTCTTCTAATCTTCCTTATGCCTTCACTGAGCATGGGGTGTTGATGCTGGCGAACGTGTTAAACAGTGAACGGGCGGCACAGACCAGTGTGCAGGTGGTGCGCGCATTCGTGCGGTTGCGGCAGATGCTGGCGTCCAATGCCGACCTGGCGCGCAAACTGGATGACATGGAAAAGAAATACGACCGGCAGTTCAAAGTTGTCTTTGACGCCATCCGGCAGCTAATGTCCCCGCCGGAACCCAAGCGACGGGAAATTAGTTTTCACGTCAAATACGACGACGCAAATCCCAAGTCAAAGCGGCGACAGTGACGCTCAACCCGTTTCGTTTCGCGCAGATCAAAGTGATTGTAGGTTTTGAAGAACAAAGTTAAGTGTCGCGAAGTTAGCGCGAAAATTTCCAAACTTATTGAAGAGCTAAAAGAACAGCTTCATGCGGCCGACGCAGCGGAGTTGAAGACGAAGAAGGCTTCAAGTGCAGAAAGTGAGTCGCAGGCAGCCGTTGCAGCCGGAGCGCAATGGGCGGAGCCAATATTGGCTCAAAGTTAAGCGCGACCGAATCACAGAAGGAGAATCAAGAAGTCGAGGAGCAATACAAGCGCTCAAAAATCGAATTCCTTCGGCGCCACATTATGGATTACCAGCAGATGTTCGATGATTTGGCAGGTGTTTCGAACGGGCACTCGTTTCTTTTCTTGGATGACCTTTACCACATCAGGAAAGAAAATCAGGCGCAGGTTATTGACTACATGCACTCCATCGGTAAAGGCCACAAACTGTGGCTAAAAGTCGGAACGATTCGTCACCGGACCGTGTGGTATATCCACGGCAACCCGCCGATCGGAATGAAGCTCGGTGACGACGCTGAGGAGATTGATCTCGATCTCACGTTGGAGAAATACACGATTACGAAGGACTTTTTGACGAAGATTCTCTCGAATCTGATGGCATCCGTAAGGCTGAAAACCGAACAATTGATGACCGACGGAGCGATTGACCGGTTGGTTTTAGCATCCGGAGGGGTTGCTCGGGATTTTCTTTCTATTTTCCGACGGTCGGTTGATGTCGCGAGAGAGAGAAAAGGCGATACAATTAATGCTGAAGATATAAACAAGGTAGAATTTTGGAAACCCGACGCAGGAGACAAATTGCGGCGTATTTCTCTTATTTTTGATGATGGCAAATCAGATGGTTAACAGTTCCTACAGGTGCTCGCACCCGGTCGCATGGGCGGGCAGTTCGCGCTGACCCTTTACAACCTCCCGTTTTCTTTGTGTTTCCGCCTTCACTTCATTTCGGCGCGACGACTGGCTGGTAATCCTCCCACAGCCATTCCAGAGCTTCGGGCAGCGTTTGTTGTTTCAACCGGCCATCCACGTGCCCGGCGTTGCGGGCAAAAACGAACTGGTAAGTGTCCAGCCGATTTTCCTCAACCCTTACGGCAGCAGCACGGCACGATAAAATTTATTCCCGGCAATCGGGTTCTGATCAATCCACAGGTAGGGACTGGAGTTGAGCAGCACGGTGGCCACGCTGTTCCAGTTGGTCATGTCGGGCGAGGACTGGATTTGACAGGTGCGCCCGATGACGCCGGTGATCTGCACGCCGGGATAGGTGTTCAATTGGAGGTTGGCCGGGGTTACAGGTTGTTCCTGGGTGTTGAAAGTAATGTTGCGAATCCGGTTGTTGCCGCTGTCGGCGACGAAAACCATGCCCTGCGATAAACAGCCCCCGTCGGCGGAGCTGAAAAGTGCCAGATTGCCCGGACCGTCGTTATAGCCCGAGGAGTATTGGTTAAAATTTCCCGCCAGGGTGGTCACGTTGGTTTGGGCATCCATTTTGCGGACGCAACTGCCGCAGACCAGGTAGAGATTGCCCGCGTGATCAAAAAACATGGAGTTAATCAAGCTGAAGGTGGCATTGGTGCCCACCCCGTCAGCCGGAGAATAGGCATAGCCATTGCCGGCAACCGTCGTCACATTTTGTTGTTGGTCCACCCGGCGAATCCGCCCGTTGCCGGAATCCCAGACGTAAATATTGTCGGCCTCATCGCAAGCCAGAGCCGTGGGATTGGAGAAGGCGGTGAGGAGAGTGCCCTGCCCGTCGAAATATCCCTGAATCCCACTTCCGGCAAAAGGGGCAACGGTTCCGGTACCGGGCCTGTAACGATAGATCCGGTTTCCGCCCGAATAATAAAGATTGTTGGCTGAATCGAAACAGATGCCGCTGGAGGAGGTCAGGTTGGTCAAACCTCCGTTGACGACGGACGCGTAGCCATTGGTGTTGATCGTCAGCAGATAGCTAACGCCGCCAGAGTAACTATTGGCCATGACCAGCCAGATCTGGTCGGCGTGGTCGATGGCCATCGCGTTGACCTGACCCCAGGACAATGAAACATTGGTGCCGTAACCATCCAGATAAGAGCCGCCGCCGACAAACGTGGAGACCGTCCGGTCGGGGGTAATCCTTCGGACCCGCTGGTTCCCGTTGTCCCAGACATAGAGGTTGCTCGCGGTGTCGGAGACGATTTGCGTCGGATTGTTGAAAGCCGTGAGCAGGCCCTGCCCGTCCACATAACCCGGTATGCCATAGCCGGCGAAGGTTGAAACCGCGTCGTTGTTGGTGTCGTAGATTTGAGCCCGGGCCGGCCAGACCAGAAGCGTTGCGGTAATGACGATTGAGATTAGGGTCGGTTCTGTTTTCATAGCAGGAATATTTCCTTTCCGCGCTTAATGAGACATTTGTAACCAATAGTAGCCTGAATAACAACCACTTCGTTTACCGTGTGCCCTGCCACACCAATGGATCCCTCAGAGTCGTCTGACTTTTCCATCCATCATCCAGCCTGGTCCGGTTTCATCGGATAACGCCGGGCTGAATGATACCACTCTCCGGGAGTTGGGTTGTGGTCTCGCCATTCCAATTTTCTCAAGGTTTTTGGCAGATTCCAATACCCGTTGCCATTGACTTTGTGTGCCGGGCGCATATCCCTGTCGGTATGAAGCAATTGATTTTAATCGCAGCGATTGCCGGCGTCATCATCGCTGCCCCGGTGATTGTCCGCACCCAGGCCGACACGCCTGCCGCCGCCCCGGCTATGACCGCAGCTGACAAGGAACAGGCGTCGCTCGAAAAACACATCAAGCCCGTCCTGGCGGCATTGAAGCTGGCGGACGCGGCGAAGGCGGCGCGGGTGCATGACCTCCTCGCGGCGCAATTCGCGGCGCTCAAGACCTGGCACGCCGCGAACGACGCGCAAATCAAGCCGCTCTGGAACGATTTCAACAAGGCCCGCGCGGCGAAGAACGTAACGCGCGCCAACGCCGCGCTCGACAAAATTGCCGGCGTGTATGCCACTTTCAAGCCGCAGCATGACAAGTTCATCGCCGCTTTGTCGGCGGTGCTGACGCCGGAGCAGGTGGAAACGATCAAGGACGTGCTGACGGTGAACAAGGTGAAGGTGACTTACCGCGTCTATCTGCAAATTTTTCCCACGCTGACGGACGCGCAGAAGGCGGTGGTGTTGCAAGATCTCAAGGCCGCGCGCGAGGAGGCGATGGACTGCGAGTCTATGAAGGAGAAATCCGCGTTCTTCAAGAAATACAAAATCATCATCGAGGACGATTACCTCACGGCGCAGGGTTACGACCCGAAACAAGCACGAAAGGATTTCGCCGCGAAACAAAAAGCCGACGCGGCGAAGAGATCGGCGGACAAATAACGGGCGACCAGGCAGGGCGCGTCACTCCGGGCGCGCCGTTTTTCGCATTTGCAGGAACGGCGGGCAGAGGATTGGCCTCCCTGCCGGGAATCAGGACGCGCCGCGGGTTATTTCGTCACCGGCCGATAATCTTTCCACAGCCACTCCAAAGCTTCGGGCAGGGTTTGTTGTTTTGCCGGATTCCAAACGGCCACGGCGACAAATGAATCGGCGCAGCCGTAATACAAGAACCATTTGCCTTGAAAGAAAACCAGACCTTCCACGAAGGTGGTTCCCGCCGTGTACTGGCCGGTGCGCTCATAAGGCGCTTCCGGCTGGTAGAATGGCTTGTCGGTGCGCGCCAGCAGATGGGTAGGGTCTTTGGAATCAAACAGCGCCTGACCGTCGGAATAAACGCCGGCCGGCAAAGCAGGGTCGCCAGAGGCGGGATCATTTTTGCCGTTGTAAAGCACCACAATTCCTTTGTCGGTCAACACAGCGGGCGGACCGGCTTCGACCAGAGCGCTGTCGAATTTTCCCGGCCGGGGTTTCAACACCGCCTTTCCCATGTCCCAATGGATCAGGTCATCCGAAGTCGCACACGACACCGTGCCTTCACCCCAAAACATCCAGTATTTGCCATTGATTTTCGCCGCTTCTAACCGGCCATCCGAGATTTTGCAGACAATCGCACCGGATTTGTAGAAACCGGCATAGTTGGAAAAAACCTGGCCGTATTTGGTCCAGTGAATCAAGTCTTTTGAAGTTGCGGCCGCCAGGCGGGTGACCTGGTGGTTCCACTGGGTGTAGGTGACCACAAACGTGCCGTCTGCGGATTCAACCAGGCGCGGGTCCTCACAACCGCCGCTCCACTCGCGGTCCTTTTGACTGTCGTTGGCGGGAAACAGCACGGGATGGGACAGACATTTAAAATGGAGACCGTCTTCGCTGACCGCCAGTCCCAAGCGAGACGTGTGCGAGCCGATGGCCGTTGACCCGGTGGCGTCTTCGGCCCGATACAGCACGAATACTTTCCCATCTTTGACCACAGCTGCCGGATTAAAGGTGTGCAAGGCTTCCCACCGAACCGGTTTCCCGCTTGCCGGGCAGTCAAAAATTGCGTTGGTATTTGGAGTGATGATGGGATTGACGCCTTCTGGTCGAATAAAGGGCCCCAAACCCCAGGATGGAACCTGTGCAACCACCGGACCGGCGAGCAAAACGGCAATGAAGAGAACAACCAGATTTTTTTTCATGCCCTGATCCAGGGTGAAACTCCAGGCTGTCTTTGGCATGGCGCAAGGATGGAAAAAGCCGAGGAGGTTTTCAACGCGGATTCCGGCGGCGTCCGGCGAAATGCCTCACGCCTGGCGCCAGGCGATATTTGCGCGCGGCCTTCCGATGGGCTACCGTTCCGGTCATGAGGCTCAAGCTGCGGTTCATCCGGTCCGGAATGATTTTGATGTTGCTCGTCGCGCCGGGGCTGCGGGCGGATGTGCTGGAAATGCAAAACGGCGACCGTTATTCCGGCAAGGTGGTGTCGGTTTCTCCCGACACGGTGATACTGAACAGCCAGGTGCTGGGCAAAATCACCGTGCCGCGCAACAAGGTCGTAAGCCTGTCATTTGGCACCAATGCCATCGCCTCCCAAGCGACCGGTCATCCCGCGCCAGCCGTCTCCACCAATATCCCCACGGCAACCGCTCCGGCGGCCCTGGCCAACACCAATGTGGATTTATCCGCGGCATTTCGGCAGTTGGGCGCGAACACGAATTTCGTCGGGCAGATTCGCCAGCAAATGCTGGCCGGCAACCCCGAAGCCGCCCGCAAATACGACGAGATGGTCAGCGGCTTGTTAAGCGGGCAACTGAACGTGAGTGATGTGCGGCGGCAGGCTCAGGCGGCAGCCGCGCAATTGCGGGAGCTCAAACGGCAGCTCGGCCCCGAGGCTGATGAATCGCTCGACGGTTATTTGCAGGTGCTGGACAGTTTCATCACGGAAACCGCCAACGAGCCGGCGAACACCGCGCCCAAATCTCCTTAAAGCAATTCAATTTGAGTCACGCGAAAACCCTTCAAGCGGCTTTTGCCGCGATCTTGTTTTCCAGCGCAGCGAGGATGCTCTCCAGAATCCATTTGCCGTCGTCGCTGCCGAGCAATGGTTCGCAGGCGCGTTCCGGATGCGGCATCAGACCGGCCACGTTACGCCTTTCATTGCAGACGCCGGCAATGTTCAATAGCGAACCGTTTGGATTCGCCGTGTCGGTCAGGTTTCCGTTCACGTCGCAGTATTGCCAGAGAATCTGGTTGTTGGCCTTGAGCTTCGCCAGCGTTTCCTCGTCGGCAAAGTAGCAGCCTTCGCCGTGGGCAATGGGAATTTTCAAGAGTTTGCCCGCCGGAATCTTGTTCGTAAACGGTGAATCCGGTGTGACCGTCTTCAGAAAAATGTGTTCGCAGTGGAATCGTAAATCACGGTTGCGGACGAGCGCGCCGGGCAGCAGACCGGCTTCGGTCAGGACCTGAAACCCGTTGCAGATGCCCAGCACCAGCCCGCCGTGGTCGGCGAATTGTTTCACCGCTTGCATGACCGGACTGAATCGGGCGATGGCGCCGCAACGGAGATAATCGCCGTAGCTGAAGCCGCCGGGCACGATGACGGCGTCGGCGTCGCCAAGGGAGGTTTCCTTGTGCCAGACATAGCGCGCGGACTGGCCGAGCACGTCGCGCAGGGCGTGGATGACGTCCTGGTCGCAGTTGCTGGCGGGAAATTGTAATACTGAAAAGTTCATGGTTTAGGTTAAATAAGTGATCGGTTAAATGAGTTCAGCCATTGGCAAAAAGCGCGCCTGTTCAACTTGTTTAACCAGCTACTAATCCAACTATTTACTCAATTTCCAGTTTGTAATCTTCAATGATCGGGTTGCTCAAAAATTTGTGCGCCGCGTCGTTCAACGCCTGCTGCGCGGCGCCCTTGTCCGTGCCGGGCGCCAGTTCGATCTCGATGTATTTGCCGACGTGGACGGCGGCGACGCCCTGGTAACCCATTTGCTCAAGCGCATTCCGGACGGTCTTGCCCTGCGGATCCACCACGGCTTTCTTTGGAGTTATGACAATTTTCGCTTTCATCTTCGCGCCCCAACATCCTGGAGCTGACGGAGGAATCTTGTGAAAAAACGCCCGCCCGGGCGAGCAATTTCTGAGTGCCAGTCTGTAAAACCGGAGCGCCGGTCTCCGACCCGGCGCGAAGGCGTTGATTTTTCAGACACGCCGGGTCGGAGACCGGCGCTCCATCCGCGCAGCATCTGGATTGCTTTGGCTTCAGCATCGCTTTGGCGGTCCGATAACCGCCGTATTTGATTTGTTCAGACGCACCCCCAACGCCCGACAATTTTCGGGGTGCACGCCACAAGAATCGTTGAATTTGTCCGCTTCCTGCGCCATTGTTGTCGCCGTGAATACTTCGATTTCGCTGGAAGAACCGGCCACGGGCAACATCAGTGCCGAGCGCAAAACACCTGAACCCTGTTCCATCATCATCTTTGGCGCGAGCGGCGACCTCACCGCCCGGAAGCTCATCCCGGCGTTTTATCATCTGTGCAGGGACAAACAAATGCCGGCCTCGTTCCGCGTCATCGGTTTCGCCCGGCGCGACAAGACGGACGAATCGTGGCGGAACGAATTGCGCGAGGAGCTCAACCAGTTTTCACGCACCCAGCCGGTGAACGAGACGGTGTGGAAGGCTTTTGCCAAAAATCTGTTTTACTGCCGGGGTGACCTTAACGACACCGCCGCCTACAAAAAACTGGAAGAGATGCTGACTTCGTTCGGCAGCGGCCCGTTGCGGGAAAACCTGCTGTTTTATCTCGCCACGCAACCGAGCCAGTTCGGCGGAGTCATCGAGCAAATCCACCGCGCCGGCCTGTTGCACAAGGAAGGCGCCGGCTGGCAGCGCATTGTGGTGGAGAAGCCCTTCGGCCACGATCTCGCCTCCGCCCAGACGCTGAACCGCGAATTGACGCGTTACGCCCACGAGCAGCAGGTCTGCCGCATTGACCATTATCTCGGCAAGGAAACAGTCCAGAACATTTTGATGTTCCGGTTCTCCAATTCCGTTTTTGAAAAGCTCTGGAACCGGAATTCCGTGGATCACGTCCAGGTCACCGTCAGCGAAAAAATCGGCGTGGGCGATCGTGGCGGTTATTACGAGGAGGCCGGCGCGTTGCGCGACATGGTGCAGAACCACATGCTCCAGGTGCTGTCGCTCGTCACCATGGAACCGCCGGTCTCGCTCGCCGCCGAGTCCATCCGCGACGAAAAGGTGAAGCTGCTCAAATCCATCCGCGCGCTGACGCCCGAGGACGTGGCCAAACAGGTCGTCCGCGGACAATACTTTGCCGGCGCCATCAATGGCAAGCCCGTGCCCGGTTACCGGCAGGAGCCGAAGGTGAAGCCGGATTCCAACGTGGAAACCTACGTGGCGCTGAAGCTGCTCATTGACAACTGGCGCTGGTCCGGCGTGCCGTTTTATCTGCGGACCGGCAAAAACCTGCCGATGAGCGCCAGCGAAGTGCGTATTCAATTCCGGCCCACGCCGCATGTGCTGTTTGCCGCGGAATGCGGACAGAACCTTGACACCAACGCCATCGCGCTCCGCCTGCAGCCGAACGAGGGCATTTACCTGCGGTTCAACGGCAAGGTGCCCGGCATGAGCCTCGGCGTGCGGCCGGTGCGGATGCACTTCAGCTACGACGCCGAGTTCGGCGCTTACACGCCGGAAGCCTACGAACGGCTGCTGCTGGAAGCCATTGCCGGTGACGCAACGTTGTTCATTCGCCGCGACGAGGTGGAAACCGCGTGGCAAATCGTGGACTCCATTCGCAAAGGCTGGGACAGCAAACCCCTGACGAACCGGGAATTTTACTCGGCGGGAACCTGGGGACCGGTGGCTTCAGACGATTTGCTGGCCCAGGCCGGCCACGCCTGGCACGAACCACAGATGGTAAAGTAATTTTTGATTTACGATTTACGATTGGCAGTGATGCATCCGTAACTTCATGTCCGAATACAAGGCAACGATCAAATGGCAGCGGACCAGCCCGGATTTTTTAAAAAGGCAGGTATTCGCGGGAACATCCCTGGAGCTTTGATGGTGGCGGGAAATTGCCCGCACCCGCTGATGAAGAACGGCTGCATCAGCTGGCGCACGAACATTGCTACATTGCCAATTCGGCCAAAACGGAAGTTATCATTGGGAGGGACGGTCTGTCGCCGTCCGTCCCGGATTGAATGAAAAAGTTTGAACTGATTTCCTTGGCCACGGCCGACGAACTGGCTGCGCGCGTCGCGAGTGCCTGGCTGGATGAAATCGAACAGGACCGGCGCGCGGGCCAACGGCATTGCGTCGCGCTGTCCGGCGGGCGCATCACCCGGAAATTTTTTACTTCGGTCGTCGAGCAAGCCAGGGTGCGAAAAATCGGAGATGGCGGCGCGCCATCCCTTCCGGGCAACGTCCATTTTTTCTGGGCGGACGAACGCTGCCTGCCACCGGACGACCCGGAAAGTAATTTCAGAATGGCCAACGAACTTCTGTTCACCCCGCTGGGAATTCCTGAAAGCCGGATTCACCGCATTCGCGGCGAAGATTCGCCATTCACGGCTGTAACGGCCGCCGATGCGGAGCTCCGACGCATCATTTTGGGCTCACGTTTTTCTCCCTCTCCTCAACCAGGCGAAGGCCGGGGTGAGGAGGCCAATTTTTCAAATCCCCTCGCCCCAGCCTGCTCCCCGCTCGGGCGCGGAGAGGGAGTGGCGTCACAGCCGGTGCTGGATCTGATATTTCTGGGCATGGGCGAGGACGGTCACATTGCGTCGTTATTTCCCGATGCCCCGGCAGCAGTCGTGAATCATCCGGGGCCGTTTTTGTTCATTGAGAGTTCGCCCAAGCCGCCGACCCGGCGTATTTCACTGAGTTACGCCGCCCTCGCGGCGGCCAGGCAGGTTTGGGTGCTGATTTCGGGCGCCGGCAAGGAAAAGGCATTGCGCGAATCACTCGATTTTTCGGGAAAAACGCCTTTGGGCCGGGTGATTCAAATGCGTCCAAACACGCTGATTTTCAGCGAAATCAGGCCAAATTGAGCCGGTTAAAAATATTTTTGAACCCTTTTGCTTTTCCCCCGGTCTATGATATGTTGCGAATGAAGATTTCGCTGTTCGTTTAGGGTTGGCATAGAGGTTTTGCTCGTGGCGCGGCTCGAACAGCGACCCCCAAGTTGGCCGCGTCACCCTTCTGAGCGCCTCGGTGAAGGCGTATAAACCTCGTCACCGCGGGGGCCGGACGCAAGTCCGGCCTTTCGCATTTCTGGAATTCACCATTGATTGTCCGGCCCAAAACGGATAACTTCCTGGCGCATGAAACATCAGCTCGATTTCGAGAAACCGATTATCGAACTGCAAAGCAAGCTCGACGACCTCCGGGAACACCCGGAAAAGCACTCCTTGGGCGTCAGCTTCGAGGAGGAAATCCAGCTCATCGAAAAGAAGCTGGAGGAAACCCGCCGGCAGATTTTCTCGAACCTCAACGCATGGCAGCGCGTGCAACTGGCCCGCCACCCCAAACGTCCCTACACGCTCGATTACCTGGGAAAAACGTTCACCGATTTCCGGGAATTGCACGGTGACCGCCTGTACGCCGAGGACCGCGCCATGGTGGGCGGCTTTGCCAGACTCGGTGAACACCGCGTCATGGTCATCGGCACACAGAAGGGCCGTGACACCAAGGAAAACATTCTGCGCAATTTCGGCTGCGCCCATCCCGAAGGCTATCGCAAGGCGCTCCGTTTGATGCGGCTGGCAAACAAATTCGGCCTGCCCATCGTCACGCTCATCGACACGACGGGCGCGTATCCGGGCATTGGCGCGGAGGAACGCCACATTGCCGAGGCCATTGCTGTGAATCTCCGCGAAATGACATTGTTCGAAGTGCCTATCATCGCCGCCGTCATCGGCGAAGGCGGTTCCGGCGGCGCGCTCGGCATCGGTGTGGCCGACCGCGTGTTGATTCTGGAAAACGCCTACTATTCCGTCATCAGCCCGGAAGGTTGCGCGGCGATTTTGTGGAAGGACCGCGCGAATGCCGCCAAGGCCGCCGCCGCCCTTAAAATCACCGCCAGGGATTTGCTCGAACTCAAACTGGTGGATGAGATTGTGCCCGAACCGCTCGGCGGCGCGCATACGGATCCGGAGGCGACGGCCGTAAACCTGAAAAAACATTTGCTGAAACATCTTGATAAAGTCCTGGCACTGTCAGCCGCGGAACGGCTGAAAAAACGCTACGAAAAATTCCGCGCCCACGGGCAATTTTTCGAAAAACCCAAATCTCCGGCCCCGGAAGCCCGACCGGCGCCCACGGCCTCCAATGTCATGGCTCGCGCGGCCGCCACGGCGTAATCTCCGTGCTCTATCCGCTCACTTTTCGGCCAATTTTCAAGGAACGCGTCTGGGGTGGACGCGAAATCGAGCGGCTCTACGGTAAAAAACTTCCTTCCGGCGCGCCCATCGGTGAATCCTGGGAAATCAGCGACCGGCCCGGCGACGCCGGTGTCATCACCAATGGCCCGTTCGCAGGCAGGGATTTGCGCTGGCTGATGGAGAATCACGCGGCGGAACTTCTCGGCGGAGCAAAACCGGCAACCGGGAATCGTTTCCCGCTGCTGTGCAAAATTCTCGACGCGCGGGAAAAACTGTCACTCCAGGTTCATCCGCCCGCCAGCAAGGCCGCCGCACTCGGTGGTGAACCGAAAACCGAAATGTGGTTCATTGCCGACGCCGCACCCGCCGCGGAATTATACGCCGGCCTCAAACGCGGCGTGACGCGTGCGGAATTCGAAAGAAAAATCCTGGAGGGCGCCGTCGCCGGATGTTTTTACCGCCTGCCCGTCAAAACGGGCGACGCCATGTTTTTGCCGAGCGGCCGTGTCCATGCCATTGGCGCGGGTCTGGTGATTTTTGAAATCCAGCAAAATTCGGACACCACCTATCGCGTGTTCGACTGGAACCGCGCGGGATTGGACGGCAAACCGCGCAAACTCCACGTCGCCGAATCGCTGGCGAGCATTGATTTTAATGATTTCGAGCCGGCATTGGTCCAAAGCAAGTGGACCGGCGGTGAAGTCAAATCGCGGCCGCTCGTGAACAGCTCGCTTTTCAGCGTCGAAGCGTTGGAAACAAAAGCCGGAGCGGGTCTGAATCTGAAACCGCGCAAACTTCAAATTGTTGCTGCGGTGCGCGGTCGGCTTGAAATCAAAAGCGGTTCGGCTTCCGTGAATTTGGCCGCCGGCCAGTTTTGCCTGATACCTGCGTGTTTGGAGCAAGCAAAAGTTTCGGCGAAATCAGACGCGACTTTATTGCGCGTCGAGGCGAGTTGAATTGTAGCAGCGGACGTCAGTCCGCTCATTATTCCGACGGGAGAAAAGTCAGAGCCGACTCACGTCGGCTGCTACGACAAATCAATTCCGCGACAAATCGTCCGGCGTTTGGGAGAGCAGTTTGTTGCGCCAGCCGCCCTTGCTTTTCAGGATTTTTTGCCAGAGTTGTCCGGGCGGCGTCTCGAAGACCAGTTCCAGGGACGCGGGAAAGGCAAGCCAGGATTTAAGTTTCATTTCCCTTTCCAGCTGGCCGGGCGACCAGCCGGCGTAACCCGCGAACATTTTGACCTTTTTCCCGGTCGAGAACGACTCGCCGATGTCCACCAGTTCATCAATCGAATGACCGAGTGCCAGATTGGGCAAGACATCGGCGTTGGGAATAAAATTGTCAGTGTGCAAATAACTCAAGGCGGTCGGCTGCACCGGGCCGCCAAGATACAGCGGCGATTCCCGAAGGGTGTCCGGCAGGTCAGCCACAATCATCTCGCCGACGGTTTTCCCGAGGGAATGGTTGAGCACGAGGCCGAACGCGCCCTCGGCGTCATGCTGGCAAATCAACACCACGGACTGGTGGAAAAAAGAACCGCTCAGATTGCCGCCGTCCAACAGCAACTGGCCTTTCAGAAATTTGCCGTTCCCACTCATGTCCCATCACAATCTGCCTCACGCGTGCTGGATTGGCAAAAAGAAAACCGCCCGGACGCGTGAAAATCAAAGAAAAACGCGGAGAAATTTCTCCGCGTTTTGTTTTAAGAATTCCGAAAACTTCCCGGCGGTCAGAGTGCCTTGACCTTTTTGACAATGGCCGCGGCATCAATGCCGAAGTGCGCCAGCAATTCCTCCGGTTTGCCGGAACGCGGCAGGGCCGTCACGGCGAGCTTGTGCACCTTCACGCCGTCAACACTGAGTTCGCCGGCGACCGCGTCGCCCAGGCCGCCCTCGGTATAATGATCTTCCACGGTAAGGACGGTGTGGTTGGTCTTTTTCGCGGCGGCGAGAATCACCTCTTTGCCCAGCGGCTTGATGCTGTAAGCGTCAATGACCGTGATGCCGATGCCCTCGTTCTTGAGGGCGTCGGCGGCCTTCAAGGCTTCAAACAAGGTGACGCCGGCGGCAACGACCGTGGCCTTGTCGCCTTCGCGCAGCACTTTCGCGCCGCCGATGGGAAACTGTTCGTCGTTATTGTAAATCACCTGTGTTTTGGGGCGTGACGTGCGCAGGTAGCAGATTCCCTTGATCTGCGCCATTTGTTCAACCAGCTTCTCGGTGGTGACCGCGTCGCAGGGATACAGCACCGTGCTGCCGGCAACAGCGCGCATCATGGCCAGGTCTTCCAGCCCCATTTGCGACGGGCCGTCCTCGCCGATGCTCACCCCGACATGCGAGCCGGCCAGCTTGAGGTTTGCCTGCGAAATGCCCGCGACACGGATTTGATCGAACGCGCGCGTGAAGAAGCACGCAAACGTGGACGCGAACGGCACCTTGCCGCGCGCGCCGAAGCCAGTGGCGACGCCGACCATGTTTTGCTCCGCAATGAAACATTCGATCGAACGGTTGGGGAATTTTTTAAAGAATTTGTCCGCGTAAGTGGAGTTCTTTGTGTCACCATCCACCGCAACAATCCGCGGGTCCGCCTCACCGATGCGCGCAAGCGCGTTGCCATAGGCTTCACGCGTCGCAACCGAGTCGCCGATTTTGTAACCGAGGGGCGGATAACTGGCGGGGGCCGCGTCATTCGGCGCGGGCAGTTGATTCGGCGCCGGAATCGGCACGCCGACACCGGACTTGGCGGTCGGTTGAAGTTCGGCGATGGCTTTGGCGGCCTCTTCCTTGTTCAACGGCTTGCCATGCCAGCCGTCCTTGTCCTGCAAAAACGAGACGCCCGCGCCTTTGTAGGTTTTGGCGATGATCGCCAGCGGCTGATCGTTCAATCCGACGCCGCCCAGCACTTCTGAGGTCTCCTCAAGGTCATGGCCGTCAATATCTTCCACCCGCCAGCCGAACGCTTCAAATCGTTTGCGATACACGCCAATGTCATGGCCAAAAGCTGTGGCCTGGCTCTGGCCGAGGCGATTGGCGTCCACGATGGCGATGAGGTTGTTGAGTTTGTAAATACCGGCGAGCGACGCCGCTTCCCATACGGAACCTTCGGCGATTTCCCCGTCGCCGAGCAGGACGTAGGTGTTGTAATCCAGCTTGTCGAGTCGTGCGGCCAGCGCCAGGCCGACCCCGACGCTCAAACCCTGGCCGAGCGAACCGGTCGCCACGTCCACAAACGGCAGGCGCGGCGTCGGATGCCCTTCGAGGTCACTGCCAAATTTGCGAAGTTTGAGCAAATCATCGGCGGGGAACAAACCGGTTTCCGCCCAGGCAGCGTAAAGCAGCGGCGCGGCGTGGCCTTTGGAAAGAATAAAGCGATCGTTGTTGTAGTAATGGGGATTCTTGGCGTCGTAACGCATGTGGCCGAAAAACAAGGCCGCCACCACATCCGCCGCCGAGCAGCAGGAAGTCGGGTGGCCGCTGCCGGCCGCAGTCGTCGCGGTGATCGAGTGAATCCGCAACTGATTCGCGATGCCCTTCAACAATTCAATATCAGTATCAATCATGGAATTCTTAGTTTACTCAACGGTCGGCGAAAGCCAAGAGTGAAATGAGCCAATGCCTCTTGAATCGCAAAGGCGAAAATGTAACCCTTTGCGCGTGTGCGCCAAGCCTTTCAGCATTAAAGCCCTGTTTTTGTGCCGCCGGCCGTGCGTTTTGCAGCTTCTGGCCCTCTTTTTCCTCATCACCACACCGGGGTGGACCATGGATTTTTCCGCGCCGGCGCGCGGGATGAAGGCCCAACTGGCGCAGAGAATCCTGCCCTATTGGTACGACACTGCGCAGGACACCCGGCGCGGCGGCTATCTGCTCGCCGACGATGCCCAGAAAGGCCGCCGGACGCCGGCTGAAAAACAAATTGTCACGCAGAGCCGCATGATCTGGGCCTTTTCGCTCGCGCACATTGAAGGTTACAGCGACACGAACCGGAATTATTTGTCGGCGGCCGCGCAAGGGTATCATTTCCTGCTCGACCATTTTCTCGACCGGCAGAATGGCGGTTACTTTTGGACGACCGACCTCGACGGCCAGCCGGTGAACGACTGCAAATTACTCTACGGCCAGGCGTTCACGATTTACGCCTTCGTCGAATACTACCGCGCCAGCGGGGACAAGGAGGCACTGGCCCGCGCGCTGGACCTTTATCACACCGTTCAGACGCATTTGTATGACACCAAAAACGGCGGCTGGTTCGAGCATGCCGACCGGGTCTGGAAACCGCTTCGACCCGGTGACCCGCGCAATCAGGTCGAAGTGATTGGCTGCAAAAGTGCCAACTCGCATCTGCACTGGATGGAGGCGCTGACCGAATTATATGACGCGACACACGACCCGGCTGTTAAAAAATCGCTGGCCGAAGCTCTGCGCATCAACGCGACGTATTTTTACCCGGATGACCCGTCGCGATGCGCATTTCACCGGCAGTTCGACTGGCAGCCGGTGACGGTGGCCAGCAGCGCCGGGCTTTCCTACGGCCATAACGTCGAATTCGCCTGGCTGATGATTCGCGCCGAAAACGTGCTGGGCCGGGAACCGTCGTGGCAACATTTCTACGCGCTCCTCAATCATGCGCTGAAAAACGGTTACGACCACCAACGCGGCGGGCTTTATTATCGCGGCTTTGACGACCAGCCGGCGACCGACACGGAAAAAATCTGGTGGGTGCAGGCCGAAATGCTGTCCGCATTGACCACCGCGCTGAAACATCAGGACGATCCGCGCTACGACGCCGCGTTGAGCAAAGAATTGCAGTTCATCAAGACTTATCAGGCCAATCCAGCCACCGGCATCTGGCTTTACTCGGTGGCCGCCGACGGCAAGCCCCTGGACACGACCCTGGCAAACAGTTGGAAGGCGAACTATCACGACGTGCGCGCCATGATGAAATTCGTTGACGCGTTCGCCGGGAATTGACCTTAATTCAGCTTCTGACGAGCGAAAACAAAATGAACCCTGTCAAATCAGCGATAAAATTGTTTCTGGCGGCGAGCGTTGGCGGGCTGCTGACGTGGCACGGTCTGGCGGCCCTGCCCAGCCCGCCGGTGGCGCCGGTGGAAAACGTCACCAACACGTATTTCGGAACGGTGGTGGTTGACCCGTACCGTTACATGGAAAACCTGTCCAACCCCAACGTGACGGCGTGGATGCAACTCCAGGACGATTACACGCATTCCCTGCTGGAGCGCATTCCCGGACGGGCGGCGCTGCTGGCCCGGATTCATGAACTCAACAATGCCGTCGCCGCCCGGGTGGAGAACGTGCGCCGCCTGCCGGATGGACGGTATTTTTATCTCAAACGGTTGCCGCAGGACAACGTGTTCAAGCTTTACGTCCGCAAGGGATTGGCCGGCCCGGAAACCTTGTTGGTTGACCCGGAAAAATTTGCCAGGGCCGCCGGCAAGCCCTTTGCCATCAATTATTACGAACCATCGCGCAGCGGGGACTATGTCGCCTGCGGACTTTCCGCCGCCGGCTCGGAGGACGCCGTGATTCACGTGCTCGAAACGGCGACCGGGCAGGAAGTGGGCCAGCCGATTGACCGCGCACAATTCGGTGGAATCAGTTGGCGCCCGGACGGGAAATCATTCTACTACAATCGCCTGCAAAAAATGGAGCCCGACATGCCCGAAACGGCGCGTTACGAAAAGAGCCGCGTGTATTTGCACGTGATCGGCGCCGAGGCCGACCAGGAACCACCCGTTTTCGGCTATGAAGTCTCGCCGCTGGTGAAAGTGGACCCGGCCGACGACCCGTTTGTCAGCGCCGTGCCGGGCTCCGACTACGCCCTGGGTACGATTGAGCACGGCACGCGGCAGGAGCTTACGGTGTACGCCGCCCCGCTGGCGTCCGTCGGCAAGCCCAACACGCCATGGCAGAAGATTTGCGATGTGGACGGCGACGTCACGGATTTCGCCGTCAAAGGGAAGGAAATTTTTCTGCTGACGCACCACGACGCGCCCCGGTTCAAAATCATCGCTACTTCCCTGGCCAAACCCGACCTGGCGTCGGCCCGGACCGTGGTGCCCGCCGGCAACGCCGTGATTACCGGACTGGCGGTCGCCAAAGACGCTCTCTACGTGCAATTGCGCGATGGCGGCATCGGCCGCCTCTGGCGGATGCCGTTTGGAGGAAAAATCGAACCCATCAAATTGCCGTTCGACGGCTCCCTGGCCCTGACCGCAGTGGATCCGCGGCTCGATGGCACCTGGCTGGACATGGGCACGTGGACCAGAGCCGGCCAGATTTACGCCTACGACCCGAGAACGAAAAAAATCACCAACACCGGTCTGCAACCCCTGGGCGAATTCGATGCGCCCGATAATTTGGAATCGGTTGAGGTCAAAGCGAAAAGTTACGATGGGGCAATGATTCCACTGTCCATCATTTACCGGCGCGGCATCAAATTGGACGGCTCGAATCCCACACTGCTCTGGGGTTACGGCGCCTACGGCATTTCGCAGGACCCCGTGTATGGTCCCATGTTGCTGGCGTGGTACGAAAAAGGCGGCGTGTTTGCCGTGGCCCACGTCCGCGGCGGCGGCGAGTACGGCGAAGACTGGTACAAGGGCGGCTACAAACAGACCAAGCCGAATACGTGGAAGGATTTCATCGCTTGTGCCGAATATTTGATCGAGCACAAATACACGTCGCCGGACAAGCTGGCCGGTGAAGGCGGCAGCGCCGGCGGCATCCTGATTGGCCGGGCGATTACTGAGCGGCCCGACCTGTTCGGCGCGGCCGTTATCCAGGTCGGCTGCCTGGACATGCTGCGCATCGAGACGACGCCGAATGGCGTGCCAAACATTCCTGAATTCGGCAGTGTCAAGACCGAGGACGGCTTCAAGGAATTGTATGAAATGAGCTCGTACGCCCACGTGCAGGACGGCGTGAAATATCCGGCCGTGATGCTGACGACCGGCATCAACGACCCGCGGGTGGAACCGTGGCAATCGGCGAAGATGGCGGCGCGGTTGCAGGCCGCCACGAGCAGTGGCAAGCCCATCCTGTTGCGCGTGGACTACGAAGCCGGCCACGGCATCGGCTCGACGAAAAAGCAGCGGGAAGAGCAGACCGCCGACATCTGGTCATTTCTCTTCTGGCAATTCGGCCTGCCGGGCTTTCAACCGCCGGCTGCGAATTAGAGCTTACTGTAGCACGGTCTATGACCGCCGCAGTTGTTTCGAGATGGAAAGCATGCGACGCTCACAGAGCGCCGGGGCATCCATGCACTATTATTGAAACCAGCGGCTGGAAGCCGCCGGAACCCGCAGCCGGGACGGCTGCGCTACGTAGCGCAGGCTTCCAGCCTGCGGGTTCTGGCATCTTCCAGATGCCAGTTTCCCGCCATTGCCGTCCTCTTGCAGCGAGAACAGTGTGTGGATGCGCCCAGAGCGCCGCTACAAGACAATATTGGAATTTGACCGGGCCGCAACCGGCTCTTACGTTGCAGGAGTGGAAACCGTCAGGGCAACTGACTTAATATTTGTCGGCCAATATCAAATCAGCCTGAAAAAACTCCATGTAATTCAATAAATAGTTAGGCATCGCCTGGGTCAGACGAGACGCATCAACAGTCAGCAGAACCGAGCGAAAGACAGTTGTCTATCAAATGTCTGACACCCAATGACCCTTCCGCGAACTTCTGTGTCAAATGCGGAGCACCCCTCGGACCATACGCATTCACCAATCCGTTCGAGTCCATCTTTGCACAAGGCAGCTCTTTTCGAGAAGCGGCCGAGCGTCCACGCAATTTGGCAGTCGTGTTGGGTGTCTGGTTGATTTTTGGCTTGTTAGCCTTAGCTGGCAGTCTGGTTATTCTGGTGAATGGGAGATCGGATTACTATTTCTCCGTTTTCTTCGGCAACATTGCGGTCATTTCGATAGTCATGTCATGATTTGGAAGACCACACGGAATTATGTAGCTGGAAAGAGAGGCAAGACGAAAAGCGATGCCTCCTAAGAAGCTGCTCAGGTAGAGGGTTGTTTTGGAAGGAGCCGGAGGTTGAGGCTGCGTGCGACATCTGAATCCACTCGTCCAACTGAATCCCACGCAGTCACTTCACTTCCCATGCCACCAAGTCCGGATATCATCGGCAGCCTGGTGCGCCAGTGACGGAAGGGTGTGAACCGCGTCGCGCAGTTCCGGAAGGTAATGGAAGGCCAGCCAGAGGAGGGCGGCGACCACCGCGAGCCAGACCACTGCATCCAGCAGAAACGCCAGGGACCAGGCCCAGTGCGGCCGGCCCAGACTATAATAGCATGCGCGCCGCGCGAATTTCAGCGGTCCCACGAGAATGCCGTAGGCGATGAGCAGCAGCAGCGCCGCCACCCACACCGGCACGTTCGCCGGCAGGGCCAGCCCGAACACCGCGCCGGTCGCCAGCAGCGAAATAATGGCACAAATCCACAAGACCGTCGCCGCGCCTTGCAGCAACGAGAGAAAAGGCAGCGTGAAGCCCATCCCGGGATGAATGGGAGCGTGTTCCGCCCAATAACTGTGCCAGCTATACCGCCATTGATCCGCATGCGCGCGCATTTCCTGCTTGAACCGGCGCTGCCATTCACGGCGTGCCTTGCGATCGGGAAAGCCTTTCATCGCTTCATAATATCCTTCCCTCGCGCGCCGGATGAATTCCTGCGCCGTCGCCGGGAAACCGGACGCCGCCGCCTTTTCCTCCGGCGACCGCGCCTCGGGCACCAAAATCGCCATCACCACATAGACGAGCAGCCCCGTGCCCCAAAAGAACGTCAAAAGCACAAAGCCAATGCGCACGAGGGTCGGATCGATATTCACATAGGCAGCAATGCCGTTGCAGACGCCGGAGATCATCGCGCCTTCGTAAATCCGATAGAGCCGCCTTGGCGGTCCTCCACTCCCGGCCGCCCGTTCCTCGCCCGCCGTCTTCTGTCTGTTTGCGCCGCTGGTGGCGCCAGCGCCACTCGCACTTGTGCCCGCAGCTTCACCCGGCTCTGCTTCAATCGGTCCCATCTGCGCAAGGACCGCAGCGACCTCCTTCGTTCCCACCACCGTCTTGTGACTCGCCAGAAGCGCGCGGAATTTTTCCGCGATGGCCAATTCGATGTCCGAGAGAATTTCATCCCGGTCCGGATTGCCTTGCAGCTTTGCGGTCGCGGTTTCGAGATAGGCGCGCAGGGCGTCATAGCCGCCTTCTTCGAGTTGATACGCGTTGCCGCCCAGGTTGATGGTAATGACCTTGTTCATGGGTTCTTTCCTTTCTATTTTTGCCCCAATTTTTTCACGGTTCCGTTGATCTGGCCCCAATATTCCAGGGTTTCGCGCAACTGCTCCCGGCCTTTCGCAGTCAGCTCGTAATATTTGCGGGGCGGGCCGGCCTCGGACTCCTTCCATTCGTAATCCAGCAGTCCTTCGCGGCGCAGCCGGCTCAGCAACGGATAAAGCGTGCCTTCCTGGGTGGCGAATTCGGTCACGCTGAGCTGCTTCAAGATGTCCGCCACATAAACCTTCTCCGCCGAAATGATCTGCAGCACGAGGAACTCGAGCAGCCCCTTCCGGATCGCCGAAAATTTTTCGTTCACGCCCATGGTTAATCTAACGCAAGCTACCTTTTTAATGAAAGGTAGCTGGTTATTCAATTTGAGTCAAGCGGTAATTTTTGTCGTAAATAGAGGGCCAAAAGGTAAGCCCGCATTTTGTGGCACGGAAAGATCAACTGGCCTGCCGAGTCGAAGCCCCGCTTGGCGGCGAAGACTGGTACGCGCGGCGGGGGTTGAACCCACAACCTTCGGCTCCGGAGGCCGACGCTCTATCCAATTGAGCTACGCGCGCAAGACAACGCCCACCTTACCGCCCCGGACGGCTTTGCTCAAATGGAATCTGCAAGATGTCCGGCACTCGCATCAAAGGGAGATAACTCCCTCGCCCCGTCCAAGCGGGGAGAGGGCTGGGGCTGAGGGGATTCCCGTATAGAAATATTTTGGCCTCCTCTTCCCGACCTTCTCCTCCTCGAGGGAGGAGAAGGAGAAAAACATGCAGTGCGTCAACCAGCGCTTTGCCAACGATTTGCCGGCTACCGCTCTGGTTCCGGTGCCGGCGGCGGAAAGAACCGCCGGTTTTCCCGTTGCATTTGTTCAAAGCGCGCCTCCTGTTCCGGCGTCAGGAGAGCGGAAATTTGCGCCTCGGTGTTGGTGAGAACGGCAACGACCTGTGGACGGTAGACCTGCCGCAAATCCCGCAACTGGACGCGCGTGTCGGTCAGGATCCGATGCACCTCCACCCGCTGGCGCGCGTTGAGGCGGAGCCGCCAGCGCAGGTTGCGCTCGAGCAGCAACTGAAAGTTTTGCGGCCGTTGAATCGCCGTGTTGACCCAATGGCGGACGGCCATGCGCGTGCCGACCACGCCGGCGGCCACGCCGGCCAGAAACACCAGCGCCAGCAGCAACGACAGTTTGAATGCTTTCATATCAAAGTCCGGTCGGCGTCAAAAGCCACTGCGCGGAAAGCTGCGCCGCGCCGTCGCTCAAACTCGGCACCCCCGCCGCCGTCAGCCCATAATCCGCCGCCACGCACAGCACAATCACGGCCGAGGCCGCCAGCGCCAGGCGCGGAAACCACAGGTTCAACTGGTCAAAAACCGAAAGGGTTTCCGGCGCGGCCACCGGCGGTTCGCGACGAATGGCCCGCAGCACGTCCGCGGCAAAATCCGCCGGCGGCGCGGGCGCGGTTTCCCGGCGCGCCGATGCAAACAGCCGTTTCAATTTCCGAAAATTCATAATTTTTCTTTCGCAATTTTTTCCAGCGCCCGCTTCAGTTTTGAACGCGCCCGCATGGCCCGCACCCGCACGGCCACGCCGGAGGCGCCGGTGGCCGCGGTGATTTCCTTCACGCTGCGGCCTTCCAGTTCCTGCAGGGTGATGACCACGCGGTCGGCGGGCGACAGTTCGCGCATCGCCAGCTCGAGCAACTCCGCCGCACTGTGCGCGTCCAGTTCGTTTTTTTCGTCGTTGCGGCGCAACCAGTCCAGCGCGTCGTCACCGAGTTCGGGCAGGCCGATTTCATTCTGCCGGCGTTTTTCTTTTCTCAAGTGGTCCAGCGCCACCCGCGTGGTGATGCTGGAAAGCCAGTGTGCAAAAGGCGCCCGGCCGTCAAATTGCCCCAGCGCGCGCCAGGCCTTGACAAAGGCTTCCTGCGCCAAGTCTTCGACCTGGTGGGCGTCGCGTTCATATCGGTGCAAAATGGCGAACACGCGCGACTGATGCCGCCGGACGAGTTCGGCGAACTCGTCCGTGGCGCCGTTCCGGATGCGTTCCAGCAATTCGGCATCGTCGCTCACGATCTAGTCGCCCAACCGATCCCTGGCCCGGGCGACGGCCCGGTCGGCAAAATCGCCGGCGCGCTGCTCGAACTCGCTGAGTTGCTGGCGTTGTTCCTCGGTCAGGATGGGGGCGATTTTGGCGAAAATTTTCATGCGTTCAACCGCCAAATCGGCCTCGACGGCGGCGACCCTGGCTGACGCGGCGCGCACAGTGGTTTCGTTGGCGTCACTGGCCTGAATGGCGGCGCGCAGATTTTCCCGCGCCGAGTGCCATTGGGCGAGCAGCGGCTTTAAGGTGTCCTTCTCCGACCGCAGAATGGTTTTGATCTGCGCCTTCTGGTCGTCGGTCAGGTTCAGCCTTTGGGCGATGCGTTGAAGAAACCGTCCGTGCGCCGGCGCCTGGGCGTCCGCCGCCAGTGAAGGGGTCGTCATCAATCCGACCACATTCAGTGCGGTGGCCACGGTGAGGGTAATCCATCTGTTCGTTTTCATACTGATTTTAATACGGAAACGGCCCTGCAAATGTTACAGCCAAAACAAAAGGGACGGCTGGAGGCCGTCCCTTTGTCAACGTCTGTCCCCACAAATCAGGCTTGCGGCGGCGCACCGGCCGGCGCGTTGGTGCCGCCTTGACCCGGAGGCGGGCCACCCGGAGGGCGGTTACGCGGGCCGCGCATCCTGGACTGCATTTTTTGCCATTGCTCGAACTGATCCGCCGTCAGCACGGCCTTCAGTTTGGCGCCGGTATCCTTGCGAATGGACTTCATTTTCGCCATGCGGTCTTCACGCGACATGTTCTGGCCCTGCTGCCACACGCCGCGCATTTGTTGCCGTTGGCCTTCGAGGATCTCCTTGACCTTCGGTTTTTGGTCCTCGGTCAGGTTAAGTCGTTGCGCAATCATGTCGATGTTTGGCCCCCGGCCTCGCATGCCCGGTCCGCGGTCGCCCCGGTGTGGACCGCCGGCCGGTGGTGAGGAAGGCGGAGTATTGGTGGCATCATCCGCCCGCAAGGCCGGACTCAGCGTCAGCAAACTGCCTACTGCTAACGCCGCAATCAGTGTCATCTTGGTGGCTTTCATAACCTTTATCTTTCGTTAGGTTTGTTTGTTCTGTGCCGCGCCAGCATGACGCAGCGTCATAGCCTGTGAGACGGATGAAGGAAATAAAGGTTACAACTCGCGCAGGATATTCGCGTCGATGACCCCGGGAGGGATGGCTCGCCGGGCCGTCCCGGTGCGGTCGGACCAGGCCACGCCGGGCCTTGAACTACAATTTCTAATTATTTCTATAAATATTACTTGACAAGCCGGAAACCTTTGGAGTAAATGCGGTGGTCGGGCAGTTCGTCGGATTGTCATTACCCGATTGGTTACCGCTCAGAAACCATTGGCGCCAATCGAGGGGAGATGGTTTGTTGCGGCTGAATAACCCGGTTGGCCATCACGAAGGAAAAAACATGAAAATCAAAATTGCCGTATTGACCCTGGTAATCGTTTGCAGCTTCACCCGCATTGATTCCGCGTTCGCGCAAATTGGCACGGCGTTCACCTATCAAGGCCAGCTGCTTGCCACCAACGGCCCGGCCCAGGGCCTTTACGACCTGGAATTCTCGCTCTACGGCGCCAGTAGCGGCGGCAGTGCCTTGTACGGGCCGGTGACCACCAATGGTGTTTTCGTTACCAACGGCCTGTTCACCGTGCTGGTTGATTTTGGCGCCGTCTTCAGCAACAGCGCGCCTTACTGGCTGCAAATCGGTGTGCGGACCAACGGGGCCGCTTCATATACCGCCTTGTCCGGGCGCCAGCAACTAACGCCCACGCCGTATGCCATCTACGCCGAAGGCGCCAACGCGGCGGGGCTGGCGGGTACGATTCCAACTGGAGACCTCAGCGGCACGTACGGCAATCCCCTTACGCTGAACAATCCCGGCAACGTCTTCGACGGCAACGGCAACGGGTTGACCGACTTGAACGCGGCGAATTTGACCGGCACGCTCCCTGGCGCGCTGTTGCCCGCGAACGTGGCGTTGCTCAATGCGAATCAAATCTTCACGGGTGTTAATACTTTCTCTGGCCCCGGCGAGAGTTTCATCGTCAACACGGGCCCGATCATGACCACTCCTTTCACCGGACTCGGCTTGCAGTATTACACTACGACCGGGGAAGGCGCGATCATGTCTTCCTATAATGATGGTTATGGATTCCTGACCTTCTATACCAAGCAAGGCACCGGTTACCCCATTGCGAAACAAGTGATGATTGATAAGTACGGCGGGGTGGCGATTGATCAGCAGAACTACAACAACGGAGTGCTCAACGACGGAACCACCAACGGCGTCGGCCTCACCTTTGGAATCGGCAGCGGCGAGGGCATTGCCTCGAAGCGCACGGCGGGCGGCAACCAGTATGGCTTGGACTTCTACACCGGCTTTAGCGACCGGATGTCCATTGCCCAAAGCGGCACCGTCCAGTTCAACAACGATCTGAACTTGCTGAGTAGCGACTCCGGCTTGGGACACCGCAACTCGGTTGCGGGGGTAACCCTCGGCCCCGGCGGTGACGGCCCGTTTCTCTGGGGTTTTGACGGCGGAGCTTTGGGAACCGTGGCGCCGGACGAGGTTAACTTGACGTGGGATTACTCGGGCAACGTATGGATCAGCAACAATCTATCCGTCGCGTCCCTGACCATCCGCGGGCCCCAGGAGTTCTTCGTCGTCCCGGGCCTAACTCCTGTTCAGTGTTATATCGGCGATGACGGCGTGGGCAACGACGTCCAAATCGGCAGCCTGAAGTCCGGCATCACCGCCTTGGCCGCCTACAATGCGGCCGACAATGCCTACATGCACTTTTATTGCAGTTCCATCACCATCGAAGGCGGCGCAGACCTGGCGGAGCCTTTCAAAATTACATCGAGGAATGAGGAAGTCCCGCAAGGAGCGGTGGTGGTGATTGACGATGAGAATCCGGGTCATTTGAAAGAGTGCGATGAGGCTTACGACACCCGCGTTGCGGGTGTGGTCAGCGGCGCCAACGGGATCAGTCCGGGCATTCAAATGCAGCAACAAGGAATCCTGGAAGGAGGTAAAAACGTCGCGCTCACCGGCCGGGTCTATGTGCGGGCTGATGCCTCCTACGGCGCGATACGTCCGGGTGATTTTCTCACAACTTCCACGACCCCAGGCTATGCGATGAAGGTGACGGACCATGCGAAAGCCGAGGGCGCGATTCTGGGCAAGGCCATGACGGGTTTGAGGAACGGCCGAGGCATGGTGCTGGTGCTCGTCACTTTGCAGTGACCATTGGCGTTTCATTGACGCAAACACTCGGAGATCAAATTTGATTTGTGAGGTTAGCAATGAAAACAGAAATAGTTATTGCAGGGATGCTGGTGGCGGGCGCGATCTGGCTGCCCGGGCGTGCATCTGCTGAAGGAACCTGGACCGCATTGGCCAATACCGCACCCGGCGGCGTCGAGACGATGCTGTTGCTGTCCGACGGCACAGTCATGGCGCAGAACGGTGGCGGAACGGGCTGGTACAAGCTGACCCCCGATGCCAGCGGTCACTATGTTAACGGAACCTGGACGACGCTTTCGTCCATGAACTACTCCAGGTTATACTATTCCTCGGATGTGCTGAGGGATGGCCGCGTATTTGTGGCGGGAGCCGAGTATGGAAATGGAACCACCAATGCGGAGATATACAATGGCAGCTCGTGGAACGTTGTTCCCATCCCCGCCGGTATCATTGACGAGAACAACTCAATAAACCCGACTCACGGAAACAATACCGAAGGCTTCATAGACTCGGGCAGCGTGGTCCTCAATAATGGCAAGGTGCTTATCCTGCCGGTGGGGCCGGCCAATTATGGAGAAACCGTTACCTACGATCCAGTGGCAAACAGTTGGTCATCGGCGTATCTCCAAACGGGCGGAAACGAGGACGAAGCATGCATGGTCAAGCTGCCGGATGACAGCATGCTCGTCGTTGACAGCGGCAGCACCACCTCGGAGCGATACATTCCTGCTTCGAACTCCTGGATCAATGATGCGACGGCGCCGGTAGCGCTATATGATTCTTACGGCACCGAACAAGGGCCGGCATTTCTTTTGCCCAACGGAAAGGCCTTTTTCATTGGCAGCGCTCCCAATACCGCCATTTACACCCCCAGCGGCAACAACAACCCGGGTACGTGGGTGGCCGGCCCAAGCCTGGGTAGCCTCGGAGCACCGGACGCGCCGGCCGCGATGATGGATAATGGCAAGATTCTTTGCGCACTGTCGCCGACGCCGTACAGCTCAAGCAATGTCTTCACGACCCCCAGCTACTTTTTCGAATATGATTACACGGTTGGATCCGTCGGCGCCTTTACAGAGATCCACGCTCCGGGCGGTGGTTATTCCAGAAACGAAGTCACCTACAACGACCGGATGCTCGATCTGCCGGACGGCACAGTCCTCTTCACCGACGGTGGCAACCAGCTTTACGTTTACCAGCCGGACGGGTTACCCTTGGCTTCCGGCCAGCCAACCATCGACGGCGTCTCATGGAATACCGATGGCAGCTTGCACATAACCGGCACCCTGTTCAACGGCATCTCGCAAGGCGCCGCCTATGGTGACGACGCCCAGATGGACAGCAATTACCCGCTCGTGCGCTTCACTGACGGCAGCGGCAACGTCTATTATGGCCGCACCTACAATTGGAGCAGCACCAGTGTGCAGACCGGCGGTGCAGTTGTAACCACGGAATGTGCGGTGCCCGCGACCGTTTTCGACGGCCCGGGAACCTACTCCATGCAGGTAGTCGCCAATGGGATTGCGTCGAATCCGGTTACATTTTACGGACCAGTCTGGGTGGATTTCAATTATAGCGGCGTCTTCCAGTTTGGAGATTATCCATTCCCCTACCCCACGCTTCCGCAGGGAACTGCTGTCGTCGCCAGTGGTGGAACCATTGCCATCAATGCCGGCGCCCAGCCCAGCACCGGGCACGAATCCGTGCCCTACACCATCTCAACTCCCATGACCATCATTTCCGTCTATGGCCCGTCCACGATTGGCCAGTGATCCCGTAAAATTCAACAACCCTTGAACCAAAGAGGCCTTTCATGAAAAACCACCTCAAGTTGCTTCCGGTCATCGCGGCGCTTTGGCTTCCGGTCGCGGCCAGCGCGCAAAGTTATTCGATTAACTGGTATAAAATCTCCGGCGGCGGCGGAATGAATACCACCGGCGGCGTTTATTCCGTCAGCGGCACCATCGGCCAGCACGACGCCGGCGGGCCGATGACCGGCGGCGGCTTCCAACTCACCGGCGGGTTCTGGGCGCTGATTTCCGTCCTGCAAACGCCGGGCGCACCGACGCTTTACATCAGTCATTCGGGGAGCACGGTCACGGTGTTTTGGGAGGACGTGTCCGGCTGGAGTTTGCAGCAGAACAATAATCTGACCGTGCCTGCCGGCTGGTCGCCCAGCAGTGGCGTGACAACCTCCAGCGGCACGAATCGCCTGGACATCACGCCGCCAACAGGGAGTTTATTTTTCCGGCTGCAGCATCCGTAGGGCAAACGTAGGCATTGGGGGCCGATTTGAGCCACCCGGCGGCAGGTTGCTATCTGATTTTCAGGCAATCGCGCGTAACCCTTTGGCTGCCGCTTTTATCGTCTGGTCAACGTCTGCGGTTGTGTGTGCGGTGGAAATAAAGCCCGCCTCAAATTGTGACGGCGCGAGGTAAACACCCGCTTCCAGCATGCCGTGGAAATATTTTGCGAACCGCGCGCGGTCGCTTTTCATCGCCTCGGCCAGATTGTGGACCGGCTCGCCGGTGAAGTAGGCGCAGAACATCGAGCCGCAGCGGTTGAATTGCACGGGAACCTTCGCGGCTTTCGCGGCGGCTTTCAGGCCGGCTTCCAGTTGCGCGCCGAGTTGTTCGAGGTGTGCATAGGCGTCCGCCGACCTGTTTTTTGCAGGAGGCGACGTAAGGAGTCTCTGATTTCGTTTGCGGCGTGGTGCGTGATGCGTGGTGCGTGAACTGGAATGAGCCTCCTCACGTCGGCTCCTGCTCAATTCCTCCAACGCGGCGATGCCTGCCGCCATGGCCAGCGGATTGCCGCTCAAGGTCCCGGCCTGGTAAACCGGTCCCAGTGGCGCCAGCAAATCCATGATGTCCGCCCGGCCACCGAACGCGCCGACCGGCAACCCGCCGCCGATGATCTTGCCGAAGCAGGTCAAGTCCGGCGCAATGTGGAAACGTTCCTGCGCGCCGCCGGGCGCGAGGCGGAAACCCGTCATCACTTCGTCGAAAATCAGCAGCGCGCCGTTGGCCTTCGTGATCTCGCGCAGAAATTCCAGATAGCCCGGTTTGGGCAGATAAACTCCGGCATTGCCCGGCACCGGCTCGATGATGATGCCGGCGATTTGGTTTTTGTTCGCCTCGAACGCGGCTTTGACGGCCTCAACGTCATTAAACGGCAATACAATGGTGTGTTGCGTGAACGCCGCCGGCACGCCCGCGCTGTCCGGATTACCGAACGTGAGCGCGCCGCTGCCCGCTTTGACGAGCAGCGAATCCGCGTGTCCATGGTAGCAGCCGTCGAATTTGATGATTTTGTCGCGCCGGGTGAACCCGCGTGCGAGGCGGATGGCGCTCATGCACGCCTCGGTGCCGGAATTCGTCATGCGCACCTTCTTGACGCTTGGCACTAATGAGCAAATCAGCTTCGCCATCGTCACTTCAAACGGATTCGGGATGCCAAAACTCGTGCCATGGTCGGCGGCGTCTTTGACGGCGGAAATGATTTTTGGATGCGCATGGCCGAGAATCGCCGGTCCCCAGGTGCAGACGTAATCAACATATTCATTGCCGTCCACGTCCCGGACGCGCGCGCCTTTGGCACGGTTGACGAAGAACGGCTGGCCACCGACGGCGCGAAACGCGCGCACCGGCGAATTGACGCCGCCGGGAATGTATTTCAAAGCCTCGGCAAATAATTTTTCCGATTCGATGCGAACCATGCCTGGAAATTAGCAACGAATGCGCACCACACAAAGCCGAATAATCTTTGCTTGACTGCGTTTGGAGCCCTGGTAAAATCAAGTAGAATCAAAAATGGAGACCGACTTGTGAAACGAATCCCGGTTTTGGTCTTTGGAACGTTTTGTCTTCTGCATCTGTTTGCAATTCGCGTTGACGCTTTTTCACTGCTCGGACCATTTCAACCATGGATGACCACAACCAACGGTTTTGGTCCGCCCGAAACCACTTTTGCCGATCCTAATGGCGACATCGGTGGGCCAATGGACATTGGTGACGGTTATCGGTGGAGTGTCCCAGTAGTAACCTATGGATTCGACGAGTCGTTTCTCGACTATTTCGGAACGAATGGTGTAGCTGCGGTGGAAGGTGCAATACAAATCCTCAATGATTTGCCACCGGCGTCTGACATCGTTCTGACTAACTATCCAACTCAGGCCCAGCAAATAAATTACGTTGCACAAGCACAAAATCTTTATGATTTGAAGTCCATGACGCTGGCTCTCTTGTTGGAACAGATGGGCCTGGCTCAGCCGACTCGCTTCATTTACGTGGTGAGACAAATTGATCCGACTGTTATGTATCCGGGCAACCCTTTTTTAGTCTCCCAATTCTGGGGGCAGGGCGGCATCTCCAATCAGATTGTCCTGCGGAATTTTGATCCCGAAACTCTCGAACCGAGCACTTATGTTAACGATCAACTTTACTACGGGCAGTTGCTTATTTCGCTTTGGCCGGATCAAACAGTTAAATATGTTATTCCCTATCCAATTTCAGTAAATCCAATTGTGAGCGGACTTGCGGTTGCCGATTGGCTTTGGGTTCCAGA
>JAJXYT010000021.1 GCA_021780375.1 bacterium | reverse complement strand
TGCTTGATCTGCAGCAACGTGGCCACCTCCGCAGGTGGTGGCGTTTATGCGCCATACTCCGGTCCTTTGAGCTACACCAACTGCATTTTGAATAACTGTACCCTGGCCTTTAATTCGGCCAGCACCTTCGGTGGCGGAGCTGTATTGGCCAATTTGAACAACTGCATCGTTAGCAACAATACTGCGTCCTCATCTTCTCGACCCACCTACGGCGGAGGCATTGAAGGTGGTTTGCTCAACGGCTGCATTCTCACTGGCAACAGGGCACTGACTGGCGGTGGAGCGGATGGATCTCAAACCGGCTCGGCAATCTTGAACCATTGCGTGCTCTCCGGCAATGTTATGACCAATATGGGCTACGGCCCGGGTCTTGGCGGGGGCGGCGCGTATTATTGTATTTTGAGCAGTTGCACGCTTTCGAATAATGTCGCTTGGGCCAACGGCGGCGGCGCAGCCGCAAGCAGGCTCAGTGACTGTTTGGTGTTGGGCAATGCAGCCGTACCGGCCAACAGCAGTGGTGGAGGTGCGTCCAGCTCTTCTTTGACCAATTGCATTTTAGTTTACAATACGGCCGGCACCAATGGCGGCGGTGGCTATTATTCGACGCTGATCAATTGTACTGCGGTCAGCAATTCGGCTCCCGTCGGCGGCGGCGGATATAACAGCACCATGGATAATTGCATCGTGTACTACAATGCCGGAGGCGATTATTACTCCTCAGGCAGCTATTCGTTGAATTATTGTTGCACGACGTCGCTTAACAGCGGTCTAAATAATATCACCAACGAACCGCTATTTGTAAATTTGGCGGGCGGTGACTTTCATCTGCAATCCAACTCGCCTTGCATTAATTCTGGAAATAACAGTGACGTAACCAGCTCGACTGACCTGGACGGCAATCCGCGCATCGTTGGCGGCACCGTGGACATCGGCGCTTACGAGTATCAAACCCCCGTCAGCAGGATTTCCTACGCCTGGCTCCAGCAATATGGCCTGCCGATCACGACCAACACTGATACCTCCGATCCGGACGGCGACGGCATGAACAACTACCAGGAATGGATTGCCGGCACCAATCCCACCAACGCCTTGTCGCTTTTGGAAATGCTCAATCCGGCACCTGCAAACAGTCCGGCGGGTCTGGTCGCAAGCTGGGAGAGTGTGAGCAACCGGACCTATTTCCTGCAAAGCAGTACCAATTTGGGAATACAACCGGCATTCTTAACCATTCAAAGTAATATTCCGGGTCAGACGGGCACCACGAGTTATACGGACACCCGCGCCACTAACGCAGGCCCTTATTTCTATCGTGTCGGCGTGCAGCAGTAAGCAGGAGCCGAGGGAACGAGGCTCACAATTTTTGCCCCGAATTCAAATTCCGAATTCGAACTGAGCCTCCTCAGGTCGGCTCCTGCAATTTTGGTTGCGCGGACATATCCACGCTTTCCAGGCGGGTGACAGGTCACCGCCCACCCGGACCAAGTTTCGGCGGCGGCAAAGGCCGATATCACCCCTTTTTGGCCGCAAAAAGCCAAAAAATCCCCGTTGCGCGAACGGCCTTTGGGGGTATGTTTGCGGGTAATGGGCAGAAGCAATTACTGCCAGACACTTGCTTATTGAACTTTTTGAGATACTGTTTCCATCATGGCTTTAACTAAAGTTAGTTCGGCGGTTCACTTCATTTCACGCGGCGCGACGGTGGGCGGACGCGACGAAACGGTCAGCGGCCACTGGGTTCCCAACACGGATGTTTATGCCACGGACAACAGCCTGGTCATCAAGGTGGAATTGGCTGGCATGAAAAGTGATAGTCTGGAAATCACAGTGGAAGGCAATCGCCTCCGCATTGCCGGCACCCGGCCGGATGGCTGTCGGGCCAATAAATGCAATTTTTTGGTGATGGAGATCAGTTACGGGCCGTTCGAGAGTGTGTTGGAACTGCCGCCCGGTTACGATCTCAGCCAGGCCAAAGCCATCTACGTGAACGGGTTTCTGCGGATTGACGTGCCCATGGCCCAACCGCATCTCAAGACGACCAAGGTGCCGATTGCCGAGGGGAATTAGCCGCACGCGCGAACTTTTCCAGCGCTGCGGCATCTAATCTGATAGAATAACTGGCAGGAACGACGATGACATCGCCGGAGACAGAATTTGTCAGCATTTTGGGCACCGAAAATTCCGGACCGCCTCCGCGAATTTCTTCGCGCTCGCTGCCCGAAGCCCTGCCGGTCCTGGGCTTGTCGGACATCGTCATCTTTCCCAGCGCCCTGGTGCCGTTGCTGGTCGAGACGGGGCCGAGCCTGAAGCTGATTGACGACGTGGTGGCCGGCGACCGGTTGCTGGGCGTGGTGTTGCAGCGCCGGCCGGAAATCGTCGAGCCCAAACCGGAAGACCTGTACGATGTCGGCTGCGTGGCGCGCCTGGTGAAGATGGTGAAATTTCCCGACGGCACCGCGCGCGTGCTGGTCGAAGGCTTGTGGCGCATCCACATCACGGAATTTTCATCCTCCTCGCCCTATTTGTCCGCGCGCTTCGAATTGCTCCGCGACGAAACCGAGGATTCCGTCGAATTGCAGGCCATGCTGCGCAACGCCCACAAACAATTCGATGAAATCGCCAAGTTGTCGCCCGCCCTCTCGGACCAGGTCAAAATCGCCGCGCTGAACACCGAGCATCCCGGCCATTTCGCCGACCTCATTGCCGGGAATTTGAATCTCGGCCTCGAAGACCGGCAAAAGCTGCTGGAAACCATCTCCGTCCGTGAACGCCTGCAGAAATTGCTGCCCATGCTCAACCGCGAGCATGAGGTGCTCACGCTCAGCTCCAAAATTCAGAACGACGTCGCGTCGTCCATCGCCAAGACCCAGCGCGACTTTTTCCTGCGCGAACAGATGCGCGCCATCCAGCGTGAACTGGGCGAGGGTGAACCCGGCAGCGGCGAAACCCGCTCCTTGCGCGAAAAAATCGACCAGACACCGATGCCCGACGAGGCCCGCAAGGCCGCGTTGCAGGAACTGGAGCGCCTGCAATTGACACCGCCCGCCGCCGCCGAATACGCGGTCGCGCGCAATTACCTCGACTGGATCCTGAACCTGCCGTGGGAAAAGGAAACCGAGGACAAGATTGATTTGAAGGATGCCGAGCGCATTCTGGATGAACAGCACTTCGGTTTGACGAAAATCAAGGAGCGCCTGCTTGAATTTCTCGCGGTCATCAAGCGCCGGAAACAAATCAAAGGGCCGATTCTTTGTCTCGTCGGCCCGCCGGGCGTCGGCAAAACCTCACTCGGCAAAAGCGTGGCCGACGCGCTGGGCCGCAAGTTTGCGCGCATCGCCCTCGGCGGCATGCGCGACGAGGCGGAAATCCGCGGTCATCGGCGGACTTACGTCGGTGCCATGCCCGGAAGAATCATCCAGACGCTGCGCCGCATCGAAAGCCGCAACCCGGTGATTTTGCTCGATGAATTGGACAAAGTGGGCGCGGATTTCCGCGGTGATCCGGCGGCGGCGTTGCTGGAAGTCCTGGATCCGGCGCAGAACCACACCTTCACCGACCATTACCTGGATATGCAATTCGATCTCTCGCGCGTGCTGTTTGTGGCCACCGCCAACTGGCTGGAGCCGATTCATGCCGCATTGCGTGACCGACTGGAAGTCATCGAACTGCCCAGCTACACCGAATCGGAGAAGCTGGAAATCGCCAGGCGCTATCTCGTGCCGCGCCAGATTGAGGAGCACGGCCTCACGCGGCAGGACATCAAATTCACCGACGCCGCGCTGCGCAAGCTCATCCGCGAATACACCCGCGAGGCCGGCGTGCGGCAGTTGGAGCGGGAAATCGCCGCGCTCTCACGCAAGGCCGCGCGCAAAATCACTTCCCGCAACGGCGCTGCCGTGACCGTCAAACTTGACGCCAATGGACTGAAGAATTACCTGGGCCACGCGCCGTTCGTTTCCGAAACGGCGGAGCGGATCACCGAATACGGCATTGCCACCGGTCTGGCCTGGACGCCGGTCGGCGGCGACGTTTTATTCATCGAAGCCACGCGGATGCGCGGCAAGGGCAGCCTGCTTTTGACCGGCTCATTGGGCGAAGTGATGAAGGAGAGCGCGCAAACGGCGGTGAGTTATTTGCGCAGCCAGGCCAAGCTGCTCGACCTGGATTTGAGCAATTACGGCAAATTCGACGTTCACATCCACGTGCCCGCCGGTGCAACGCCCAAGGACGGGCCGAGCGCAGGCGTGCCCCTCGTGGCGGCGCTGGCGTCGCTGCTGACCAAGCGGCTGGTGCGTTCCCGCCTGGCGATGACCGGCGAAATCAGCCTGCGCGGCCGCGTGTTGCGGGTCGGCGGCATCAAGGAAAAGGTGCTCGCCGCGGTGCGATTTGGCATGCGGGAAATCATTTTGCCGGAACAGAACAAAGCGGACTGGCTGGACGTGCCGGTGGAGGCGCGCGCGCGACTGAAAGTCCATTTCGTCCGGCATATTGCGGACGTGCTGCGCCTGGCGCTGGAACCGAAATGAATCCTTTCCGGTCGCCTTCACGAATTACACGTGAAGACCACGAACAGTCAGACATTGGCGCCAGCGCGATAGCGTCCTGGCCTGCGGCAGCCCGCTGCCGCTTTCACACCCATCGTCATGCCAAAAGCGCCGGAGGACCGGCGCAGTCCAAAACCTGGCGGTCATCCGGACAGGCCTGGCGAAAGTGGCGCCGCCTTGTGCAGCTGGTAGGAATTCTCACCGCCTGGTTGGCCGCGTTCACTACAACAGCGGAAACGGCAACGGGTTTGTCCCATGCGGAAATTCAAGGTCGCCGGCTCGCCGAACAAATTCTGGAACAGCGTCCGGCGGAAGACCTGACCAACACCGGTGAATTGGAAATCCGCAACCATCACGGAAATCACTTTCAAATTTCAGTGACGTGCAAAACCATTGTCACGGCGGGGGATTGGCGAAGTATTTACGAAGCGAACCTGACAAACCGAACGGTGACGCTTTTGGTCATTCACCCCACCGCCCAGCCAGACATCTATTTCTACGACACCAATTTTACGGGACAGGTTCCCGTGTTGGGTGATGTTCCGTTCCTCGGCCACCTCTTTCGCAGTCATCCAATCTCCGGCGCAGCCCTCATGTCGCCTTTTGCCGGCTCGGACTTCTGGCTCTGTGACCTGGGCCTGGAATTTTTCCACTGGCCGGGGCAGAAGATTTTGAAGCCCTACGAAATGCGGCGCGGCCGGTCATGCAAAGTTTTGGAAAGCACCAACCCGAACCCGTCCCCGAACAGCTACTCGCGCGTGGTGTCGTGGATTGACAATGAAACGCTCGGCATCGTCCAGGCCGAGGCTTACGACGCGAAAGGTAAGCTGCTGAAGGAGTTTTATCCGAAATCGTTCAAAAAGGTGAATGGCCAATGGGAACTTCAGGAAATGGAGATTCGCAACGACCAGACCGGCTCGCGCACGCGGCTGGAATTCAATTTGAAGCCACCGGGTTGAACCTGGGAATAAGTCATCAATAAGTCATCCCGCCGGGTGCTTGACTTTGACGGCACAGCACCACAGGCTCATCCCATCGGAATGAGCGCGCTGGTTCGTCTGAACTTTTTGATTGTTTGCGCCTGCTGCATTTTTGGCGTCGGGCCGGGCCAGCGGGCTTTGGCCGGCAACACCAACGCCGCCGAACTTTTCCCGCGCCAGGCCGGGGACAAAACCGCGCAAGACACGTTAAACGCCTTTCTCCAGATTCAGGAACAGCTTCACACGACGCAACTGCTCATTGAGAGCAATCGGGTGGCCGCCGCCGCCGAGGCGCGGCACAATGCGGCGGAAATGACCGCGCGCATCCAGGTGCTCGAACAGACGGTGGCGACGCAGCGCGCCAGTGAAATCGAGGCGACACAAAAGGCGCAGCGGCTCACGCTGATCCTGGCCGGCGCCTTTGGAGTGGTCGGGCTGGCCGCCGTCCTTTTCATGGCCTATTTCCAGTGGCGTGCCGTCACGCGGCTGGTGGAATTATCCACCCGGCACCCCTCCACTTTCTCTTTGGCAGGGCAGGGGGTGTCACCGATGCTGTCAGCGGGCGAAGTGCCTGACGCGCCGGGGCGGGCCGCCGTGGAATTTTCGAACGCGCGTTTATTCAACGTGGTCGAGCGTCTGGAACAGCGGCTGCTCGAATTGGAACACATGGCGCGCGCCCCGCTGACGGAAACCGTGCCGCCTCCGGTTGACGGACACAACGGCGCGCCGCTGACAGCCACTGACCGTGACCGGAACGTTGCCAGCCTGCTGGCGGAAGGCCAATCGTTACTGAACGGCAATCAGCCGGAAAAAGCCCTGGAGTGTTTCGATCAAGCCCTGTTACTCGACCCGAAAAGTGCCGAGGCATTGATCAACCGGGCGGGAGCGCTTGAAAAATTGAACCGGTTCGAGGAAGCCATTGCCTGCTACGACGACGCCATTGCCGCGGACGGCTCCATGACCATTGCGTATCTTCACAAGGGCGGTTTGTTCAACCGCATGTCACGCTACGAAGAGGCGTTGCAATGCTACGAACACGCGCTGCACACCCACGACCAAAGGACCACCGGCGTGAAAACCGCCGCGTAGCCACCGAGGTAACGCAGCGGACCGACCTCCGTGTTTCCTGGACGCACGTTCCACCTCCTTCGGCCAGCCGCGGTTTTCCAACGGCGGCTATACATCTGCGCATAAATAAAGCGACATACGTTGCCATGAAACCCATCTTCGCCCGGGCCGATGCCCGCACCCGCCGTCAACTCCTGACCTTGCGTCAGGCAGCCCAGACTGACAAAGCTCCGCGCGTGGCGCCGCGCTTGCAAGCCCTTCTGTTGAGCGCCGACGGCCACACGCCGCCCCGCATTGCCGGCCTGCTTCACGTCCATCGCACCCGCGTTCACGCCTGGGTTTGCAACTGGAATGAATATGGCGAGGAAGGAATCAAGGAAGGCCACCGCAGCGGACGCCCCTGTGCGCTGACCGAGAAGCAACGCCAGCAATTTCACGATATTATTGAAAGTGGTCCGGTAGCTTACGGCCTCAATACAGGAGTCTGGACCTCGCCGGTCTTGGCGGGCGTCATTCAGGAAGCGTTTGGGGTGGATTACCATCCGGGCCATGTGCGCAAACTCCTCCATCGGCTGGGCTGTTCGGTGCAACGACCGACCACCCGCCTGGTGCAAGCCGACCCCAAGGCCCAGAACAAGTGGATTCGTTACACCTATCCCAATCTAAAAAAAACGCGCAAGCCGAAGGGGCGATAATCGTCTATGTGGATGAAGCCTCCTTTCGCCAGTGTCCGACCCTGCATCAGACCTGGGCACCGCTGAATTGCCGCCCGGAAATCCCCACGCGCGGCGAACGCAACACCCAGAAGATTCTGGGCACCGTCAGTCTGCAAGGGGCCAAGTTCGTTTACCGGCACCAGACCGATTATTTTAATCACTTGACTTATCGCTCTTTTGTTCAGGACGTGATCCTGCCGACTTATTACCGTCGTGGTCATCGGATTTATCTCATCCAGGACAACGCCTCGTATCACACCCACCCGGAGGTTTGGGCGTGGTTTCAAAAGGAACGGCGGCACTTGGAAGTCTTTCCGCTGCCCAAATACTCGCCCGAACTCAACGCTCAGGAACGGCTCTGGCATTACACTCGTCGGGAGGCCACCCATAACCGGTTCTTTGAAAAGCCCGCCGATCTTTGCGGT
>JAJXYT010000040.1 GCA_021780375.1 bacterium | reverse complement strand
TTACGCAGGATATAGAAGGCATGACTATTTCATGCCCGCCAGGGTGAGTTCCGCGGACAACACTTTGGTGTCGGTAATGAAGGCGGTAACCGCGGCTTGAATCAAATAATCCAAACGGCCGGTGATAGTGGCTTCGATGCGCAGGGTGTCGCCGGGTTTGGCTGAACCAAGAATTTTCACGGCGCGCAGCGCGGACAGTTTCATGCGCGGCCAGGTGGGATTGGCCGGGTCTTCCTGCGCCACCATGCCGGCCACCTGAGCGCCGGCTTCCACCAGCAGCACGCCCGGCAGAATCGGTTCACCGGGCAGATGGCCACGCAGATAATATTCGTCGCCGCGCACGCGATATTCACCCACGCCTTCCTTGCCCGGCGTCAGGCTGACCATCCGGTCCACGAACCGGAATTCCGGCCCGTGCGGCAGCGATTTCATGGCCAGTTGCAGGATTTCGGGCGACGCGCTCATTATTTCAACGGCTCAACCACAGTGTAATCCGGCGGCAGTTTGGCCTCGAATTGTGCGGGATCAATCGGCTGGTTCATAACCACGTTGGTGAAATCGTTCCGCAGACTGGAGCCGTCGGCGAATTTCATCTCCGTGGCGGCAATCGTAAAATCGTTCGTATGAAAACCGATCACAATGTCGCTGATGAATTTACGCGCGGAATCGCTCCGGGGCTGGAGCGTCATTTGCAACAGCGCGTTCGTTTCCGTTGCCGACAGCAGGCGAAAGTTTTTTTCCATGGTCGCCCGGTCGCGGGGCAGGGTGGCGTCCAGCAGGGCCAGCGCGTCCTTGATCGGGCCGGTCGGCACGGCGCCGAGCGGATATTTTTCCGCCTGCTTGAGCCGGGGATAGATGATGAGCAACTGGTCCGGCTGGCGGAGCACAATGGTCTGCACCGGCTGGCCCAGTTCCCAGCGGAACTCGCCCGGCGTCACCCAGACCTTGCCGGTGGACACCAACGGCTGGTTCAATACTTTGAGCTGACGCGTCTGGATGAAGTCGGCGGACCAACTGTGCGTGTTGGTTTGCACTTCAAACCACTGGTCGAATTGTGCGTTAGTCTCGGCGGCGTGAGCAACGGTTGCCACCGCACAAAACGCAGCAATGCTGCAACCGACCAGACCCGCGATCTGCCTCTTAATCATAATCTTAATCTCAACCTCAGACGGTCGGCAAAGATCAGGATTAAGATTACGATTAAGATTAAGAAATCGCAGGGCGCGAAGTATCCGCCTCATGCGTCCTTCGGCCAGATGGGAGTGAATTGATACCATTGATCAATATCCTTGCGAATTTCCGGCTCGAATGCACGCAGGATTTGCTGCGTCAATTCCCGGCGCGCCTCGCGCTGGCCCAGCGCCCGGCGGTCATACGTGAATTCCGGCAGCACTTTCACGGCGTAACCGTTTGGCCGGCGGACGATGGTCACGCCAATCAACGCGCAACCCGCGGCCCGCGCCAGTTCCGCCGCCGCCAGCGACGCTTCAAACGGGTGACCGAAAAAGTTTATCGGGGCGCCCCCTTTTTCCGGCGGCCGGTCCAGTGAGATGGCCAGGTCCGCGCCGGCCTGGAGTTGTTTGATGACTTCCACAAAAGCGAAATCATCCTGGCCGATGACCAGCGTCTCGACGCCGCAACGCCGCCGCGCCTCGATGCGCAGGTCAGTCAGGCCGTCGTCGGGTTCGGCCTGCGTGAGAATCGTCAGCCGGATGCCCAGTTGCGTCAGCAGCAGACCGCCATGCTCCCAGTTGCCGAGGTGCAGCGTGATGAAAAGTGTGCCGCGCCCGCGTTGCCGGGCGGCGCGGATGATTTCCAGTTCGCTTGGATTGGTCAGCCAGTTTTGCACCGCCACACCGCTTTCGACGCGCCATAAATCCACCATCTTCGCGGCGAATTTCCGATGAAGCCGGTGGGCAGCCCTTTCGGCGGCTGTGCGGTCATCGGCAAACAGAGGCAGAAAATTTTGCACTACCACTTCGCAGCGCCGGCGTTGAAACCGCCAATAAAATTCGGCCACGATTATGGCAAATCCCTTCACCAACCCGACTGGCAGGACGCGCACGATGACCAGTCCGAGCCGCCACAAACCGGCGCGATAGAAGGAAAATGGGTTGAGAGTCGAGGATTGAGGGTTGAGGGATTCCTTCTCGCTGCTTTCTGACTTCGTGCCTTGAACGTCAGACTTTGGACCTTGGACTTTGGACCTTGGACTTAACAACTGCCACCACGTCGGCAGGAGGAAAACCGAAATGAGCATGTTCGCGCCAATGCCCACGGCGCATACCCGGCCCAGGCTGGCCATGCCCGGGTTGCTGGAAAATCCCAGCGAGCCGAACCCGGCCACGGCCGTGCCGCCGCACAGCATCAGCGCGCGTCCCACAGAATGCCGGACCACACCGAGATCACCACCATGCCGGCGCAAAGCCAGCTGGATGAAAATGGTGTAGTCCACGCCGGTGCCGAGCATCAACGGCAGGGCCATCAGGTTCATCAGGTTCCAGGTCCAGCCGGTCATGGTCATGATAGCCAGCAGACACAGTCCGCTCAGGCACAACACCGCCACACCCAGCAGGATTTCCGCCGCCCGGCGAAAGGCGAACCAGAGCGAGAGCAACACCAGGGCGACCATCGGTGTCACCACCTCCCACATCCGGGACTGCACGCGCTTGAGGGTCGCGCTGCCCAGCAATTCCCAACTGGAAAGCAACGCCCCCTGCTTTGCCAACTGTCTGGACAAGCCGGCCAATGTCGCCGGCTCGACCCGGTTCGTGGCGGGATAAACCAGGCCCATCACCAGCCATTCGTCCGGTGTTCGGGTGATAAACCGTTTCAAAAGCCACTGGCTCAAGTGATTGGTTGGCCAGAAAACATTTGTGCTGGCGCCGGCCTGCGCCCAGGTCCGCACCAGTTCTTCCGTCAACACCAGCGCGTTGGAATTGAACCCTTCCGCCAGCGCCACGTTTTCCAGTAACGGTCCTTTCGTTCCCAAAACCGTCGCCGTCGTTCGGTTGGCCGCCTGATATCCAGCGCGCGGCCACAGTGCCGTCGGCAGGAGATAATGGCCGATGACGTGATTTGCCGCTGCGCCACCCAACAATGCGTCGGCGTTGGTGAGACGCCGGTAAACTTCAGGTTCATCCTTGCCGGAAACAATCACCCACAGCGGTTGCGGCGGCAGGCCGAGCTCGGAGGTGATTTCGTCCAGCGTTGTTTGCGCTTCGCCATGCTGCGGTTGCAGGGCGTTGCCGGTCCGGTCCAATCCCGGCTGCCGGAAACACAACACCGCGCCCGCGCCGAGGAAAATCAAACCGGTCAACAGCAGAGTGGCGGCGACGCCCCGTCGCCGACCGGTTCGCGCAACGGGAAAGTCGTGCTCCACTTCATGCGACGAGGCGTCGCAGCCACTCGGTTGCTGTGGCGCGACGAAATAATTCCACCAGCGGAACACGGGTTGGTCCGGGCGCGGTTTCCGACGTTCGGGAAAGAGCGGCGGCAGATAAATCATCACCATCACCAACGCCGATAACGCAATACCGATGGCGACCAGCGTGCCGAGTTGTCCCAGGCCGGGCAGACCGCCCAGGTTCAGCACCAGGAACGCACTCATTGTGGTGATGGCCGCCCACAGAATGCTCGGGGCAATCGCGCGGCGGATTTCCGGCACTGTCATTTGCGGATGCGCGAGCGCTTCCTGGTAATGCACCACGGCGTAATCCACGGCCAATCCCAGCAACACGGCGGCAAAGCCCAGGCTCACCACGCTGACCGTCCCCAGTACCAACCCGCCCAGCGCCAACGTCGCGCCCAGAATCAGCATCAGCAGCGCCAGCAGCCACAACATCGGCCGCCAGCGCCGGTGCGTCAGCCAGAAGAGCAGGGCAATGACGGCGGAAGTGATGCCCACCGAATGGCTCATGTCGCGTTGCATGCTTCTGGCGATTTCCTCCACAAACACCGGCCGCCCGGTGTAACGCACTACGACATTATTCCATGAACCGGCTTGTAGCGCAGTCGTCCCGACTGCGGGTTCACGCACCGTCTCGGTGCGTGAATTGGACAACGGCGGCGAGATGCCGCCAGAACCCGCCGGCGAGGACGCCTGCGCTACAATCGCATGAATTGCCTTCAACCAGCTCTCGCACGAACGGTAACCGCCCAAATCCACGGCGGATTCGACGTACAACAAACGGAATTTTCCGTCCGGCGACGCAAACATCTGCTGGTTCTGGCCGGTGGAAAAACCGGCGAGATTGGTCAGCGCCGGCATTGTCAGCAAATTGAACGGATCGTACTCGCGCCGGGCCAGGTCCATCGGCGACATGGACGTGGCGAGTGCTTCCTTGGTTTGCTCCAAAGCGTGCTTGAGCTGGCCGGGGGCGAGCCGGTTGGTCAGTTCGCCAAACGATGCCGGCGGTTGATTGAACCACAGCCAGCCGAGCAGTTCGCCCAGTTGCTCCGGATGTTCATTCCACGGCGCCTGCCAGGTCACCTCCGCAACGAGATTGGTGTGCTGCCGCAAACGGTCCGCCAGTGCGCCCGCCAGTTGTTCCGCCTGTCCGGCGTCCGGCGCGCGGAGGGTAATGATCAATTCGCGCGCGTTCGCGAAGTACTCCTGGTAAAGTTTCAGTCCCTGTACCGTCGGCTCGTCCGGCGGCAACAGGTCGAGGATGTCCACGTCAAAACGCAGCCGCCCCAGCCCGAGCCCGACCGCGACCAGGAGCAATGCCCACCACCAGCGTTTCAGGAATGAACTCACGGTGAAAGGTAACCTTCCAGGATTTCGCCGGTGCGGGTATTTTCCAGCCGCCAACCGCCGTCCGGTTTACGTCCAAAAAGCAAGGGCGGGGGAAGTGGTTTTCCGGCCAGCGCCGCGGGCAGATAAAGCCAGGCAAATCGGACGGGTGCCGGCCCGTGCCCGGAGAAACTGTACTGTTGTTGCGGAAACCGGATGAGCCAGCGATTGGTGGTAATTTGTGCGAAGACCATGGAGAGCGGCGTCTTGTCGAATTGAATCAACGCGCGGCCGTCCGGGTCGCTGGCCAGCACGAGGTCACCGCCGAATTCCGGCAGGGCACGTTTAGGTCGCCAGAGCGCCTGGCCTTGTTGAACGTGCCAGCCCGGACCGGAAGCCGTGAACAGACTTTGGGTCGTCGTCTGGCAGCCGCAGACAAGGACGAGCACAGCCAGCGAAACTGGCCAGAGGAAAAAGCGAGAGTAGCAGCCGACGTGAGTCGGCTCTGACTTCAGATATCGCCAAGGAGATTTGAGCCGGCTGACGCCGGCTGCTACGAGAAGAAAGATTTTGGAAAGGGCTGTAAATGACCGCATGTAACGGGGCTATTGTTGCGGAAGCCCGATGCTTGTCAACGCTTCAAGACATTTGACGACCGGTACAATTTCATTCTCCAAATCGCCCTTTTTGAAATGGACGTTGCCACGTTCGTAAAACGCCCCGGCACCATTCGGGTTGAGTTGAATGGCCTTGCTCCAATCAACCATCGCTTTGTCTATTTCACCTTTGTGTAGATACGTGTTCCCTCGGTTGCTGTATGCCAGCCCACAGTTCGGATCAAGATGTATGGCATCGTTAAAATTAACGCTCGCCTCATCCCAATGGCGTGTGACGGCATCGGTATTGCCTCGATTGAGATAAGCGTCGGTATTTTCAGGGTCTAATTCTAAACTTTGGTTCCAGCAAGAAAGCGCTTTTTCATAATCTCCTTTGGCCATGGCATCGTATCCCTTTTCAGACAAGGCGCTGATTTTCTTATCAGCCGTTTCATCTTTCGCCGCACCAGAATTGAAAAACTTGTTAAACATTTCTTTCACGTTCTTATAATTTCATCTTGCGCAGCCGCAGTGCGTTGCTGACGACTGAAAGCGAACTGAAGCTCATCGCCGCGCCGGCAATCATCGGACTGAGCAGTAGGCCCAGCACCGGATATAAAATCCCTGCCGCAATCGGCACGCCCAAAGCGTTGTAGATAAAGGCGAAAAATAAATTCTGCCGGATGTTCTTCATCACGCCCCGGCTCAGAGACAGTGCCTTGACGATGCCTTGCAGGTCGCCCTTCACCAGCGTGATGCCGGCGCTTTGGATGGCTACGTCCGTGCCGGTGCCCATCGCAATGCCCACGTGCGCTTCGGCCAAAGCCGGCGCGTCGTTGATGCCATCGCCAGCCATCGCTACGATTTTGTCTTCGGCCTTCAGTTGCTTAATCAACTCATGCTTGCCTTGCGGCGTCAGCTCCGCTCGGACCTCGTCAATACCCAGTTCCCGCGCCACGGCCTCGGCGGTCTTCCGGTTGTCGCCGGTGCACATGATGACTTTCAATCCCATGCCGTGCAGCGCCCGGATGGCGGTGGGCGTGGTTTCCTTGATGGGATCGGCAATGCCGATGATGCCCACTGCCTTGCTATCCACCGCCACCCAGACCACCGTTTGGGCCTTTTCCTGAAGTTGCTGCGACGCCTGCTTCAAGCCGCCGGGAATTCCCACACCGGCATCCTGCAAAAACTTCTCCTTGCCTACGCGGACCAATTGATCACCGATTTTACCCGACACGCCGCCGCCGGTTGTGGATTCAAAATCGCTCGCCGCTGACAGGGCGATTTTCTTTTCCTTCGCCTCATCCACAATTGCCCGCGCCAGCGGATGTTCACTCAGTTGCTCGACCGCCGCGGCCAAGTGAAGGAGTTGCTCAGCTACATTCAAATCTGTAGCAGCCGACGTCAGTCGGCTCTGACCTTCTATGGAACTTTCGGTTTGAGCCGACTCACGTCGGCTGCTACGGGCGGAGACGAGGCTTACCACTTTCGGTTTTCCCGCCGTCAGCGTTCCAGTCTTGTCAGTCAGCAGGTGCGTGACTTTTTCCGTGGTTTCAATCGCTTCTGCGTTTCGGATGAGAATGCCCGACTGCGCGGCGCGGCCCACGCCGACCATGATGGACATGGGCGTCGCCAGACCCAAAGCGCAAGGGCAAGCAATAATCAGCACCGACACCGCATTGACCAGCGCATAAGCCATCGCCGGGGCCGGTCCCCAAACAGCCCAGACCACAAAAGTGATGATGGCAATGCCGATGACGGCGGGCACGAAATAGCCCGCCACGCTGTCGGCCAGTTTCTGGATGGGTGCGCGGCTGCGTTGGGCTTCCGCCACCATCTGCACAATTTGCGCGAGCAACGTTTCGGAGCCGACCTTCTCCGCCCGCATCAGAAAGGTTCCTGTTTGATTGACCGTCGCGCCGACGACTGCGTCATTCACTGCTTTGGTCACCGGCATCGGTTCGCCGGTAATCATGGATTCGTCCACGTTGCTCCGGCCTTCGACAATCACGCCGTCAATGGGGATTTTCTCGCCGGGCCGGACGCGCAGCAGGTCGCCTTTGTGGACCTCGTCCACCGGCACATCTTGTTCCTGACCGTCGCGGACGCGATGCGCGGTCTTCGCCGCCAGCCCGAGCAACGCTTTAATGGCCTGGCCGGTGCGGCTGCGCGCCTTGGCTTCCAGCATCTGTCCCAGCAACACCAGCACCGTGATGACCGCCGCCGCCTCGAAATACAGTCCCACTTCGCCGTGCTGCTGGAATGATGGCGGGAAAATGCCCGGAGCGACGACGGCAACAACGCTATAGGTGTATGCCGCGCCGACCCCGGTGGCGATGAGTGTGAACATATTCAATTGCCACGTCTTCAGCGAACGCCAGGCCCGGCCAAAAAACATCCCGCCCGCCCACAGTACCACGGGCGTAGTCAACAGAAATTCCAGCCATTTGGAAATGGCCTTGGGGATCCACTGCTCAATCCGCAAACCGGGAAGCCATTCGCCCATTGCCAGAAACAGGACGGGAATGGTCAGGGCCAGGCCAATCCAGAATTTGCGGGCGAGCGCGCGGATTTCACTGTCGTCCTCCGGCTCGGCGGAAACGGTTTTGGGTTCCAGGGGCATCCCGCACTTCGGGCAATCGCCCGGATGGTCCTGCTCGATTTCCGGGTGCATCGGACAGGTGTAAATGGTTTTGCCTGCTGGCGCGACCCAGGCCGGATTCCGCTCCAGCGCCATGCCGCATTTTGGACAAGCACCCGGTTGGTCCGATTCCATGCCGGGGCACATCGGACAAAAATACTTCGCGTTCGAGGCCGACTGAACCGCCATCTTACCGTGATGCATGTGGGAAAGCCTGGAAAGCGGAGTTCGAAGTTCGGAGTTCGGAGTTCCGGAGGCGAGGAATTTTTGCCGGCAATGTTCCGAGCAAAAATAAAACGTCTGCCCGTCGCGTTCGACGCGCAACGCGGAAGTTTCATCCACCGTCATGCCGCAAATGGGGTCGGTCGCCATAGCCATCTCATCTTCGCAGTTCTCACCAAACCGTCAAATATTTGGACATACACCAAATAAGTGATTCAAACGATGAAATATTTTTTGAATCACTGAATTTCCAATTGCTTTCGGAATCTCCAAAAGTCGTTTGCCAGAGGGAAAATCGGTTTTACCGGGGGTGATCCGCCAGATTGGCCCCGGAGATGCTCGCAGAACCGGGTTAAGACAGGAAATTTTATGAAAAACGGAATTCTATTGGGTTTGTGCATCGTTCTGGTCGCGGGTTTCTGTTCCGTCCGGGCGGATGACACCCCGGAACAGGCTGCCGCGCGGGCGGCCTTGGAACAAAAAATGTACGAGCTGGACCACCCGGACTCCCAGCCGTCGGCGGATGCAAATTCCGTGGCGACTGTGGCGGCCCAGCCCGCCGAGTCCGACTCCCAGGCGACGGGCACTGTCACCCCAAATGAGGTGACGCAACCCACGACTTCGGCGGCGACGAACCCGGTGGCCACTCCGGCCACGGAAGCTTCCGCTGCCGCCAGTGCTGAAGCCCCGGCCAGTTCCATTTCCGCTGCTGAGACCCCGGCTGAGGTTGCTTCCACCAATGAAACTTCTGCGGCTGCCACTCCCGCAACTGAAGCTCCGATTGCTGAAACTTCGACCAACTCCGTTTCTGCGTCTGAAGCCACAGCGACAGCAACTCCAACCGCCGCTCCGGTCGCCACTGCTTCAGATATGGCCGCCGCCCGTGCCGCCATGGAACAAAAAATGTACCAGTTGGACAGCTCTCAAGCCCAGCCGTCAACGGACACAAGTTCCGCGGCGGTGGCGGCACAGCCTGCCGCGTCCAGCACGACCGCCGCCGACACAACTTCTGCCACAGTGGCGGCTCCCCAGACTGCTGCAACTCCGGCGGCTGAGACTCCGGTTGAAGCCCCGGCTGCTACCGCAGCGGCTGGTGAAACTCCAGCTACTGCCAGTCCGGTTGCCGCTGTGCCTGCGGCCACCACGCCGGCTTCTGAAACCCCCGCGGCGACCGCTGCGGTGACGGTTCCGACTGCTGCCGCCTCGACTCCTGAAACACCGGCTGCCACGCCTGCGGTGGCAGAAACGCCTGCGGTCGCCGCTCCAACTGTTACCACCCCGGCAGTTGCGGCTCCTGAAGCGCCCGTCGCTATTTCTGCGACAACTGAAACTCCGGCCGCCACTCCTGTGATTGCCAAAGCTCCTGCCGCTGCCATTGCTCCGGCACCGGCGGCACCCGTCAAGACTCCGCCACCGGCAGTAACGGCAACCTCCGGCACGACGTTGGTCCTCCACGCGGCGGCGTTGCCGGCAAGCCTACCGGCCTCGGCAAGGCCCGCCAATGAACTGGTGACCACGACCGGCACGGTTTACCGGAATGCGGAGGTGGAGCGAGTGATGCCGGATGCCATCATCATCAGCTACACGCCGGCCGGCGGCGGCTGGGCGATGACCCGGATCAACCTTAACGATCTTTCCCCCGAAATGCAGCAGCGCTATCGAAAATAGCCGGCGCGATTGCATCCATTTAATCGGTTGTAAGAAGGGCTGGAGATTTCTCCGGTTGGAAGTCAGTTGGGACGGTTCGTCTTGTCAGATAAGAACACCAGGAGCTTTAAGGTCAGTTCGTTGCAGAAAAAACGCAACTTTCATGTGAAAGGGCTTTTATGACCAAATGGACGGCAACACTCGTTTGTTCCGCCTTCCTGATTTCCGGATGCGCGGAGGTGCAGGTGAAACACGTTGATGACCAGGACACGTCCGACGGCGTGCATTTCTATGAGCCCCGGCCTTACCTGCTGGTGAGCAGTCAACAGAAGAAGGATGACCAAGGGAATGTTCAAAACCAGTTCGCGAGCCAGATTATCTGGCTCCCCGACCACAGCCGCCGCTATGTGGTCAAAATCAAACCGGGGTGGGGAACCGTGGACGGCAGCGTGAAACTTCAGGATGGATGGATGCTCGACACGCTGGGCTCCAAAACAGATTCGCAAGGTCCCGAGACGGTTACCGCCATTGCCGGACTGGTCAGAGCGGCCGCCGTGAAGGCGGAGCAAACGTCCCAAGGGCTTTATCTGATTGATATTGCCCCGGACGGAACCGTGAACCTCGTAAAACAGCCGGGATGGTAATGGCCTTACGGCTGGCTGGAAATGCGCTGCCAGTTCACACCCTGCGAGCCGGCGTATTTCTCAAACACCTTTTCGTTTTGAATCAACACGCTGCGCACCACGCTCGAATCGTCCGCGCGGCCCAGTTCCAGAATGCTGTCCGGGATGATGCCCATTTTTTTATGCGCGTAGAGCAGGGCAAATACCGATTGCGCGAGGGTCTGGTACGGCAGGTCCTTGTAGGCGCCCTCAATCGCGTCCTCGGCGGCGTTGGCCAGAAATTCCAACTGGTCCACCAGATGGGGGAATTTCGGCGCGTTGATCTGGGTGAATTCCAGTTTCCACTGGGGCAACTGGCGCAAGACTTTCTCCGCGATGGCCGGGGTGATGCTGGCCGAGGCGCTGTTCACGAACTTGGCAATTTCAGGCATGACAGCGGCAATTTAGGGAAATCCCCGCCCGGACGAAAGTGAAATTGTGGTGACGAAACGCGCTTTTCTTCGCCCGGCTTCCTGCTAGGAATAAGCCCGTGCAAGACCTCATCGCCAAAGCCGAAACCCTGCTGGAGGCGCTGCCGTATATCCTGCGGTTCAGCGGCGCCACCTTCGTCGTCAAATACGGCGGCAGCTTCATGGATTCGCCCGATGCCAACGTCCGCTACAGCGTCGCACGCGACATCGTTTTCCTCGAGGCCGTTGAGATTGACCCGGTGGTCGTGCACGGGGGCGGCAAGGCCATCACCCGCGCGATGGAAAAGGCCGGGTTGAAGGCGGAATTCGTCCAGGGCCAGCGGGTCACGAATGAGGTGACGGCCAAAATCGTGGACGACGTGTTGTCACGCGAAATCAACCCGGAAATCGTCAAGACCATCAACGCCCTCGGCGGCCGCGCCATTGGTTTTGCCGGGCCCGATATTTTCAAGTGCCGCAAACTCTGGCTGGACGACAAGGAAAATCCGGGCAGAAAAATTGACATCGGTTATGTCGGCGAAGTCGTGGAAGTCAACACGGCGCCATTGAAGGAGTCCATCTGGTGCGGCTTCACGCCGGTCATCAGCCCGACGGCACGGGGCGAAGACGGGAAAATTTACAACTGCAACGCGGACGTGGCGGCCGCGCAGGCCGCCATTGCGCTCAAGGCCAAACGGCTCGTGTTCATGAGCGACGTGCCGGGCTTGCTGAACGACCCGAAACGGCCGGATTCGGTCGTGCCCCATCTCAAAACCGGCGAAGTCGGCGAACTCAAGAAGAACGGAGTCATTGACAAGGGCATGATTCCGAAGGTGGACAGCGCGGTGGCCGCCATCCAGTCCGGCGTGGAAAAGGTGTCCTTCGTGGACGGCCGCGTGCCGCATTCGGTCATGCTGGAGATTTTCACCGACAAAGGCGTCGGCACGGAAGTCGTTTTGTAATTAACGATTTAGGATTTATGATTTACGCGCACTGCCGTCGAAGGAAATTTTTCCACCGTCGCCACTCAAAAGCAGCGCGAGGTTGAGGATGAGTTCTGGCTTCATGGCAGACTATCCGAATTCGACGGATGTTCGATGGCAGCTTCCGGGGGCACGAAGGCAAATTGTTCAACCGGAATCGGAACGTTGGCTCGCCAGCCGGAAATGGTTTCAGTGTGAGTCCAGACGCCCTTCGCAGGCGCTGTGGCCGGGAACCAGAGAGTGTATTTCACGATGAAAGGCGAGGCGCCGGCGGCAATCCACAGTTCGGCGGTGCGCGAGCCGCGTTCCTGGATCAACAAATGGCAGCAGGTCACGCCATCCACAGTTTCTTTCCCTTCATCTCTCAAGGCGACCATGCCCCATCCAAATCCACTCATGATGTAGTGGAATCGGTTCGTGCTGACCATCAAATGCACCAACTCGCCGCCAATCCAATTGGTAATCGCGTCTTCAAAGCGGGCCGGAGCAGGCGCTCTGGTGTAACTGTTGAAATAATAAGGCCGGTAATCATAAAAATTCGTTCCATCGCAAATCCATTGCCAATCATTGGTGCTCTCGGAAAGGATGGAAAACTTATTTGGACGCAAAAATGCAAACTGCTTTGTCCTGGTCGTTTTGAAGGTTGGAGATTGGTCGGTGATGGTGTTGGCGCCTTCAAAACTGCTCTGTTTTTCGTAATAATCCGACATCCGCTGCACGATTCGTTGTGCCACCGGCGAAATATTGGAGGGATGGTGATGCACCGTTGAACAACCGACCAAACTGCCGCTCAAAACGAGCGCCAGGCAGAGGGGGAGTTTGGTTTTCATGGCACATGATCTATGGGTGGTGGAGGAACTGAGCACCCCGTGCTGCCTCCATCCATCAAGATGTTGATGTCGTAACATTCATCACCAGCTATTTCAACCAAAACACCTCTGGGGTTATAATGCCTTGCCGACACCGCTGGTATTGGTTTTGATTCGAGTTTAGGAATTGCCGCGGCTTGAATTCTCCTTCTCCATGTCTCTGCGCAGGCATCTACAATGTGAGCGGCCTGTGGGTATGAAGCTTGCATTTCCTGCCACGAAAAGGTGATTTTCCCAGAGTCGTTTAACTTTTTTGCATCCTTCCTTTTGAGATTCTGAAGCCACTTGAACAAGGCTTCCCTATACTCATAATGGCGAACAAAAACCAGAAAATCCCGCGCCTTCTGGTTGTGGGGATCGTGTTTCAAAATGGCCAGCAACTGCCGCTCCGCCGCACCCATACGGTTTGACGAGGCCAATAGTTGTGCCGTCTCAACTGCTGGCGTCGGAGAACGCCCCAATAAGGCCTTTCCATCGTGTGTGACATATAAAAGTTCCCCACCGTCACTGGAACCGATAAATACGTCACTTCCATCGCGCAAAGGATAGATATGAAGGTTGTAAGACCCAACGGATCCCGAGATGCTCGGCTCGCCAAGCTTTGCAATTACTTCCTGTATCGTTGTTCCTGCCTTGATAAATCGGAACGACTCGATGGGCCTCGATGAAGGGCTCAATACAATGTGAGCTAAACTTTTCGACCTTGACAAAACGGCATTTCGATTTGTCGCGTTTGCTCCCGCACGGGCAACGTTGGAGCCGCCAAACAGTACGCTGCTCAAAACGAGTGCGAGGCAGAGGAAGAGGTTGCGTTTCATGGGCAATACAATTTTGACTCAAAATGCAATCGCATGTTCATTAGATGGGTCGCAAGCAAATTTCCTCCGGAAACGGCAGGCCAAAATGGATTGAAGCCGGCTGCGTTTAGTGCGACTCTGTCACTGTGAACAGCCAGGCCGCTTACACATTGCGCGAGAACACCGGAACGACCGGCATCGTGGAAACCGCCCGGACGGTGGCGGCCGTGCTGGCGGAGCACGAGGTTCCGCACCTGGTCGTGGGCGGATTGGCGGTGCAGGAGCACGGCTACCCGCGCGTGACGATTGGCGTGGACATTGTCGTGCCGGACGTGCTGGAGGCGGTGGAATTTCTCACGGCCAGTCTGACCGGGCCGTTTTACCGCGTGCCTGAAGTTCAAGACCGCGTGGAAGACCGGCGGAACGGCGTCATGGTGGACTTGCTGCCGGCCGGCAGAGTTTTGCAGCGCGGCTGTAAAGTGCCGTTTCCGCAACCTGGCAAAGTGGCCGAACAACTCCAGATTGTAACCCTGGAGGAATTGATCTCGCTCAAACTCGACAGTTGGGCGGGCGCACCCGTGCGCCGCCACAAAGACAAAACCGATGTCATCGAGCTAATCAAATACCGCAAGTTACCGCGCGACCTGGCGGTGAATCCTGCCGTCCGCGCACACTACCTCGAAACCTGGGACGCCTTGCAGGCTGAGAAATAAATTTCTTTGTGTCCTTTGCGCTCCTTTGCGGTTAAAACAATCCGCCGATGAAAGAAATCGTTCCCTCACCGCCGCCGCTCGTGCACAACCAGTACGAGACCGTGCGGGAATTGTTCAGCAAGAACGTCGTGCCGAGTTACGGGCGCTTTGACCTCGTGCTCAGCCACGGCGCGGGCAGCTACGTGTACGACGTTGCCGGCAAACGCTATCTCGATCTCGGCGGCGGCATCGCCGTGTGCTGCCTCGGCCACGCGCATCCGGCCATTACCGACGCGCTGGTCGAGCAATCGCGCAAGCTGATTCACGTTTCAAACTTGTACTTCACTGAGCCGCAGGGCCGGCTGGCGGCCGAACTCGTCAAACGCATCGGCGCCGGCAAATGCTTTTTCGCCAATAGCGGCGCCGAGGCCAATGAAGGTCTATTCAAGCTGGCGCGGAAATTCGGCCATGACGAAGGCCGGTTCGAAATCCTGACGGCGACGAATTCGTTTCACGGCCGCACCCTGGCCGGCATCGCGGCGACCGGGCAGGACAAGGTCAAAAAGGGATTTGAACCGATGACGCCAGGTTTCCGGCACGTGCCGTTCAACGATCTGGCTGCCGCACGCGCGGCGGTTTCGCCGGCTACAGCCGCCATCATGATTGAAGGCGTGCAAGGCGAGGGCGGCGTCACGCCCGCCACGCCGGAATACCTGCTCGGCCTGCGCGCGTTGTGCGACGAGAAAAAGCTGCTGCTGTTCATGGATGAAGTGCAGTGTGGATATTATCGGAGCGGAAAGTTCCTCAGTTTTCAGCGAATTTTGGAAGATGTAGCGCAGGCGGCCCGCCTGCAAACTGCTTCGGAACCCGCAGGCGGGACGCCTGCGCTACCATCATTTTTGCCCGATGGCATTTCGATGGCCAAATCGCTCGGCGGCGGTTTTCCCATTGGCGCGTTCTGGGCGCGCGCGCCGTATGCGGATTTGCTCGGGCCGGGCACGCACGCCACGACATTTGGCGGCACACCGCTGGCCTGCGCCGTGGCGCTGAAAATTCTGGAAGTGATCGAACGGGAGCGGCTGGATGAAAACGCCCGCAAACTCGGTGACTGGATGAAAAACGAATTGGAACGCCTGGTGGCGGCTTATCCGCAAATAGTCAGGCGGGCGCGGGGATTCGGTTTCATGCTCGGTTTGGAACTGATGGAAAAGGAAAAAATCCGGGCGTTCGCTCCGGGCGACAAGACGGCGGCGGTCCAGTTTGTCAACCGGCTGCACCAGGCCGGCGTGCTGACCATTCCGGCGGGAACGCAAATCGTGCGGCTGCTGCCGCCGCTGAATCTCAAGCCGCAGGAGGCCGGCGAGGGCATCAGCAAAATCGAGGAAGTGGTCAAATCGCTCGCTTGAAAAAAGCCCTCACCTTACCCCGGCTCTCTCCCCTCCATCCGATGGAAGGAAGAGGGAGTATGACCCGCCGATTCTCGCAACATCATGGGGCGGTATTGACAGGAAGCGCTTTCAGCAACGCAGGAGCGCCGCCTGCGGTTCCCTCTCCCAGCGGGAGAGGGGCAGGGTGAGGGAGAACGCGGAACCAAAACGAAGCAACGATGTTAAAGCAGGCGCCCAAAACAACCCGCATAGCCCGCAATTTGCGTCTGCGGGAATCCTGGGGTGGGCGGCTGATGTGGGCGTGGCTGCGTGACCGGCGTTTTACCGGGTATAAATTCCGGCGGCAACATCCGATCGGGCCCCATATCCTGGATTTCTTTTGTAACGGCGCAAAACTGGATGTCGAAGTGGATGGTTTTCAGCATGGCTCGCCGGAAAGCCAGGTCAATGATGCTGTGCGCGATGCGTTTCTGGAAAATCAAGGGATCAAGGTACTGCGGTTTTGGAGTTCGCATTTGCGTCGGGACAAACAAGTCATTCGCGATAAAATCTGGCAGACCTTGCAGGAACGGGCGCCGCAGCCGGTCCCAAGTTATAGCGTGCCGGGAAATGTGGCTTCAAACAAAAAGTGAGAAGTGTGAAATATTCGAGCCGCTCTCCCTCACCCCGGCCCTCTCCCGCCGGGAGAGGGAGAATTATTGGCCGATTTCCGCAATATCGCGAGGCGGCATGGGCAGGAAGCATTTTCAGCAACGCAGGAGCGCCGCCTGCGGTTCCCTCTCCCAGCGGGAGAGGGGCAGGGGTCTTGACTGAAATGTGAACGCTGCCGCGTACAAACATTTGTCGGAGAGCGATGCGGTGATGCGCCGCCTCATCCGGGAACACGGTCCCTGTAAACTGGAGCCGGAAACACACCGTACGCCGTTTCAATCGCTGGTCTTGGCGGTGGCGCACCAGCAGCTCCACGCCGCGGCGGCAAACACGATTCTCACCCGGTTCAAAAAATTGTTTCCGCACCGGAAATTCCCGCGCCCGGAAGATCTGGCCGGCGTCACCGACGGGCAAATCCGCGCCTGCGGCTTTTCCCGGGCTAAAATCAAGGCGATCCGCGACATCGCGGCCAAGACGCGGGCGGGCGTTGTGCCGACTTCGCGTCAAATCGTAAAATTATCCGACGGCGAAATCATTGCGCGTTTGACGGAAGTTCGCGGGGTCGGCCGCTGGACGGTGGAGATGCTGTTGATTTTCCAGTTGGGCCGTCCGGACGTTTTACCGGCGGACGATTTCGGCGTGCGCACCGGTTTTTGCCGGGCCTATAAAAAGCGGGACCTGCCGAAGGTAAAGGACTTGCTGGCCTTCGGCGAACGTTGGCGCCCGCACCGCACCACCGCCGCCTGGTATCTCTGGCAGGCAGCCAACGCGGCGCGCAAAAAGAAGTGACGCGTCGCCGGATTCGGGTTATAAATTTTATTTGGGCTCAATTCCAAAAAACTTTTGAAAATGAAGCATCTGTTGTCATTGGAAAAGTTGCCGAGCGCGGACATTGAAAAAATCCTGCGTGACGCCGTCGTGTACAAGCGCGAGCGGGCGCGGCGCGACAAGCAGCCGCTGGCCGGACAGGTCTGGGTGCTGATGTTTTCCAAGTCCTCCACCCGCACGCGGGTTTCCTTTGAAGTCGGCATTCGCGAGCTGGGCGGCCAGACCCTGTTTCTGAACGCGAACGAGATTCAACTGGGCCGGGGCGAACCGGTCAAGGACACCGCGCGCGTGTTGGGCCGGATGATTGACGGCGCGGTCATCCGCACGTTTACCCAGGGCGACGTGGAGGAATTCGCGGAATTTTCCGGCGTCCCGACCATCAACGCGCTGACCGACGACGAGCATCCCTGCCAGATTCTCGCGGACATCATGACGTTCCGGGAGCAACGCGGGCCGATTGCCGGCAAGGTGGTGACGTTTGTGGGCGACGGCGCGTGCAACGTGGCGCGCTCGTGGATGTTTGCGGCGGGGAAACTTGGTTTTGAGTTGCGCATCGCCGCGCCGAAGAAATTCCAGCCGGCGGCGGAAATTATAAAACGCGCCGGGGGGAAAATCCTGTGCACGGACGACTTGCCGGCGGCGGCAAAAGGCGCGGATCTGCTTTACACGGACGTGTGGGTTTCCATGGGCAAGGAAACCGAGTCCGCCGAACGCCTGAAAGCGTTGAACGGCTGCCAGATCAACCAGAAGCTCCTCAAGCTGGCCAAGCCGAACGCGCTGGTGATGCATTGTCTGCCGGCGTATCGCGGCAAGGAGATTGACGCGGAAACGTTCGAGGCCAATGCCAACACAATTTTTGCGCAGGCGGAGAACCGGCTGCACGTGCAGAAGGCAGTGTTGAACTGGGTGGTTTCGTGATTTCGGGAGGCTGCTGCCTGCTCAACCCCTGGCTTCCGGGCAGCGGCGAAGCGCTGGCCTTCAGGATGATTATCGCGCATACTGGCGCAGATATTTTACGGCCACTTTCAAATCCTTCGGCCAGGGAGCGACGACCGTCACGGTCCGGCCGGTGGCGGGATGCGGCAAGGTCAATTCTTCGGCATGCAGCGCGACGCGGGAAAGCAAAGGGCGTTCTTCGTGTCCGGGCTTGAGCCGGTAATCGCGCTTCAGCCGTGACAGCCAGAGCTTTTTGCCGCCATAGAGTTCGTCGCCGACCATCGGCAGTCCGGCATGGCGCAGGTGGGCGCGGATCTGATGCGTGCGGCCGGTCAGCGGTTCGCAACGCAGCAGCGTCCAGCCGGAAAACTTTTCCAGGACTTCAAACCGGGTTTTCGATTTCTTGCCGTTTTTCGGGTCCACGCGCATCAGGCCGATTTTCAACGGATGCGGCGCGAGTTTGGCGTCCACTTCAAACTGGTCCTCCGTCGGCGTTCCCTGGGCGAGCACCACATATTTTTTGAGCGGCTTTTCGGAACCGAACAGGTTGGCGAGCGCCACCAGCGTCGGTTTGTCTTTGGCCAGCAACAGCACACCACTGGTTTCGAACTCGAGCCGGTGGGCATTCATCAGATAAGTCAGGTGGCGCTCACGCGCCCACGGTTTGCCGGCGGCGATGGCCGTGTGGAGCAATTTCATCAGGTTGGGCCGCTGGGGGTCATAACGGTCGGGTGAACCAAGCAGGCCCGCGGGTTTGTCGAGCGCGAGCAAGTGATCGTCCTCGAACAAGACCGGGATCTCCCAGAATTCACGCGTGGCGGGGGAGGATAGTTTGACGACACTTACGGCTTTCAATCGCATGGTTAGTTTCAACCGCCGTCACGACCGTGGGCCCGGAGGGCGGCCAGGCCGGGCCGGGTTACGGTGCGGGCGTCTTCGCCTGTTCCTGGAAGATGGGCGTGTTGCGCAAGTCCCGGCTGGCGTTGCGATCCAGCCAGCTGTAAAACGCCGCGTTCTCGCGTTGTTGCCGGAAGGCGGCGGTAAATTGCGGCAAATCGGCGGCCATGGCGGCGGTATCGAGCGGCAATTGCCCTTTGACGTAAACGATAAAGCCACCGTCATCCGTCGTCTCAAAATCACTCGCATGGCCGGCGGGCGTGGCAAACGCCACCGACTTCAGTTGATTCAAGGCGACGTGATCGCCCAGCTCGGGCAGGTCCGCCGTGCTCAAGGAAAATGGCGGCAGCGTTTCGGGACGCAGCCCGGCGGCCATGCAAGCGGAAGAGAAGCTGCTGCCCCGGGCCAAAGCGATTTGAAGTTTCAAAACAAAATTGGTCCCGGCTTCCTGCGCGCGCAGCGTGCCTTCATGCAACTGATAATCCCGCGTGACGCGGTCGCGGATCCGGCTGAGCGGCGGGATTTCGCTGGGCAGTTGTTGGCTGAGGGCGATCACGTAGATGGCGTCGCGGCCGACAATCGGGCCGGCCAGCGGCTCGTCCGGCGTCAAACCAAAGGCGGCTTTGGTGAAGGCTTCCGGCGCGGTGAACTCCGCCGGCCCGTAGGCCTGGCCAAACGGCGCGGTGAGATGCACCGCCAGCCCCTTTTGTTTGGCGACGGTCGCGAGATTTTCCGGCCGCACCGGATCCATATTAAATACCGTGTTGGCGAAATCATCGGCCTGTTGGCGCGCATCGGCCAGCGCCTGTTCGCGGATCAGGGCTTCGCGAATTTTCCCTTTTGCATCCGCGGGCGATTTCGCGTCGGGTACGGCGTTCGTGCCGTACCGGTTGTAGATGGCTTCCACCTGGTCGTTGAGATTGGTTAATTTTTGCTCCGCCCCGGCCATGAAATTGGTTACCGGGAAGGCGACGTAATTGACCTCCACCCGGTCGGGGAGGCGGTATTCTGCGAGGTAATTCGTGTAAAATTGACCGACGCTGGCGGGCGTCACCGGCACGGCCGCCAGATAATTCGATGCGGAAAAGACGACGATTTGCGCGGAGAGTTTCTGATATTCGTGTTGATAAACGGCGGCAGCTTCCTGCGGCGTGATGAGCACGCCGGACATTCCCACCATCTGGCGCAACTGTTCAATGACCAATTCGTGACGGACGAGATTTTCAAAATCCGCAGCACTCAGGTTTTCCGGTCGCAGAACCGCCTTCACAAAATCTTCCAGCGGCACACTTTCGACATTGTTCCCGAACGCCTGGACCAGCGCGGGTGAACTTAAAATCACCTTCGCCATCGTCGCCACCGCGTCGTTTCCCACGTGAATACCCAGATCTTCCGCCTTTTGAATGAGCATCAGGCGCAGGTAAATGTCGCGGTCCAAATCCGCGGCGGAATAATTAGGGTCCCGATCCGGCCACCGGTGGGTATTCAGCCAATGCTCAATATAGACTTCACCTTTGGCGCCCAAATAGGCGTCGAGGGTGACTTTCCGCCCGGCGATCGAACCCAGGTCGCCCGATCCCCTGCCACTGCCGTTGCGGCTGCCCGGAGCAGTGCCCCACCAGACGAATGAAATAATCGTGAGGCCGGCGATGAACCACCAGAGCCATTTTGAATGTTTGCGAATTGTCCCGATCATAGGTCAAAACAGGAAAATCCAGCGTACCCGGCGCCGGTGAATAAGGCAATCGAAATTGGGAACCGGTCCGGCTTCGGCTTCCCGGCTCCCGGGATTCCCGGGACCCTGGACGCCCGACACCAGCCTCACTTAAGCCACTTCGCCACGTCCGCGGCCGCATAGGTGATGAGAATGTCCGCACCCGCCCGCCGCATCGCCAGCAGGCTTTCCAGCGTCACCGCGCGCTCGTCAATCCAGCCTTGGGCGCCCGCCGCCTTGATCATCGCGTGCTCCGCGCTCACCGAATAGGCGGCGGTGGGATAGCCGAATTTGGTTTTCACGCGGTAAATCAAATCCAGATACGCCAGCGCCGGCTTGACCATCACGATGTCCGCGCCTTCCTGGATGTCCAGCGCCACCTCGCGCAACGCTTCATTCGCGTTCGCCGCGTCCATCTGGTAACTCCGCCGGTCGCCGAATTTCGGCGCGGACTCGGCGGCCTCGCGGAACGGTCCGTAAAACGCCGACGCAAACTTCGCCGCGTACGACATGATGGGTGTGTCGGTGAAGCCGTTCTGGTCCAGTTCGGCGCGGAGGGCGGCCACGCGACCGTCCATCATGTCGCTCGGTGCGACCAGGTCCGCGCCCGCCTCGGCATGGCTGGCGGCGGTGCGCGCGAGCAGTTTCAGCGACGGGTCGTTCAGGATTTTGACGGGAGCGCCGGCCTCCGGCCCGGCGTGTCCCGGTTTTTTTCCGCCGTGCCGGGTCGGAGACCGGCGTTCCGTTCCGACGATGCCGCAATGGCCGTGCTCCATGTATTCGCACAGGCAAACGTCGGTGATGACCAGCAGCGACGGCAATTCCTTTTTCAGGAGCCGGACGGTCTGCTGGACGATGCCGTTCCTCGCATAAGCGCCCGAAGCCCGAGCATCCTTTTGGTCGGGGATGCCGAAAAGTAAAATGGCCGGCACCCCGACGGCGTGGGCCCGCGCGGCTTCGCGGACGACTTCGTCCGGCGAAAGCTGGAACACGCCGGGCATGGCCTCGATGGGGCGGCGCAGTTTTTTGCCGAAGCGCGCGAACAGCGGCAGGACCAACTGGTCCACACTCAAATGCGTTTCGGCCACGAGCCGGCGCAACGCGGGCGACTGCCGCAGCCGGCGCGGGCGAGACACGGGAAATCCGGGCAAAGTCATGCAAGCAGTTTAGATTTTGTCCGCGCCGTGCAAAGTGCAAAGTTTACGTAGCAGCGGACGTTAGTCCGCTCCATTCCAAGAAATGAGCCGGCTGACGTCGGCTGCTACCATGAACGAACTTCAACGTGGAATGTGCAAAGTGAAAAGTGGAGATGCCGGTTGCCGGTCCGGGAGTTGGTTTCCGCGGCGAATTGAACCAATTCCCTTCGTGACAATTCGGGGGATTCGTGTCATGGATTTTTGCCATGCGGCGGGTGAAACAGATATTCTGGGTCCTGGCGGTGGCGCTCGTTTTCATCGCGGGCGCCTGGTTCGGCCTCAAGTTGACCCGGTTGCTGACGCCCGTCGCCGGTGTTCGCGTGGAAAATACGGCGACGGTCGTGCAGCAGATTCAGACGCTTTCGGATCTGGTCACCGTCAAATACGTCCTGGAAAAGGTCGAGATTGTGAATTCACCGCCGACGACCACGCTGGGGCAGTTTGTCCAGGGCGAAAACCGCGTGCTGCTGCTGGCGCACGGCATCGTCAAGGCGGGCATTGATTTGAAACGCCTCCAAAAGGAGGACGTCGTCATTGTCGGCAAAAAAATCGTTCTCCACCTGCCGCCGCCGCAAATCACCGACGCCTATCTGGATGAGCGCCAAACCCAGGTCATCGACTGGCAAAAGGGATTTTTACGCGACTTCGACAAGGACCTGGAAACGACCGCGCGCCAGAATGCCGTGGACGACATCCGCCGGGCCGCCCGGGCGGCAGGGATTTTGCAGGACGCCGATGCCCGGGCGCGTTTGGAACTGGCCGTGTTTCTGAACCAGGCGGGGTTTGAACAGGTGGAATTTGTTGGCCGGCGCCCGATTGGCACCGTGCCTGACAAGGTGCCTAAATTTTAGCCAGCGTGCTTGATTTTGACCGGCTGGGGAAGTTCGCCTTCGGGTTGATTTTCAATGGCAATCTGCAGGCGGCGTTTGGCCATGGAGATACGCATGACGTGCGAGCGGAGCTGCATTAGGCAAAGCGCCGGGACTCGCGGCGCGCGCTGCGGATTTGCAGCTTCGCCAGCAGCGCGAGTTTGTGGGAGGAGTTTCGACAAACTGGTTTTCTTGGCCATGCGGGTGACGTACCGCAAGTCATGTGCCAGAAAACATTCAGACCAGCCCGCTGGCAACCTTCGCCCGGTGCAAAACTTTCTGCGCCAGTGTGCGAGCCTTATGCGCGCCATCAGACAAAATTTTGTCAACGAAATCCGGACGGGCGGCCAGTTCCGCGCGCTGCTTCCGCGGCCCGGCGAAGTAATTCCAATAGGACTCAAACAACGCCTTCTTCAAGTCACCATAACCGAGTCCGCCGGCGCGCAGGCGGTTCTCCAAGTCTTTCGCCGCGTCCGGCGGCGCCACCAGTTTGAGCAATTGGAGGGCGAGATTCTTGTCCGCGTCGGGTTTGGGCTCCTGCGCTGTGCGGCTGTCCATGACGATGCCCATGATTTTTTTGCGAATCGCCTTTTCGTCGCCGAAAATCTCAATCGTGTTGCCGTAACTCTTGCTCATCTTCTGGCCGTCGGTGCCCGGCACCACGGCGGCCTCGTCACGGATTTGCGGTTCAGGAATCACGAACGTCTCGCCATATTGCTCGTTGAATTTGATGGCGATGTCGCGCGTCATCTCGACGTGCTGCTTCTGGTCGCGCCCGACCGGCACCACGTTCGAGTCGTAAATCAAGATGTCCGCCGCCATGAGCACCGGATAGGCGAACAAACCGTGGCTTGGCGCGATGCCTTTGGCGATTTTGTCCTTGTAGCTGTGGGCGCGTTCGAGCAGGCCCATCGGCGTGACCGTGGACAGCAGCCACGCCAGTTCGGTGACTTCCGGCACGTCGGATTGGCGGAAGAAAACGGTCCGTTTCGGGTCGAGGCCGCACGCGAGAAAATCCAGCGCCACGTCGAGGGTGTGCTTGCGCCGCTCCGGCGCGTCGAACAGCGACGTCATGGAATGGTAGTTCGCGATGAAATAGAACGCCTCGCCCTTTTCCTGAAGCTCGAGGGCCGGGCGCATCATCCCGAAATAATTGCCGAGATGCAGGGCGCCGCTGGGCTGGATGCCCGATAGAATTCTCATGCGGAAACTTTATGAAGAACGAGCGCGCCGGCAAAGTCTGAAAACGAGGATGGATGATGGAGAATTGAAGATGGCACTGCATCCAACCATCCCCCATCTTCCATCCTCTATCCTCGCTTCAATGTTCCGGCGTGAACTTCCCACCGCTGCAAATCCCTGCCCAGTTCGCGCGGCCAGTTTTCCTCGGTGGCGGTCATGAAGACCTGGCCGCGGGTTTTGCGCGCCGATTCGAGCAGAGGCAGAAAACCGCCGCGTCGCTTTGCGTCCAGTTCGCCCATCACGTCATCAATCAGGAGAATCGGCGGCGACCCGTGCAGGCCGGCCAGAAATTCCGCCTGCGCCATTTTCAACGCGATGGCCAGCGTGCGTTTCTGGCCTTCGCTGCCGAACTGCGCGGCGGATTTTCCGTTGAGCAACAGCTGCAAATCATCGCGGTGCGGTCCGATCAGCGTGGAGCGATAGCTCCGCTCCCGGTTGCGGGATTGCGCCAGCTCCACGGCGAAATCCGTTTTCACGCTCGGCTGGTACTCGATGCGCAATTCCTCGGCGTCGTTGGAAATGCGGCGATAGGCCAGCCGCGCCAGGGGGGAAAATTTCGGCGCCAGTCCGCGCCGGGTGCGGACGATTTCGTCACCCAGTTTCACCAGCGCCTGTGAAAAGCTGTCCAGCGCGGCTTCGTCCAGCGCGCGTTGTTTGAGCAGCGCGTTGCGGGCGCGGACGGCGCGCATGTACCGCTGGAGCAGGGGAAGATAACCGGGTTGCGTCTGGGCCAGCAGCAGATCCAAAAACCGGCGCCGGGCGCGCGCCGTGCCCTTGACCAGTTGCAAATCTTCCGTGCAAAAAACCACCGTGCGCAGCACGCCGAGATAATCCGTGAGTTTTTTCACCGGCTGGCCGTCCAGCGCCAGTTTGCGTTCGCTGGCCGACCAGAACATTTTGATTTCGCGCGAGCTTTGGCTGGTGAGGAGGGTTGTCTCCCGCGCCCCGCCCAGGCGGGGAGAGGGCAGGGGCGAGGGGTTTTGAATTTGCGAACCAGGCTCCACCTGCCCCCGGCCCTCGCCTCCGGCTTTGTTGGCGGAGAGGGAGGAAGATGGCAGTGACGTTGGAATAGTTCCGCCCACCACCGTGCCACCGACGAAATAGCCGCGCTGTCCATGCCGAATCATCTGGGCGCCGCCGACGCCGCGGAACGAACGCAGCGTGGCCATGAGATAAACCGCTTCGAGGATGTTCGTCTTGCCTTGGGCGTTATCACCAAGCAGGAGGTGGAAACCCGGTGCCAAGTCGGCATCCAACCGCGCGTAATTGCGGAAGTCCCGGAGTCGCAGATGGGCCAGATGCACGCGGAGAAAATGGAGCGCGGACGGCTTATCCGCGAGTTTTTTCAATGTACTCAATCTGCAAACTTTGATTTGTCCGGCGAAAAATGTTTTCATCCGCCCATGGCGCCGTGCGTCATTTTTGAGGATGAACATCTGCTGGTGGTCCACAAGCCGGCCGGCTGGAACACGCACGCGCCCGGCCCGTATGCGGGCGAGGGCATCTATGACTGGCTGCGCCATCGCGAGCCGCGCTGGTCTTCACTGGCAATTTTGCACCGGCTGGACAGGGAAACGAGCGGCGTGCTCGTGTTCGGCAAAACACCGGCCGCCAACCGTTCGCTTACGGAACAATTCACGCAGCGTCGCGTCCGCAAAAAATATCTGCTGTTGACCGATCGCGCGGCGCCGGAAGGCGGGTTTACCGTCAAAACCGCGCTGGTCCGGGCGGGTGAAAAATATCTGAGCCGGCCGCCGCACGCGGGCGCGGAAATCGCGGAAACGAAATTCCGTAGCAGCCGGGGTAACGAGGCTCACATTAAAATCGGGAACAAGTTAGAGCCTCCTTACGTCGGCTGCCCCACAGCGGTGGAGGCTGAGCCGCTGACAGGAAAAACCCACCAGATTCGTGTTCATGCGGCGGAGAAGGGATTCCCGATTCTCGGCGACGTGCTTTATGGAGGCACGCCGGCAACGCGCGTGTTTTTGCACGCGGCGGAAATTTCCTTTACCCATCCGGCCACCCACCGACCGGTGACGTTCGGCGTGCCGGCTGACTTTGCAGGAGACAAGGCGACCCGTCTGAAAATTAAATCAGAAAAGTTAGAGTCTCCGCACGTCGGCTCCTACACATTGCGGGCCGCGGTGATTGAGCCGGAAATGACGAATGCTTTCCGCGTGATCCACGGCGCCAGCGACGGCCGGCCGGGATGGTACGTCGAGCGGCTGGGCGATTTTCTGCTCTCGCAATCCGAACAACCGTTGACCACGGACCAGCACGAAGCGCTGTCGCGGCTCGCAAAAACGTTCTCCGCGCGCGGGGCGTATCACAAAATCCTGTCGCGACAGGTCCGGTGCGCCCCGACCGCCGTTTTGTCGCCGCAACTGGTCCTGGGGGAGGCGGCGCCGGAGCGGTTCGAGATTGTGGAAAATGGCGTCCGCTTCGAGCTGAGTTTCACCGAGGGCTATTCCGTCGGGTTGTTTTTGGACCAGCGAGACAACCGCCGCCGCTTCTTGACCGGCCACATCGCGGCCGGCTTTCCGCTCAGGCCGGAGGGACGAGTTTCACGAGTCCCCATTCCAGCCGCCCGTGATAATTCAGGGACTCGTATAACTCGTCCCTTCGAAGCTGATTTTGAAATCCTCAATTGCTTCGCCTACACCTGTGGCTTTTCCGCCTGTGCGGCGCGAGCGGGCATGCGGACGACGAGCCTCGACCTCTCGAAGAAATATCTCGAATGGGGCCGCCGCAACTTCACGTTGAACGGGCTCGACCCGGCGGCGCACGATTTCATTTACGGCGACGCGTTCGACTGGCTGCGCCGGCTGGCGAAAAAGGGGCGCGCGTTTGATGCGGTAGCGCTGGATCCACCGACATTTTCGCAATCGAAGGAAAGCGGTGTCTTCCGCGCGGAAAAGGATTACGCCAGGCTCATCAGGGCCGCGCTGCCGCTCGTGAAGCCGGGCGGAATTCTTTTCGCTTCGACCAATGCCGCCGACTGGCCGCCGGAGGCATTTCTCGCCAACTTCGAAACCGCCATCCATCCATCACGGCGTAAGATTTTGCAGCGGCATTATTTCCCGCAATCGCCGGATTTCCCTGTCAGCCGCGGCGAACCAGCGTACTTGAAAACAGTGTGGTTGCGAATCAGTTAAAACGTGAAGCCGCCGGCCCACCCATCCGTTGCTGAAAAGCTCCCGCGCCTGCGGCTCCACATTACGGCGGCGGCGGAAACTTGCATCCGTTCCGGCCATCCGTGGGTTTTTGCCGGCAGTGTGCGCGAACAGAACCGCGCCGGCGCATCCGGTGAACTCGCCGTCATCTACGATCGCCGGGACAAATTCCTTGCCGCCGGTTTGTTTGATCCCGATTCGCCCATTCGCGTGCGCGTGTTGCACGCCGGCAAACCGCAGGCGCTGGACGCCGCCTGGTGGACGGCGCGGCTTGAGGCCACTGTGCACCGCCGCGACGGGCTTTTTGACGCCCGCACCACCGGGTATCGGCTCATCCACGGCGAGAGCGACGGCTGGCCCGGCCTGGTGCTCGACCGTTACGACAAAACCTTCGTCCTCAAACTTTACACCGCCGCGTGGCTGCCGCGGCTCGACGACATGGTCGCGCTCATCCGGGAACGGTTGCAGCCGGAACGGATCGTCCTGCGCCTGAGCCGGAATATTCAGCGCGCGGCGGAATGTTTTGGCCGGGGCAGGCATGACGGGGAAATTCTGTGCGGGCCGGCGGTGAGGGAGGCGGTCGTTTTTTTGGAAAACGGGGTTTGCTTTGAGGCGGACGTGTGGCGCGGGCAAAAGACGGGATTTTTTCTCGACCAACGTGAGAACCGCCGCGAGGTCGGCGAACTCGCGCGCGGGCGCGAGGTGTTGAACGCGTTCAGTTTTTCCGGCGGTTTCTCGCTTTACGCCGCGTGCGGCGGCGCAAAGTCCGTGACCGATCTCGACCTCAGCCCCTACGCTCTGGCGGCGGCGCAACGGAATTTCCAACGCAATTCCGCCGATCCCGCCGTGGCCAAATGCCGTCACGAATGCGTGCAGGCGGATGCGTTCGACTGGCTTGCGGGCGGCGACGCGCGTCCGTTCGGGTTGATAGTGCTGGATCCGCCGTCACTCGCCAAACGCGAGGCGGAACGCGCCGGGGCGATCCGCGCTTATGGCCGGCTGGCCGGGAACGGCATTCGCCGGCTTACGCGTGACGGATTGCTGCTGGCCTGTTCCTGTTCCGCGCACGTGAGTGCGGAGGAATTTTTTGGCGCCGTGCGGCAGGCGGCGGCTGATTCCGGACGGCACTTCGTGGAGCTGAAAACCACGCGCCATGCGCCGGATCACCCGGCGACTTTCAAGGAAGCGGACTATTTGAAGGGAATTTTCCTGAAGTTCGGTTAAACAAAATGGCCGCCGCGCCCTGCCGCAGACGAGCCGGATGCACGCGAAGCAAATGGAGCGCGGACGGCCCGTCCGCGAGTTTTTCAGCGGTGATGTCGTTTGGTGGGGCGAGGCTCCTGATGAGCCGCTCGCGGGCGAAGGTGAAATCCACGATTGTAGAAATCTTGCGCGAGTGGAATGATAAACACCCGGAAGGATTGGAGGCTGCTTTGTGCAGGCTTGAAGCAATTCTTTCAAGGTCGAGTGACCAATCACGTTGGTCAATTCAGGCTAAAAAACTCGAACCGTTGCTTGTGAGCGGTTTGAACCACAACGATCCAAAGGTTCAAACGCAAGCGGTGAAGTGCCAGGACTTGCTTCTTAAATCGGGTCTCTTTGATTTCCTCGAGGTCAAAAGCAAACAGCTCCTCTGGCAATGAGTATCGACATCATTGTGTTTTGCACCGGCTATTGTCTGTCGCGCCTCCGGCGCTAAATCGCCAGCGGCAACTTCTTGATTTTCTTCAATCGCGCTATTCTGATGGCACGTTGGTCAACGGCACAGCGCGGTAGAACCGGGATGGGTTGCTGGCCGCGTCGGGATCCACGAAATCAATCGAGCCGTTAATCACCTGGTTGGTGCAGATGGAAGTCCAGTTCACCAGGTCCGTCGAACACTCGATCGAGAACCAGGCGGCGTCCGGTCCCGGTCTGGCGAGATGGAAGCAACTGCCGGGCAACATGCCGGTCGTCGGACGGGGACCCTGATCAATGATGATGGCGGCGGCGCGGCGCGGGAAACCGAGCACATAACCGGGCAAGGGATTCATTTGCATGTCCGGCAGCAGCGTGAGAATAACGGTCTTGTTCACGTCCGGCGGGCCGTCGTCAATTGGCACAATGGTAATCAGCACGCGGCGTTCGCCGGCCGGAATGGTCACGGAACCGGGCAGGGCGACGTAATCCACCCCGTTGCTGGCAGTGCCGCCGATGTCGTAGGGCACGGTCAATACACTGTTGGTGTCGCCGAACCGGCGCACGGTGAAGGTGGCCGTCTTGGGCCCGCAGTTGGTGAAGTATCGGCAGACGGCCGTGGGCCAGGCCGCCCAGGTCGGCGGCGAATTGGTTTCTCCCGGCCAGGCCCAACAATTGGTGCCTTCGATGGCCACCGGATCGCTCGCCACGATGCTCACAATCGGCGGCTGATTGGTCGGCGGCGGCAATGATGGCAGAATGGTGACATTGACCGGCGGCGCGGACGTGGTTGAAGCGCCGCCGTTGTCGGTGGCCACCGCCGTCAGGGGATAAACACCGACGGGCGCGTTGCTCCAAATCAACAAAAATAAATTGGTCGGGTAAATGGGCGGTACTGGTCCACCGATGACAATCCCGCCGCCGGCGAGCGGAGTCACCACCGGCAAGCGCTGGCCGAGGCCCAAGTCGTTTGTCCCCGCAAAAAATTCAACCGACGTTACGAAACCATCCGGATCATTGGCAAAGGCGAAAAGCGGAATGTTGATCGGAGCACGAAATACGGAACTATTGGCGGGGCTGACCATTCTGACCACGGGCGGCAGGTTCGTTGGCGGACCCTGGAGCACGGTGATATTGACCGGGTCGGAAACAGTGGAGGCGCCGCCATTGTCGGCAGCCACGGCAGTCAAGGGATAATCGCCCGGTGACGGATTGAGCCAGTTGAAGAGCCAAACCGGGCCGGTGATACCGTTGATGCCCGGGGGATCGAGCACGACCTGCATACCCGAGCCCAAATCATTCGTGCCGGCAAAAAATTCAACATGGGTGACGGAGCCATCCGGGTCGCTGGCCTTCGCCACCATCAGGACGTTCGTTGGCGTATAAAACACAGCGCCTTCCGACGGCTGAATAATGCTGACTTTTGGCGGCAGGTTGGTTGCGCCGCCGCTGACGATGTACACCGTCGCTCCGCTGGGCGAGCCGATTTCATAATTGACCGGAGTCATCAGTGGCGAATTCGTCAGGGTCAGCACCACCGTCTTGGCCACGCTCGAGGACGTGCCGGGCAGCGGCATGATGACGACGGTATTGGAAGTTACACCGGCGGGAATCTCGACCAAATGATTGGAGATTGCCGCGTAATCCACGCCGTTGGACGCCGTGCCGCCGAGGTCATACCACACATTCAACGTCGCGTTCGTGTTGCCCGCCCGGAACAAAGTGAACACGCCCGCATTGGTCACGGTCGCCATCGGCTGAGTCGCCTGAACGGTGACGACGGGCATCAGGTTGGAATCCGTGGTCTGGGCATGGACTTTGGCTCCGCAGGTCAGAATGGCAAAAGATAAAAGGAACAGCCACCCGGCTTTCAGGTAAAAACGCGGCGTTTTCATACGAAATCCTTTCAACTTTAAATCAAATTCACGTCAGTGAACTCCTTTATGGGCTTATAACGGAGATGATAGTACCTGCTATCGGACTGTCAAGCAGAAGTTGGTGACAATGGCAAGGCTCAACTTGCCGGTGCCGCCGGGTAAGCAACGGGTGAAACGTTTTTAATTTTTCAGCCCGGGTACGCCCGGTTTTTTGGCGTGACAAAGCCGCGGGTCTTGGGCATTGACAGCTTAATGGATTCCGGATTGAAAACGGTCTGTTTTGTTCCGGCACTGGCGCCGGTTTACCCGTCCGTGAAGAAGCGTTGCAGTTTCGGGGCGCTTTCCGGTACGGTAATTGATTCAAACCATGTGTTCCATGGCTGAGAATCAGATTTCTTCCGGCGATCCGCAGGAAGGCCAACCGCAGCTCGACCTGACGTTTTTCGCGGATGGTTTGCGGCGCAACCCGGACGGGGTTTGGCGCGGACGCGGCGCGGAGTCCATCTCCTACCCGGCGGCGGGTAATAACGAATGTTTTCTGCTTGAGGAAAGCTCATTTTGGTTCGCGCATCGCAATGCCTGTCTGCTGGCCTTGCTACAGCGGTTTCCCACCCCGGGTCCGTTCTTCGATATTGGCGGCGGCAATGGATTTACAGCCGCGACACTGCAAGCGAAGGGAAGGTTGCCGGTGGTTTTGGTTGAACCGGGGGCCGACGGCGTTCGTCATGCGCAGGCGCGGGGCGTACGGTCGGTCGTGCATGCGACATTGAACGAGGCGCGTTTCCGCGATGGCGCCCTGCCCGCCATCGGGTTCTTCGACGTGTTGGAACATATAGAGGATGAGCAGAGATTTCTGGGCGAAGTCCGCCGTTGTCTTGCGCTGAAGGGTCGCATTTACCTCAGCGTGCCGGCAGGGCGCTGGCTATGGTCGGATGCCGATGTCTTTGCAGGCAATTCGCCGGCCTCGGGAAATGCGCTGATGTACCTCATGACTTCGTTTGCTCTTC
>JAJXYT010000061.1 GCA_021780375.1 bacterium | reverse complement strand
GGCCGGCGGCCCGGGCGCAGACGGTCCTCTTCAACGACACCTTCGGCGGCAGTACGCTGAACGGAACCAGCACGCCCGGGGGAACGCCCGCAGCCTCTTCAACCAGTTATGATGTGGCTTCGACCAAGAATGGCACCAGTTGCGCGATTGCCGCCAACGATCTGACGATGAAGCTCGGCGGTGCCACCACGGCGGGCTACATTGAACTGCAGGCATTGTTCACCAGCACGCCGGTTCAGTTGGTCAACGTGGGTGACAGCATTAATCTGACCGTGACTTTTACAAATACCACCGGCACTTTGTTGAAAGGCGGAAATGGCTCGGTCATTGATGTGGGCTTGTACAATTCGGGCGGCAACTTGCCACTGGCCGGTTTGCTCAATAATGCTGGTCTCAGCAGCGCCACCACGTATGCCTCGGGGAACTGCCAGGATTGGCAGGGATATGCGGCACAGATTAATTACAACGGGAACGCCTCCTCAGTCTATACCCGCCCGAGGCAGACCGGGGCAAGCCCGAACAATGGGGATCAGGATCTTCTCTTCAACGGGGCTGGCACCGGGTTGTATAAAAACCCAACCGGGACGCAAATCGGCAGCACTTTGACCTCGGGGGTGACGCTTACCGCAGGAGCGCAATACACGTCGAGCTTCACCGCTCTCCTTTCGGCGCCCGGAACCATCACCATCATCAACAACCTTTTCGATTCGAACGGCAACTTGCTCTCGGCTCAGACCAACACCACCACCGGTGGAACCACCTATACCAATTATGACAATTCATATGATGGACTTGCCATTGGTATCGCCAACAAAGGCACCGGTTATAACCCGCAAATGGACATAAGCCAGATTACGATCTCAACCAATTATTATTACCCGCCATCCATTGCCGGTCTCAACGATCAAACGGCCATTGCTGGCAACAACCTCACCCTGAGTCCGACGGTGACGGGTAATCCCACCCCGGGGTGCCAATGGTATGTCAGCACCGATGGTGGCGCGACCTCCAATGCCATCTCCTGGGCAACCGCTCCCGCGATTACCTTGACCAATGTCCAGTACTCGCAGAACAATTATCAATATACTTTGGTGGCCGCCAATGCGCCGGGCGCCAGTTCGGCCACCATGACGCTCTCGGTCATTGTCACGCCGAACATCGCCGATTTGAACGACCAGGCCGCCCTGGTCGGCGATACCGTGATCATCAGCCCGGCCGTTTCGGGCGTACCGGCGCCAACCCTCCAATGGCAGACCAATGGTGTGGATCTGGTTGACGGACTGGATGCGAATGGCTCCATCATCGCCGGCAGCACCAACAGCACCTTGAATATCACCAATGTGCAACTGGCCGACGGCGTCACGTATTCCCTGATCGCCAGCAACAGCGCGGGCATCGTGACCAACAGCATGAATCTGACCGTGGCCACACACGACATCTTGCCCTTCATCACCGGCCCGGCCGACCTCACGGTGATTCAAGGCAATACCGGAACGTTCAGCGCTTCGGCCGCCGGCGTGCCGCTGCCCACGTTGCAGTGGCTGGATCAAACCCGGACGCCCCTCCCCGGAGCCACAGGCAGGACCTTGACGTTGACGAATGTGCAGTATTCGCAGAACGGTTATTCATATTACATCGTGGCCAGCAACAGCGTGGGCAGTGTCACCAACAGCGCGACGCTGACGGTGTGGGTGCCGCCGGCCATCAGTGCGGAGCCGACCAGCCTGGTGGTGACCAACACGCAAGCCGCTTCGTTTACCGTGGGCGCCACAGGCGTGCCGGGCGTCGCTTATCAATGGAGTGAGAACGGCACACCGATTTCCAGCGCAGTCAACATCACGGCCACCAATGCCACGCTTACCATTGCCAGCGCGTCGCCGAGTGACATGGCCTCTTATACGTGCATGATTACCAACGCAGCAGGCGCGACCAATACGGTCAGTGTCACCTTGACGGTCAACTCCACCATGTCGGCTGCCGCCTTGACGCCAGCCAATGGCGCGACAGGTATTTGCTACGACACGCCGCTTTACCTTTCGTTCAGCCAGACGCCCGTGCTGAACACCCGGGGCGCCGTTCGCATCTACAACGTGACCAATTCCGCCACGCCGGTGGACACGATTGACCTGAGCTTGAATCAGACTTTGCAGACGCCTTATGCCGTGAACGTCCAGCAGCGGACCATTGCCGGCGACACGTTCACTACCTTCCCGGTCATCATCACCGGCAACACGGCGGCCATCTATCCGCACTTGGACCTGTTGACCTCGAATCAGACTTATTATGTCACGGTGGATGACGGTGCATTCAGCGACACCAACGGCGCTTATTTCGCCGGCATCACCGCCACGAACGCCTGGCAGTTCACCACCAAGCCCGGTGGCCCGTTCAATCCGACCAACCTCGTGGTGGCGGCGGATGGCGGTGGCGACTTCGACACCGTGCAGGGCGCGGTGGATTTCGTGCCGGCGAACAACACCACGCCGACGACGATCAACGTCCGCAACGGCACTTACACGGAAATCGTGGACGTGAAATCGAAGAACAATCTGGATTTCCGCGGTCAGAGCCGCGCCGGCGCCATGATCGGTTATCCGAACAACAACAATGTCAACGCCGGCGCTCCCTGGCGCGCTGCCTTTATAGTGAACGGCAACGATTGCTCGTTTGAAAATGTCACGCTCACCAACATGACGCCAAAAGGCGGTTCCCAGGCCGAGGCGATTGATGTTGAGGGCACCCGCGCCATCTTCAATAACATGAATCTCGACAGCTATCAGGACACGTTCCTGGTTCATTCCGCCGGCAAGCTGGTTTATTTCCAGGACAGCCTGATCCAAGGCGACACTGACTTCAACTGGGGTTACGGCACGGTGTATTGGACAAATTGCGAATTGCGCGTGATGAGCACCGGCGGCCATGTGACCCAGCCGCGCTCGCCAGCCGGTCAGAACGGATTTTCATTCGTCAACTGCCAGGTGACGGCAGGCAGCAGCAACGTGACCAGCGCCGACCTCGGCCGTTCCATCAACACGCCCACCACGCCTGCGGAGGTCATCTTCAGCCAGTGCCTGATGGGTGATTTTATCACCGGCTACAATTCCGACGCCGGCAGCAACTTCTGGGATTACGCCGACAGCAACCTGACGGCTACGCTGCCCAAGACGCTGCTCTACTCAACGCACTTGTCGGCGACCAACCCGATTGTGTCCATGGCCCTGAGCGCCACGAACTGGCTTTCCGGCTGGCAACCGCAAATGGCGCCGAACATCATCGGCCAGCCGACCGGTCAAACGGTTAACGCCGGCCAGGGCGTGAGCTTCACGGTCAGCGCCACCGGCATTCCGGATCCGACGTATCAATGGTTGAAGGATGGCGCCAACCTCGTCGGACAAACCGGACCGACGCTCACCATCAGCAGCGCGAGCGGACTGGACATCGGCGCCTATTCAGTCATCGTTTCGAACGGTTCCGGCAGTGTTACCAGCAGCAATGCGGTTTTGACGGTCAATGCCCCCACCACCCCGGCAACCATTGTTTCACCGTCGGTGGACAACAGCGGAAACGTCCAGTTTGCCATCAGCGGCCCGGCCGGGTCGGCGGGCTTTGGTTATCGCGTCTGGGCGACCACGAACCTCGCCTTGACACCGGTCACCAGCACCTGGACCCTGCTCACGAACGGCGTCTTCGACACCACGCCGACAATTTTCGCCGATCCGGCGGGCAGGCTGCCGCAGCGGTTCTATCTCATCACCATGCCTTAGGCAAAAAAACTGATGTTTCCCCGCGTCCAGTTTGGCGAATTATCCCGTAAACTCAGGGCGTGGTTTTGGGTGACCCTGGCGGCGGCTCCGGCGGCTTTGGCACAAAGCCCGGCCTTTCCCGGGGCGTTGGGCTTCGGCGCCGATGCCACCGGCGGACGCAATGGCACGGTATATCACGTCACGACCCTCGCCGACAGCGGCCCGGGTTCGTTTCGTGACGCGGTCAGCCACTCCCACCGCACCATTGTCTTCGACGTCGGCGGCACGATTGTCCTCAGCAGTGCGGTTTCCTGTTCGAGCGACCTCACCATCGCCGGGCAAACCGCGCCCGGCGGCGGCATCGCCATCATCGGTCACGAGGTTTCTTTCAGCGCCCGAACGAATGAAATCGTCCGTTATCTTCGCATTCGCCCCGGCAGTTTATCCAGCTCCGGCGAGGACGCGATCAACGTCGGCGACGGGACGAACATGATCTTTGATCACGTCTCGCTGGAATTTGCCGGCTACAACAACATTGACGCACACGGCACCTACGGCAGCGACGCCATCACCGTGCAGAACTCGATTATCGGCGATCCGATGTATAACGGGACCTCAGCCAAGCAGGGATTCGGCGCGCATACGGAGCACCTGGGCGGGAAATTTTCCTGGTATTACAATCTATGGGTGAGCGAACACAACCGCCAGCCGCTGGCCAAAATTGATACGATTTTCGTCAACAATACGATTTACAACTTTCAGGGCGGTTACACGGTCGCCAATACCAGTGGCCATTTCCGCCACGATATCATCGACAATTATTTCATTACCGGCCCGACGGATCCCTCCGGCGCCAATGCCTTTTTTCAAATCAATTCCAACCAGACGATTTATGCCACCGGCAATTTGCGCGACAACAACAATGACGGCGCGCTCAACGGCAGCGCGATTGGCCCCGGCGGCGGCGGGACCGTGTTGACCGCGCCGTGGTCGGCGCTCTCGACGAACGCGACCGTTTTTTCGGCCGCAGGCGCCTGTCACTACGACACCTCGTGGGCCGGCGCCCTGCCGCGGGATCCATTGGATTCGCTGATTTTGAGCCAGATTCAGACGCTGGGCAACGGCCCGGCCGGCACTGGCGCCGGTACGGCCGGGCCGGGGTCCAGCCTGTACTACGACCAGACTTCCACCGGTCTGGGCAACAATGGCTATGGCACCCTCACGGCCGGCACGGCTCCGATCAACTCCAGCGGCGACGGCCTCCCGGATTATTGGAAGCTCGCGATCGGCCTGAGTACCAACGTCTATTATCCGCTGACCAATACGGCCGACGGTTACACGCTGTTGGAACATTATTTGAACTGGCTGGCGGCGCCGCACATCGTCACGGAAACCAACACGGCCGTGGACATTGACCTGTCGCAATACGCCGCCGGGTTCGCCCCCAACGCCACCTGTGCCGTCAGCGTCGCGAGCAACGGCGTCGTCTCACTCGTTGGCGCCATCGCGCGGTTTGTTCCCGACCCCAATTTCTCCGGCCTGGGCAGTTTCAAATTTTCCGTGGTCGCCGGGGACGGCTCAATGATGTCCAATAATGTCGTCGTTTGTGTTTCCCCGTTGATCGTGACCCAGGCGCTGCCGAGCGTCGCGCAAAACATTTTTGTCGCCCTGCGGACTTCCGCCACGGGACCGTCCACCGTCAATATCTCTGCGCCCGTCGGTTATACTTACAGCGCCGCCGCGCCGGTGCCCGGCCCGACGTGGAACACGGTGGATTTAAAAAATGTTGTCGGGACGAACAGTGTCGCCGGCACGATTTCAAATTTATATGTGAACCTTCCCCTGGTGAATTCCATTGGCGCCAGCATCACGCCGACGCTGACCATTGCCTACACCAACCGGGTCAGCACCGGCGCCAGGACGCAACCCTCCGGGGCCGGCGGCGAAAACACCCTTCAACCCGGCGGGGTGATGGCCAATGCCTGGCGCAATTATTACAACGCCAGCGGCAATGACTTCATCTTTGCCATCTCCGGACTATCCAATTCGAGCCCGTATGACCTTTATCTTGAAGGCGGAACGACCACTGCCGGCCAGGGTGCGGGGGTGACCCTGGCGGCGGCGAATATTTGGGGGCCAAATCCGGCCTCAGCCGTCACGACCAATGCGACCGCGAACAGCAATGGAGCATACGGAAGTCTTTGGACGGTGGCAGGCGGGACGGCCAATTTAATGCCTCCAGGAACAACGTGGGCGGTGCTCCACGGCCAGACGGACGCCTCGGGAAATTTCAGTTTTCTTCTGAATGGCCCGGGTGCGGGTGCTTACCTGAACGGTTTTCAACTCGTGCCCGTCAGGCCTGCGGTTCCGGTATTCAAAACGGTCACCCGGGCGGCTGACGGAAATATCCAATTCGCTTATGCCGGCACGGCCGGCTGGCATTATCGCATTTGGGCCGCCACCAATTTGTCCCTGACGCCCGTGACCAATACGTGGACGACACTGACGAACGGAATTTTCGGGACCACGGATTCATTTGAAGACAGTCAATCAACCAATATTCCACAGCGGTTCTACCTCATCACCGTTCCTTGAACCGGACGAGTGACCAGGGGCAGAAACAGCACGGCCAGGGCGGGCCAAAAGTCCGTTCAGATGGAAAGCTCCGGCGAGCTTGTCACCGGGGAGAAATCGCGACCTGGGCGTTGGTGCTTGAAAGTTGGTTGACGCCGTCCGGGGTGATGATCCGGCAATCCACCAGCCGGACACCGCGCGCGTCATAGATGCCAAAGGGCCGGTCGGCGGTGATGTTGACCCGCTGCAGCAACACATTGGTGACCGGCATTTCCGGCAATCCCCAGATCAAACCCGCCCGGCGTCCGGGTTGCACCGTGGCCGTGAGGTTGCTGAACGTGATGTCACGGTAGATCGGAGTGCGGGCTTCAACCGCATGGCTCGGATAGCTGGCGGCGGCGGCGGGCGTGAGCTTGTTCAAATTACGGTAAACACGGTTGGTGGCCATGTAGGAACCGTAGATCAGAATTGGACAATCCACGTTGGTCATGTGGAGGTTCAGGTAATAAAGATGGCGCACCAAGCCGCCGCGATCGCGGTCGGATTTGATCCGAATGCCTTGTTCTGTGTTATTGAAGGTGCAATTGATGACGGTGAGGTTTGACACGCCGCCGTAAGTATGACTGCCGATGGAAACACCATGACCATAACCGTACGTGCAGTTGGTGATAAGGACATCCGCCGTGCCGCCGCCGCAGGTAAAGTCATCGTCCCCCACGCTCACGTTGCAGTTTTCTATCAAAATATTGGTGCCGCTGACATCGCACGCGTCCGTGTTGTGGCCGGGGTGAACCGGATCGGTTGAGGGATTCGCGCGGATGGTGACACCGCGGACGGTGACGTTGGCCGATCTGCCGCCAATGGCGATGTGGAACATCGGCGAATTGCTCAGCGTGACGTCTTGAATCAACACGCGGTCGCACGACAAAAGCGAAATCATCCGCGGCCGTCGGGCGCCCTGTTGCCGGGCGTAAGGCCACCAGGGAACACCCTGGCCATCAATCATGCCAGAGCCGGTGATGGCAATGTCGTGCAATTTCGAGCCGTTGATGAAGTTCGCCGGGTCGGTGGTGCCGCCGGGATATTTGGCGAGCGGCAACATTCGCAGCGTCCCTCCGTGGTCTATCTGCAGATTGATATGATTGGCCAGCCGGACGGGTCCGCTCAGAAAGACTCCCGCCGGCACTTGCACGACGCCACCTCCGGCATCCTGCGCGGCATTAATGGCAGCTTGCATCGCTGCCGTGTTGGTTGCGACACCATCGCCGATCGCGCCGTAATGGATGATATTATAAACGTGAGCTGGAATTACCGGCAACGCGGGAGCAACGGAAAATGATTGAGCCTGAGCCGGCTGCGTGACGGGTGGTGCCAACACCAGCAGGCTGGCCAGAAAGGCTGTGATTGGAATTGTCATCGTTAGTGCGAAATAGTTCCGGTTCATGAGTTCCGGGAATTCATTTGGCCGCCGTTGGCTCAGACACGCCGGGCGGGTTCCGCAAATAGTCGTTCAACGCACAATCCTTCAGCGCGCGCAAGCCCTCGATGACCGCGGAGGCGTTCAGCGCTGCGCCGGCCGGACTGGCGTGGGTATTGTCACGGGCAGTGAAATATTTCGCTTTGATTTCCTGCGGCGTCAGGCCGACGTAATGACTCAGGACCAGATGATTCAAATCGATGAAGAACACATGCTCCTGCCGGGCGACTTCGGCTGACCATTCCACATAGCCGGTTTTGTCCACGTCACCGGCCTTGACCGCGTGTCTGGGCCATCGCGGCACGGGCGAGCAAATGAGGGGAACCATCCCTTTGGCGCGGGCATCGCCAACGTACTTCCGCATATACCAGCCATAAGTGTGGACCACCTCCGGTTTGTGCAGAACCGGGTTGTAGATTTCCCGGGTCTGGCCGCCAATGCCAGGAATCGAACCACGGGCACGGTTGGTATCGTCCAATGGCCCGCCATCGTTGTCGCCCATCTGAATCAGGACAAAATCACCGGGCCGGGCGGCCGCCAGGATTTGCGCCCACCAGCCTTGCGTCTGAAACGTGCGGCTGCTGCGTCCGGGTTTGGCATCATTTTCGACGATGAGTTTATGGGCATCGAAATAGCGGCCGATCACATCGCCCCATCCCAGCAAACCGGGCGCACGGTTATGCACGGTAGAATCGCCAACGATAAACAGCGTCGGCAAACTCCGATTCCGTTCCGCTTCCGTCGGCTGAGTGGAAGGCGCGGTCGCATTAGCCTCCGGGATCCGGGCACCTTGCGTTGGATCCCAACCGTCGTCCCCATGCAGAATATTCGCGACGGTGTAAGCGCTGGCTTGTGGGTCGGTCAACTGGCGCGCCCATTTCACGCGCGCGGCCGGATTCGCGCCAGGTCCGGTGCTGTCGTACTCGAAATAACGAGCGGTCTTTTCGTTCGATACTTGTCCCCAATTATTCCAACCCTCCGGCTTGATGTGGTCGCCCATCCAACAATGGATATAGGCGACGCTCGCATAAGGGCGCCATGGCCGGCCCAAATCGGCCATGGGATGCGCGCTCTCATTGCGAGGCTGGCCCGTTGGATTGATCCACGGCTTTGAATCCCCGGTCAGTCTGCAATTAAGAAAGACAAAACCATAGGGCTGATCCTGTGGCGTATTGGCGGCCGTCACGTGGCCGCCGTTCCGGCTGTGAATTTCACAATGGTCAAACACCGCCGTTGCAGAGCCATAAATGAAATCCACCCGGCCTGCGATGTAACAATTCGTGAAATAATCGCGTCCATCGTCCACTCTCAGTGTGTCCTGCCAGCCGACCATTCGGCAATGGTTGAATACCGCCCGGTCGCCGTCCGCCCGCAACGCCAGCGCCTGGCCGTGATCACCGGAGGTGTTCTGGAAGGTGATGTTTTCGGCGTGAAAATCATCGCCCAGAATGACCACCCCAATGCCGGCGTATTTCGGGCTGACGCCCGCCGGCTGCGGTTCGTGAATGTTCAAGGCATAAGTCAATATCACCTTGGCAGCATCGTCTCCCGCGAAGGTGACGTTTGATTTGCCGGCGGGCAGGACAATCTGGCCCTGATAAACGCCCGGCCGGATATGAAAAATAATGCGGGTGGGGTTGTCATCCGGAACGGCGGCCAGCGCCGCCTGGAGAGTCCTGAAATCACCACTTCCGTCCGCCGCGACGGTATATTCTTGGGGGCCCGCGAGACAGATGGTGCCTGCCAGCAGTAACAGCAGCGCAGTTCCCGCCGTGGTCGCGGCGGCTTTATCGCAAATAGACAACTTCATGGCATCACCCACAGTGTTGGGATATGCGCCGGCTTTTTAAAAGCAACTCCGCACCTCGCGGTTTGACATCCCAACTGAACATTTTCTACGGAGTGTATATCAACCGGAAAAATACATTGGTTGTGGCCGAATCAATCGGGACGGCCACGTTAGTCAGTGACGCCGATCCCGGATAGGGAAACCAGGCGTGGGTGGCGGTCAGCCCGACGGAGTTGGTTTGCAGCGTCCAACCCAGATGATCCGCCGGCCACGACAGTTGCAATTGATCGCCGGTGACTTGAAAGACCAGATTGGTTGGATTCGACGATGCCGAATTTGTCAGTGCTGCGATGGCGGATGAGTTGACCGCAATCGTGTTGATGTCAATCGCCGTGGCCTGACTGCCGGTCTCCCGCCAACCGACCGCCAGGGCGTCGAAGGTATTGGTCAAATACGTCGCGCCGGAGGCAACACCGCCAAACTGCGACAACAAGAGGCCATTCGTATCCGTGCCCGAATAGAGACAATTGGTGATGGCGAGCGTGTTGGTTGCGGCCAGCGCGATGGTTAAGACTTCGGTGTACGGATTGCCCGCCGCGAGCGTCACGGAAGGCGCGCTGGACGCAGCGCCGACGGTTGTGCCGGCCGGATAGTTGTAGCTGGAACTGCCGCTGCCGCTGGTCACCAGGTCCTGGTCGTTGTTGTAAAGCGGCGAGACGGACTGAGCCGGCCGGGTCATGACCCGGCAATTCCCGCCGGTGAACGCAAGTTGACCCACATAACCGATCCAGGTTTGCGCGTTGCCGATGGCATTGCTGCTGGAGTTGGCGGTGGCCGTTCCATTCAACCCGCCGGGCACGGGAAAATTCCGGCCGCTTTGATAGAGGCCAAAACCCATGGTGCCGGACCCGGTCAGGAGGCCGGCGGTGTTCGTGAACGTCACCGTCAACGAAACGCTGTCGCCCACGTCGGCCAGCGTGACGGGATTTGCGAACCGCGCCTGTACTTCGAGGCTGCCGCTGCTCGTTGAGGCAATGCCGAACTGCAAATGCCCCGCGCTGTGCGCCGGCGTTGGATTCCAGGATTTCGACGAAATCAATTCATAGCTGGTGCTCGTCGGGGCCGGCGCGGTCGGCGACGTTGAATTAAGCGTGCTGCCGGAAAAATTGTCGCTGAAGACATTCGTGGTCACGATGACAAAGGATGGCGCCTGCGGCGTGGCGCTCACCTCGGCGGAATTCGGGCTTTCGCCGAAACCGTTCACGGCGGAGACGACGTAATAATACGTCGTGCCGTTGGTGGCCTGCCTGTCAGTGTAACCCGTGGTCGTGATGTTGGCATTGGTTGTGTTCTCGCCGCCGCTGACGAGCGCGCGTTTGACGTTGTAACCCGTCGCCGTCGCGGAGGGCGACCACGTCAATGTGACGCTGTTGCTGCCGGCCGTAGCGACAAGATTGGCCGGCGCGGGCGGCGGTTGAGTCGCGATGGGCGCCACCGTCAACTTCACCTGGCCCATGGTGTTGGTATCAAAACTGTAAGTGTAACCCGCGGGCGTCGTTCCCAGCGCGGGCGGATTGCCGTCCAGCACGCCGGTGTAAGTCATCAACGTGTAAGTGCCATTGCCAAATCCGCCACCGGCGACAATGTTGTTCGTCCCGCCGAGCGTGAGATTTCCTTTCACGGCGAGCGTGGCGGCGTTGGCGCCCAGGACGAAATTCAGCGCCGTGGTCGGAAACAGGGTAAGGTTGTTGCTCACCGTGAACGTGCTGGCCGAGAGCGTCAGCGGTCCGTCGTCGAGGGCGTTTGTGTTCTTCAGTGAACCTTGCGCATTGTAGAAGGCCAGCGAATTGCCGTAGCCATTCGTCGTCAAGCCGTCAAAAGTGAACCACTGGCCCGCCGGCGCGCTGTTGGTAATGACGGCTTGCGCGTTGAACATCGCAAACGTGGTCGTGCTGGCAGACGGCGTGAGGTTGCAGTCAATGAACTGTGCGCCCTGGACATTGTAGAGGCAGAAGTTGCGGTCGCCGGTGATATTGACCTTGTCGAAGACAATGTTCGTCGCGGGCGCTTCCGTGCGCGCCCAGATGATGCCGATGGGCCGGCCGCTGACGGAGGTGGCGGTGATGTTGCTGAAAGTGATGTCGCGATACATCGGCGTGGTGCCGGTGACGGCGGCAACCGTCTGCGTGGCGGCAATGGCGGGCGTGATGCTGCTGGGCGTGCCGACTTCAAGGTAATAGCCGTAAATCTGGATCGGGAACCCCACGTTCGTCATGCCGAGGTTGTAATAGTTGATGTTCCGCACCAGGCCGCCGCGACCAGCATCCGACTTGATGCGAATGCCGTTGTCGGTGCCGTTGAAGGTGCAGTTGACGACCGTGATGTTCGAAACGCCGCTGTCGGTGTAACTGCCGATGGAAACGCCGTGGCCGGCGCCATAGGTATTATTGGTCAGCAACACATAGGAAGTGCCGCCGCCGCAGGTGAAATCATCGTCCCCCACGCTGATGTTGCAGTTCTGCACCAGGATGTTGGTGCCATCCACGTCGCAGGCGTCCGTGTTGTGTGAAGGCGGATTGGCGCTGGAAGCGGGCGCGCGGATGGTGACGCCCTGCACCGTGGTATTGGCGGCGCTGTTGCCGCTGATGGAAATATGGAACATCGGGGAATTGGAAAGTGTCAGGTTTTGGATCAACTCGCGGTTGCAACTGTTCAACCGGATCATGATCGGCCGCACGGCGCCGTTGGTTTTAGCCCACGGCCACCATGGCTCGCCCTGCCCGTCAATGGAGCCGGAACCGCTGATTTCAATGTCGTGCAGGCTGGAGCCGGTGATGAAGTTATTCGCGACGAAATAGACGACGGCGCCGTTGGTGTGCCAGGTGACCGGATATTCCCCGAACGGCAACATCCGCAACGTGGCGCCGGCGTCAATCTGCAAATTCACGCTGCTTTTGAGGGTGATCGGCCCGCACAAATAGGCGTTGGTTCCCGCCGGAATTTCCACCGTGCCGCCGCCGGCGCCGTTGGTCAGGCCGCCTGCCGCTGCGGCGTTGATCGCATTCTGGATCGCGGTGGTATTGTCGTTTGTCCCGTCGCCCGCCGCGCCATAGGCAAGCGCGTTGACCACATTGTTGGTGTTGATATTGGGGAGCGGAACATCGGCAAAAGCCGCATTCATGCCCAGCAGCACCAAAACCATCCCCAGCCCGCGCAGCCAAGGGCGGGCCGACGCACCGCCCGGGAAGGGCAAACGGCGCGCCGGCGCCAGACCAGGATTGGAATTTCCAGGCGGACGACTGCACCGAACCGTTGTCGAATCTTGCATAAATCTCACCGAACTTTCCAAAACATTAGCATGTTTTGAAAAAAAAGCGGAGCGTCTCCCGCTCCGCTTTTTTACAACAACTCATTTGATCCAATTTTTCTCTATGGAGTGTAAGTCATCCGGTAGAACACGTTGGTCCTGGTCTGATCAATGGAAATCGTCACATTGGTCACTGACGTTGATCCCGGATACGCGAACCACATGTTGGTGGCCGCCAGCCCCACCGAGTTGGTCTGCAAGGTCCAGCCGAGGTGGTCTGCCGGCCAGGAGAGGTTCAGGTTGCCGCTGCTGACGGAGACCATGATGTTCGTGGGATTGGTGGCCACGCCGCTGACCACGCTCAGCACTCCATTGAGCGGATTGAAACTCCAGGCCAGGCCCGCGCCCGGCGAACCGGCAATGGTCGTAAAGTTTCCGGTTTCGGAACCGGCGCTGAAGATAGTGAAACTGTCGCCCGGGGCCAGCGTGCCGGACAAATTCGTGGCATACAATGTCCCGCCATAACTGACCGAGGTCGCATTCACCTGATCATGCGTGCCGGCGGTCTGGCTGACTTCGAAAATATTCGAGCTGCCCGACTGCAGTGTCAGCGTGTTGTTGATGGTCAACGTGCCGATGGCGTTGTTCCCGGGGGCCAGACCGCCGCCATTTCCAACCGTGACCGGACCGGCAATGGTTCCCGACCCGCCCAACCGGCCGCTCGTGACGGTGACGCTGCCCGCGCCAAGCGATCCATTTACGAGCAACGTGCCGCCGTTGACCGTTGTGGCGCCGGTGTAGGTTTCGGCGTTATTCAGGGCCAGCACGCCGCTGCCGGTCTTGGCCAGATTAAAGCCCGAACCGCTGATCACGCCGGAAATGGTGGCCAGGCCGGTGTCGGTCACCTCGATAGTCCGGTTGGTTTGCGTACCCAGACCGTCATTGCCGTTAAGGCTGAAAGGCCCGGCCAGCGTCAGGTCGTTGGTGCCGCCGATGATCAAGGTCAGATTGTTGGTCGCGCTGGGATATTGAATCGGATTGGCGATGGCATGGGCGCCACCGGAGGCGAAGAGGGTGCCGCTGCCGCTGGAGTTGGGCAGTTCGGGCGCCAGATACAACGGGCCGGTGCCAATCGGGCCGGCCGTAACGGGGTTGCCGGTGGAATCAATTCCCAATCCAATCGACCCGGTCGTCGGAGTGGTCCCGCCGGTGTAGGTATTGGCCCCGTTGAGGATGGTGGAACCGCCGCTGCGCTGTACTATTCCGCCGCTTCCCGAGATGACGCCATTGTAGGTCTGGCTGCCGTTGGCATTGTAGGGCGCCAAAGTCGTCCCGGTATAATTTGCGTTGGCGACCGGCGGGTCATTCGGATCGAGGGCCAGGTCTCCATTATAGACTGTGCTGGCGCCATAAACCCGGTAACGGTTGGTGCTGGCCGGGTTGACCAACGGGTTCGGGGCGAGCGTCAGAGTCTTGCCGCCGGTGCCGGAAAGGTTGCCAAAAAGGACGCCGGCGTAAGAACCATCGCCGTCGAAGTAAATCGTAAAGTTGTCTGCAACGGAAACGTCGCCGTTTAGCCCATAAGCGGCGCCACCGGTCGGAACAACTTCCATGCTGCCACCCGCCTGGGCCAAGGTGATCGGACCCGTGCCCAGACCGTTCAGGTTGTTAAGATAGAGATACGCACTGGCGTTGCTGATAACGGTGCCGCCGGTGTAGGTGTTGGCATTGTCAATCTCCAGGCCACCGGCGCCGATGTAGTTCAAACTGCCCGGCCCGGCAAAGCTGCCCTTGCCGGTGAACACGTAGCCGGAAGCGCTGTTAACCGTCACGGAGCCAGCGCTCAAATACTGGCCGGTCAAGGTCACGACCGGGTTGGCCGCCACCCCGGTGTCATTAAAAGTGACCGGATCGCCGTAATTGAAGGTCGTCGCCTGGCTGCTGGGATTGAGCCAGTCGGCGGTGTTATTCAAATCCCAAACGCTGCCGCTGCCCGACCAGATCAAGCTGGTGGCGGTTCCCAAGGTCAGCGAAGCCGTGGTTGAATTGGTGCTGTAACCGCCCGCGCCGGTAATAGTCACATAGTAGCCGTTTGCACCCGACGCCGCATCGGCGGCCGTGACCGGGGAAATAATGAGTGTGGGGCTGTTGACGCCCGAGATGTTGCCGCCGTTGACGAGGTTGGTGCCATAACGATGCCACTGATAAATCATGTTGAAGCCCGTTGCGCCCACGGTGAAGGGGACAAAAGCGCCGGCCGGGGCCGTCACCGAAACCGGCTCATTGGTGATGGTAGGCGGTGTGGTGATGATTGTGGTATGACCGGTAATGCTGATGGAAGACACATCTATTTGCGGATTGTAGCTGCCATTGTGATTAAAGGCGCCGAAGGCCAGCCCATCGAAGGCGCTGGCGATGGGCGCACTCGTGGTCGTCGCATTGGTCATCAGGATGGACCCGCCGGTGCCCACGCCGCTGTACAGGGTGTTGCTGATCATCAGACTGCCCGATCCGCCCGGGTCGAGCATGATCTGATAGTCAATGGTATAAGCGGTATTGGTATCAAGAACAAAGGTTTGTAATGGGCTGGTCACCAAGGTGGTGCCTCTCGGATTGTTGAATGTTCCGCCGCTGACCCCGCTTCCCAGCAACTCCTGGTTGGCCGAAGTGGTGCCCGTTCCATCCTGCACCGGCCGGGTGATGATTCTGGAGCCGGCGCCGTCATAGAGTTGGGCCACATAACCGGCCCACAACTGGCAATTCCCCGTGGCGTACTGGGAGCCGGAGGTTGTGTTCAAGCCCGCATTGGCCAGCGCTCCGGCGACCGGCGGGTTGGTGGTCCCCGGTGCCGCGCCCGAGTTGAATAAACCAACCCAAATCGGCGAAGCCGTGCCAGTCAAAAGGGTGCCGGCCGAATTGGTGAAGACGATCTGCAGGTCAATATAATCGCCCGGCGCCACCATGACCACCGGGTTGGTGGCAAACAGCGCCTGGGCTTCCCAATACCCCGAAGTGGTGTTGCCGCCCAGCTTGCCGCTCAAAAGGCCGGGGCCGATGGTCGAGGTGGTGGCGTTCTTGCTGGAGGCCAGGTCGTAACTGGTAAATGAGGCATTCGTTGTGCCGCCCGGCGCGCTCAATGCGTCCAGCGTGCTGCCGTTGGAGAAATCATCGGTAAAGAACGTGTCCGCCAGAGCACCGAGCGGCACGCCGACCAGCAGGAACGCAAGCGACATTCTGAAATAAAAGAATCTTTTCATGGTGTTTAATGGGTGAGGTGTTAGTTCGGTGACTGTGAGAAAGTCAACATTGTCAAGGTTGAAAGGCGTTCATGATGATGCGAAAGCCAATGGGATTGTTACCGGGGCCGGAGCCGGGATCCTGGCTGCCGCCGGCGGGGTTGCTTTGCCAGTACGCGTTGTTGAACGGCTGGCCGGTGCCGGTATGGCCGCTGACGGTTTGGAACTTCACGTGGCCATCACCAAACAACACGTTCACGCCTTCCGGCTTGCCGGCGAGTTGATGGGCCAGACCTGTGATTTGCTGCATCAAGTCGGTGGACAGGGCTTTCTTGGGATCGATGTTCGCTGACTTGATCGGCGCCGTAACGGTGATGGTGTTTGGGGCATCCCCGGCATGGGGGCTGCTGAAGGTGCTTTTTTGGTACTGCAAGACCGGAAGCCTGTAGGTATTGGCAGCATAACGGACAATTTCCGTCTGCCTGGACTCCGGATAATAATTGTAACCGCAGCGGACATACGGGTTGCCGGTGGCGGGTGACGCCGGCCACTTCAAAGGCGTCTTGGCATAATTATCATACGCATAGGTTTTATTCGCCTTGCGGTCCAGGGCCGGACAATAGAAGACCTTCGGGTTCTGAATGTAGTGCTCAAAGAAAAGACTGCCATAGCCGTAAGGCCCTTCGACGATGACCCCGGTGGTCACGTCCTCGTTGTTGGCGGCGTAGCGACAGGCTTCATACGTTTCCCAGGGATTCCCTCCCTGCTTCCAGCCGGTTTGCGGCAGGAAATCGTTGTGATCCCCGGCATAAATGCTAAGGCCGATGCCAATCTGTCTGAGGTTGCTCGTGCAAGCCGACAGCAAAGCTCTCGACTTGGCCGCCGCCAACGCCGGTAACAGCATCGCCGCCAGAATGGCAATGATGGCAATCACCACCAGCAATTCGATCAAGGTGAAGCCGCCGCCAGATGTGGATTGGGGCCGGCGCCTCACCGGCTCACTGCCCCTTCTGGTATCTCGATTCAAATGACTCATATCAAAATGTTGACGGCGAACATCCGGGCTGCGGGTTGAGGTTCTTTTGCTTTCAGAGTAATTTATACGAACCAACCTAACAATCGCCATTAAGCTTTCTGCAAAAAAGATTTGAAATTCTGCGTGGCCGTGAAGCCATTTCCCCGGTTTTGTATCTCCTCCCGGACTGGTTGCTTTCGCGGTACTGGATCGGGGCCAGGCCAACCTCCCGCTTGAAAGCGATGATAAAACTGTTCACACTCCGGTAACCGCAACCGCACGCAATCGTGCCCAGCTTATCATCGGATCCACGTAACATCCTGCGCGCGTTCTCCAATCGGATGGCGCGCAGCCGGCGTCCGGGTGTCCCGCCGGTGTGTCTTTGAAAGGCCTTCAAAAAACCGCGACGCGACATCCGCGCCACCCGCACCAGGTCCATGACGCCAATGGACTTGCGCCAGTGCCTTGAAATGTAATCCAGGCTTTTGGCGACCCCCGGGTGAGGAACGTGGAATTTGAAATTTTTGATGGTGGACCGCTTGGCCTTGGTCCGCACGAAACCTTGCTCCCATCGTCGGCCGGAGGAGATTCGCTTGGATGTGAGAATCCGTTGGCGGCGACCGCCACGCGGGACCGGGAACATACGTCCGGTCGGGAGCTTCTTTAAACTGTGAGTCACCAAAGACATAAATGAATGCTTTTAGACTATCATTCCTTTGGCCCCCCGTCCTCCCTACTTTGTGTAAAGAAGCCTGGAAATTCTGCGTGCCGCGGAGCGAAGGGAGAAAAATCGGAAGGCGCGGATCACGCCGCCCGGCAGGCGGGGTCGGAAAGTCCTTGCCGGATCAACCGCCGGCTTTTTTGCGGTATTCCTGCGGCGACATGCCGACGGCCTGCTTGAAGGCGAACCAGAAACTGTTGGCGCTTTGATAGCCGCACAGTTCGCTGACGACGGTCAATTTTTGGTCCGAGCGCGCCAGCAGCTTTTTAGCGTGTTCGATGCGAACGCGCTGCAATTCATGGCCGGGCGGACGGCCAATGTGTTCCAGAAACGATTGGTGAAATCCGCGACGCGACATCGCGGCCGCCCGGGCCATGTCGTCCACGCCAACCGGCCGGTGAAAATTTTGCAGCAAAAACCTCAGCCCCCTGGCGACGCCGGGATGATTCACCGCCACGAGGTCGCTGCTTTTGCGCGCGATCAGGCCGATCGGCGGGATGCGAACCGGCGTTGACGGCGGCGGTTTGCCGCGCATCAATTGATCCAACAACGCCGCGCCTTGATAGCCGAGCACGCCGAGATTCCGGTCCACGCTGGAGATCGGCGTGCGCATCGCGTCCACGGCGGGCAGGGAATTGTCCAGGCCGATGACACTGACATCTTCCGGCACGGCCAGGCCGGCGGTTTCGCAGGTTTCGACAACCTCCAGCGCGTGGTCGTCCGAGGCCGCGAACAGCGCCAGCGGTTTGGGCGCTTTTTTTAACTGCGCCGCGAGCCAGCGGCGTTTGTCTTTCCATTGCAAATGGCCGGTGGTAAAGGACGGCGACCGGTGCCAGCGAATCCACTGACACGCCTGTCCGGCCACCCGGAGGGCGTTCATAAACGCGGTTCCGACTTCATCGAACGACCAGTTTTCCACCGCGCTGTAAAACATAAAGTGCGTGAACCCGCGCGAAAGAAAATGCTCCGCCACCAGGTTCGCCGCGGTGGCATGGTCGGTGAGCACGCGCGGAAAGGGCAGTTGCGGGCGGCGAAGACTGAAATCCACCGTCGGCTTGCGGGCGCGGAGCACAAAGTCAGCCAGGTCGTCGCCGGCTCCCAGCCAGGCCAATATGCCGTCCCCTTGCCAGCCCCACGGAATCACTTTCTCCTTGGTCGTGTCCGGGCACAGATGCCAGCCGCGTTCCAGGGCATATTTGGCGATGCCGTCATGGACCCGGTAATCGTACCAGCCCAACGCCAGCAGGATGCGCTTTTGACGTTTTGGCATTTTCGCCACCCTATCAGGCGCACGGCCATTTTCAACTTTGGAATGCGCCGCGGCGCGGGTTGGTCCGGATGGGAAATCCAAAAACTGATGATTCGCAGGGCGGTTTATCGCATTTTAGCCAACACACAAAAACCAAAATGTCTTGCAGAAACTACTGATTTACTTTGGCAAAAACCGCCGGGATAATTCCTTAAAAATGCAATCCCGTCAGCCGAACCCTTTCAGGATCCTCCCATTATTGCTATTGGCGATCGTGTTGCTGCCATTTATCCCCGGCAGCGCGGCTCCCCTTAAAATCACCATTGCCAGCGACTCAACCGCCGCAATTTTTCCCCCGGCGGATTATGGGAAGCGGACCGGCTGGGGCCAGGTGCTTTCCAATTTTTTTACCACCAACGTGGTCGTGGACGATCTCGCGTCATCGGGCCGAAGTTCAAAAAGTTTTTACCAGGAGGGGAAATGGAAGGCCTGCCTGGCCACGCACGCCAATTATTATTTCATCCAGTTCGGCCACAATGACGGCAAGGTCAAGGACCCGGCGCGCTACACGGATCCGGAAACCACCTTCAAGAGTTATCTGTCCAACTACATCCATCAGGCGCGCGCCCAGGGCGGCATTCCCGTGCTGCTCACTCCGCCCACCCGCCGGAATTACCAGTCCGAGCACCAGCTCAAACGGGATGACCTGCAGCCATACGCCGAGGCCATGCGCGAACTGGGAACGAACCTGAACGTGCCGGTCCTGGATGTGCTGCCGGCCTCGCTCAAGTTTTATGAGTCGGTGGGAAGATCCGGCGCGCAAGTTTATCAAGCCAATACCGCGACCAACACCTTTGAAAACGACGCCACCCATTTCAGCCTGCCCGGCGCCCGGCAACAATGTTATTTCGTCGTCCAAAGTCTGCTTCAGTCCACAAACGCCAGCCTCGCACCACTTCGAAACGCCGTGAATCTGACGGCGGTCCGGTCCCAGGCGGCTCTTCAATCTCAGGACCCCGGCCCCGGATTGTCCTGGCACGCGGCGTTGCCGGTTTTTCCGGATCAGGAGGTTTCCCTTGCCAGCTTTGGCGGCGTGGGCGACGGGGTGACGCTGAACACCGGCGCCTTTGCGAAGGCGATCGCGGCCCTCGCGGAAAAAGGCGGCGGGACCCTGGACGTTCCGCCCGGCTTCTGGCTGACCGGCCCCATCCAACTGCGCAGCCACATCAACCTGCACCTGGAAACGGGCGCGCTGGTCCAATTCTCCGGCGATTTCAAATTGTACCCTCTGACGGTCATTAACCTGAAAGGAGAAAAGGAAGTGGATTCCACCTCGCCGATTTCCGGCCAGAACCTGGAGAACGTCGCCATCACGGGCTCGGGTATCCTGGACGGCGGCGGCGAGGCGTGGCGGCCGGTCAAACGGGAAAAGCTCACCGCCGGCGACTGGAAAGCGCTGGTTAAATCAGGAGGCGTCCTGGACCCGAAGGGCGACACCTGGTGGCCCAGCCGCCAGGCCCTGTCGGGCGCCCGACTCGTCATGCAGTTGCGGAAGGAAGGTTCGTTCAAGCTGCCGGACTATGAGCCGGCCCACCAATTTCTGCGCCCCAAAATGCTGCACCTCATCAATTGCCGCAAGGTGCTGCTCGAAGGTGTGACGTTTCAAAACCCGCCGAACTGGACGTTGAATCCGGCGTTGTGCGAGGACGTTTCGATTCTCAAGGTGAAGGTTCACAATTCGCCCGCCGCTCAAAACAGCGATGCTTTGGACCTGGAATCGTGCCGGCGCGCCCTCATCCGTGATTGCACGTTTGACGCCGGTGACGACGGCATTTGCCTGAAGTCCGGCAAGGATGCCGCCGGCCGCCGCATCGGGGTTCCGACGGAAGACGTGCTGATTGAAGGCTGCACGGTTTACCATGCGCACGGCGGTTTCACCATCGGCAGTGAAATGTCCGGCGGCGTGCGGAACGTGCGGGTCAACAATTGCCTGTTCCTGGGCACGGACGTGGGTTTGCGGTTCAAAAGCACGCGCGGACGCGGCGGCGTGGTTGAAAAAATTCACATTTCCAATGTCCGCATGAAAGACATCGCCGGCGCCGCGATTGATTTCAATATGTTTTATGGCGGACAACCGCCGTTGGACGAGTCCTCCCGCGAAATTGCAAAATCCATTCCACCTGTTAACGAAGGCACGCCACAATTCCGGGATATTCATATTGAGAACGTCATCTGCCGCGGCGCCCAAAAGGCAATTGTCCTGGAAGGATTGCCCGAAATGCCGATTCGCGACATCCTGCTGAAAAATGTGTCCATCACCGCCCGGAACGGCGCATTTTTGACCGACGCCGACGATGTTTATTTTGAAAATGTCCAGATTGAAAATCAAACCGGTCCGGGGATGACGCAGGTGCGCGTGAAAAATTCCTCGCTGGACCTTGTTCCATGAAAAATGCCGGAAGATTCCGCTGGATCATCTGCGGCCTGCTGTTTGCGCTGGTGGCCCTCAGTTACATTGACCGGCTGATTATCGGCATGCTGAAACAGCCGCTGGAAGCGCAACTCGGCTGGTCGGAGGAGGATTATGGCTACATCGCGGCGGCTTTTTCCTTCGCCTATGCCTTTGGTTATTTGCTCGCCGGGCGCGCCATCGATCGCTTGCAGGTGAAGCGCGGATTGCCGCTGTTTATGCTGGTTTGGAGCCTGGCCGCGGCGGCGCATGGATTAATCAGTTTCATCGGGAAAGACGCCGTATTCCACGCCCATTATCCATGGTTTTCGTTTGCAGAAAAGGGATTCGTCTGGATGACGTTGCTCACCCCCATGACCGTGGCCGGATTTGTCTTTGCCCGGATGGTGCTGGGCCTGGCCGAAGGAGCGAATTTTCCCGCCGCGATCCGGACGGTGGCGGAATGGTTTCCGATCCGGGAACGGGCTTACGCCACCGGTTGGTTCAATGCCGGCACGAATGTCGGCGCGGTCCTTTGCCCCCTCGCGGTGCCGTGGATTTACCTGCACTTCGGCTGGCCGACCACATTTTATCTGACCGGCGCCGCCGGTTTCGCCTGGGTGACGGCCTGGTGGTTGCTTTATGAGGAACCGGAAAAGCACCGGCGCTTGAGCCCGACGGAACTTTCCTGGATCCGCGCCGGACAACCGCAAACGGCGGGGAATACGGTCAGGATTCCGTGGCTTTCCCTTTTTCGCTATCGCGCGGTCTGGGCTTACGTACTGGCCAGTATTTTTGCCGGACCGGCGTGGGGTTTCTACCAGTTTTTCGTCCCGGACTTTCTGGAAAAGCGGTTTCACCTGGGTCTGCAGGCGACGGGTTTGTGGACCGGCGCCTTTTTCGCATTGACGGCGGTTGGCGGAATTTCCGGGGGCTGGCTCGCCGGCGCGCTCCTGGGACGCGGCTGGACTCTGAACGCGGCCCGCAAGTTGTCCTTGCTCGTTTGTGCGCTGGCGGTCGTGCCGGTGTTCTCGGCGCCGTTCGCGGACAACGTCCTGCTGGCGGTACTGATTGTCGGCCTGGCCGGGGCGGCCCATCAAGGCTGGTCCGCCAATCTCTTCAGCGTGGTTTCGGATACCATGCCCAAGGCCGCCATCAGTTCCGTTATCGGCCTCGGCGGATTCGTCTGTTATTTCACCGGAGGTTTTGTCAATGCACTGACCGGTGTGATCCTGCAGAAGACTGGAACTTACGTCTTCGTGTTTGCCTATTTTTCAGGGATGTATGTGCTCTCGCTGATTGCGCTGCAACTGCTCCTGCCCAAAATCGCCACTCCCGGTTCCGTATGAACACCGCCGCCATGATTTTAAACCAGACTTCCGACCGCCGCGGGGCCAACGGCGGTTTGTGGATCCCGGACCAGGGCGATGGCACTTATCGCAATCCCGTCATCGCCGCCGATTACTCCGACCCGGATGTGATTCGCGTCGGCGAAAATTTTTATCTGACGGCATCCAGTTTCAATTGCACGCCCGGCCTGCCCATCCTTCACTCGAACGACCTGGTCAACTGGACCCTCATCAGCCACGCCGTAAAAAACCTGCCGCACGCGCGTTATGCCCAGGTGCAACACGGGTGTGGCATCTGGGCGCCATCCCTGCGCTTCCACCACGGCAAGTTCTGGATTTTCTTTCCGATGCCGGACGAAGGCATTTACCTCGTCACCGCCGATGATCCCGCCGGCCAATGGTCGGAGCCGCATCTGGTTCAGCAAGGCAAAGGTTTGATCGATCCATGCCCGCTTTGGGATGACGACGGCCGGGCGTACCTGGCCCACGCGTACGCCGCTTCGCGCGCCGGCATCAAACACCAGTTGCGGGTCTGCCCCATGGCGCCCGACGGTTCAAAGTTGTTGGGCGAGGGAAAAATTGTTTTTCATGAACCGGACAAACATCCGACCCTCGAAGGACCGAAGTTTTTGAAAAAGGACGGCTGGTATTACCTGCTGGCGCCGGCGGGCGGCGTGACCGCCGGCTGGCAGGTGGCTTTGCGCGCACACAGTATTTACGGCCCGTACGAGGACAAAATTGTTCTCGAACGAGGCGACACCTCCATCAACGGTCCGCACCAGGGCGCACTGGTGGACACACCCGGCGGTGAATGGTGGTTCGTGCACTTCCAGGACGCCGGCATTTATGGACGGATCGTCCACCTCCAGCCGGTCAAATGGGAAGACGGCTGGCCATTGATGGGGAACGGTGGCGCGCCGGTCATGCAGTTTCAGAAACCCGCCGCCGGCCGCGATTCGATCATCCGGGTCCCCCAAATCAGCGACGACTTTGACTCCAGCCGACTCGGACTCCAGTGGCAGTGGCAGGCCAACCATCAGGACAACTGGGCCTCGCTCACCGCGCGTAAAGGCTGGCTGCGCTTGTTCTGCCTTCCGCTGCCTGCCGGGGTTATGAACCTGGGGTCTGTGCCCAGCCTGCTGTTGCAGAAGCTTCCCGCCACGCCATGCTCGGTCGCCACCCGGCTGGATTTCAGCGGGCTTAGGCCCGGTGACAAAGCCGGATTGGTCATGATGGGTGAAGATTATTCCTGTCTGGCAGCAGAGCGGACGGCCAATGGCATTCGGCTGGTCAAAGCCTCCTGTCACCATGCGTTTGCCGGCAACCCGGAACTGATTGAAGCGGAAACCGGCTGCTCTGGCGATTCGATCCAACTGCAAATAGAGGTGGATGGCGCCGGCCAGTGCAACTTCAGCTACGGTCAGGAGGATCAGTCGTTCATTTCCATTGGCAAACCTTTCCCGGCCGCCAAAGGCCATTGGATCGGCGCGAAAGTCGGCCTCTTTGGCCTCAGCTCAACCGCAGGCAAAAGCGGGGGCCGGGCGGATTTCGACTATCTGCGATTCGCCTGACCGGTGTTCCTCACTTCCGAGGATTAGTGATCTTCGAATATGCCGGGCACGGCAAGAGGCTTAAAGGGTGGCAAATCAACCGTCGAGGCGCTGAACACCCGATGGCCAGAAGGGTTAAAACGACCGCTTCCGCGAGTTTCAAATTCAATTCATTGAGACTTTCAAGCGGCTCATCCGCCAACCCGGCCCAGGGTCACCAGATAAGCATCGGCGCAAATGCGATAGTTCCGCTCCGGCACCGGCAGCACGTTTTCGAGAAAACGTCGCGACTTTCTCGCGCGGCCCAAACCGCCGCCAGCGCCGCTTGCCTTCCGTGCGTTTCTGGTTGGGCTTGCTGGCTGCGAAATGGTTTGAAACAATAAAATCGCGCGGCGCGGCGTTCACCCCTCGTCGCCCGCCGAACCTTCGTAAAGCACCCGGCCTGTGCGCCCGCAAATCACCACCACATCAAACGCCCGGAGTCCCGTCCCGGCGCAATGCTTATACACCACCCAGGTATCTTTATGGCGCATACCGTAGGAATGTACGCGCGCCGCCTCGCCGTCCTGGACGGTCGCGCCTTTGAACATTCGGTCGAGCACGTGCCGGCCTGCCCGTTTTCTCCGTGCCTTTGTCATGTCCTCGTCCCACAGCCATGCGCTGATTTCAACATGACCCGGCCGGCGTTCAACTCGCATCTTTCCAACTCCTGTTTCCCGCAATATGATTTGCTTTGAAACTCATGGCAAAGGGCAAAGCCAAAAATTCAGGAACGAAGACCAGCTACAACAACGGCTCTGGCGGTCTGGCCGAATTGCTCAAGGAACTCTGGAACGCCGCCGTCGCCCTGCGCGGCAGCATCGAACCGGCGGATTACAAGCGTTACGTCCTGCCGCTCATTTTCCTCCGCTTCCTCTCGCTGCGTTTCGAGAAGCGCCATGCCGAACTTGTCGCCGAAATTGCCGACCCCAAGAGCGACCTCCACACGAAGGATAAGCAACTCGCGCTCGACATCCTCAACGACGCCGACAATTACACCGCCAAGCAAACCTTTCTCGTCCCCGAAGAAGCGCGCTGGGAAAACATCGTCAAAATCGCCCGCGCTGATGACATCCGGCTGCGGCTCGACAATATCCTTCTGCTGCTGGAAAAGACGTTTCCCAAGCTCAAGGGGCTGCTCCCGCCGATTTACGCCACGTCGAATCTCGACAAGGAAAGCGTCGCGGGCCTCATCAATCTGTTTTCCAAGGACATTTTCCGCTTTGAAACCGGCGGCGTGGACATGCTGGGCCGCGTCTATGAATACTTCATCGGTGAATTCGCCAATTCCGAGGGCAAGCGCGGCGGCGAATACTTCACGCCGCAGAGCATCGTCCAAACGCTTGTGGCCATGCTCGAACCGACCGAGGGCAAGGTGTTCGACCCCTGCTGCGGCTCCGGCGGCATGTTCGTGCAGAGCGACACCTTCGCGCATCACAGCGGCAAGCTGTCGTTCTTCGGGCAGGAAACGAAAGATTTCACCTACCGCCTCTGCCGGTTGAACCTGTTCATCCACGGACTCGACGGCGACATCAAACTCGGCAGTTCCTACACCAACGACCAGCACGCCGACAAGAAGGCCGATTTCGTCCTTGCCAATCCGCCGTTCAACGACGGCGCGAAAGGTGAAAACGGCTGGGGCGCAAAACTGATTTCCGACAAGGACGCCCGCCTCTACCTGCCGAAGGGCCGGGTAGCGCAGGCGTCTTCGCCTGCGGGTTCGTCCGGCGTCTCGCCGGACGTTCGTGCGGGCAGCGGGACGCTGCCGCAACTCGCAGCCGGGACGGACTGCGCTACAAACTCCGGCCCGCTGCCGCTCTCGCCGCGCAACGCGAATACGATGTGGATGCTGCATTTCCTGTCGCATCTCAAGGATACCACCGCCCGCGAACCCGGCGGCACGGCGGGTTTCGTGATGGCCACCGGCGAACTTTCCAACAGCGAAACCGCCCGGCTCGCCGTCCGCAAGGCGCTGGTCGAGGGCGGCTTTGTGGATTGCATGGTGACGCTCACCGGCCAGTTGTTTGCCAACACGCAGATTCCCTGCGCGCTCTGGTTCTTGAGCAAGAATCGCGGCGGCTTCAAGGGAGCAGGAGCTTCCTGCCGGGCGCGCAAGAATGAAATCCTGTTCATTGACGGGCGCAAACTCGGCGTGCTGATTCCCGGCTCGCGCAAACAAAAGCAGCTTTCGGAGGAAGAAATTGAACGCATGGCCGCCGTGTATCGGCAGTTCAAACGCGAATGCGCGCCCGACGCCGTGCCCGGCTTCTGCGCCGTGGCTACGCTCGACAAAATCCGCGAATACAACTACGCGCTCACGCCGGGCCGTTACGTTGGCGCAAGCGACGACGGGGGCGAAGATGAACCGTTTGAAGAACGGTTTCCGAGGCTCAAGAAACTTCTGACGCAGGAAATTGACGAATCCCTCCGCTTGGGAAGCACAATCAAGGAAGTGCTCGCAACGCTTGAATAAAATGGTGGACGAAATACCACTTTCTGAAATTGCAGATGTCTTGGGCGGTTTCGCTTTTAAGAGCGAACATTTCGCCACTGCCGGATTTCCGATTGTAAAGATTGCAAACATCGAACCGCCACACGTCAACCTTTCCGACTGTGATAGGATTCCGGAAGATAAAGTGCGTGGCCTTGATCGCTTTGCACTGAACGACCGCGATATTGTGATGGCGATGACCGGCGCGACGATTGGAAAAGTGGGCCGCGTCCGCACTACCGCGCCAGCATATCTGAATCAACGTGTCGCCAAGATTACGGCGAAGGCCGGACGCAAGTTCGATGATTTTGTTTGGGCGATTGTCTCGCAACGCGGATTTGATGAAGAAGTTTTGAACAACGCTGGCGGTAGTGCGCAAGCAAATGTTAGCACAGACGGCATCGGTCGAATCCGAATTCCGAATTTCTCTCCCGAGGACCAATGTGCAGTTGGCAAAGTCATTAGCGCGTTGGACGACAAGATTGAGTTGAACCGGCGGATGAACCGGACGCTGGAGGAGTTGGCGGCGGCGTTGTTCCGTTCGTGGTTTGTGGATTTCGATCCCGTGGTGGCCAAAGCCGCCGGACGCCAACCCGCCCACCTCCGCCCCGCCCTCGCCGCGCTGTTCCCCGCCCATTGGCAAGATTCCCCGCTCGGCCCAATCCCGCACGGCTGGCGCGTGGCAAACATCGGTGATGTGGCAAAAGTTGTCGGCGGCAGCACGCCCAGCACAAACGAACCGAAATTCTGGAACGGCAACATCGCGTGGGCCACGCCGCGCGACCTCTCCGCGTTGACCGACCCGGTGCTGATTTCAACCGAACGTCAAATCACGCCCGCCGGTCTGGATAAAATCAGTTCCGGTCTGTTGCCCAAAGGCACGGTGCTGCTGTCGTCGCGTGCGCCCATCGGCTACACGGCCATCGCGGATTTACCGGTGGCCGTGAATCAAGGTTTCATCGCGCTGATTTGTGACGGCCCATTGCCGAATTACTACGTCATCGAATGGGTGCGCGAGAACATGGACACGATTGAAGGCAACGCCAACGGCACGACCTTCATGGAAATCAGCAAAAAGAATTTCCGCCCCATTCCCGCCGTTGTGCCGCCGCCGCCGGTCGTTGAGAAGTTTGTGGAAATCGTTTCCTCGTGGTGGAGTCAAATCATTCACAACGTCCGCGAATCGCGGACGCTGTCTGCGCTGCGGGACACGCTGTTGCCCAAGCTGCTGTCGGGCGAGTTGCGCGTTAAGCAGGCGGAAAAACTGGTAGAGGCCAGACTATGATTCTCCGCGACTTCGACGCCATCACCAAGGCCGACATTGAAGCGTTGGTGGCCAATGCCGTCGCCGAGGGCCGCGCCCTCGAATACAAACAACAACTCCCCGGCAATGGCGACGAGGATAAAAAGGAATTTCTGGCCGATGTCTCCTCGTTTGCCAATGCCGGCGGCGGTGACATTGTTTTTGGCGTCGTCGAAAAGCGTGACGGCGATAACAAACCCACGAACCTGCCGGAAAAGGCCGAGGGCCTGGCGGGCATCAATGCCGGGGTGGAAATCAACCGATTGGATGCCATCATCCAATCGGGCATTGAACCGCGCATCCCCGGCTGCCGGATTCGGAGCATTGATGGCTTAGCCTCCGGCCCGGTGCTGGTGATCCGCATTCCCAAAAGCTGGGCCGGGCCGCACATGGTCACGTTCAAGAATCTTTCCCGGTTCTATTCGCGCACGAGCGCCGGCAAGATGCAATTGGATGTTGGCGAAATTCGTTCCGCGTTCACCGCCTCCGGCGATTTACGGGCAAAAATCACCGCCTTCCGCACGGAACGCCTCAGCAAAATTATCGCCAACGAAGGGCCGGTTGTTCTTCCTGAAACGCCAAAGGTCATTCTCCATCTAATCCCCTTGACCATCCTTGATCCTGCCACGCAGCTAGACCTCGCTCCGCTGAATCAGAATCCAGCAAAGGTGCCCCCAATCCGCGCTACCGGATGGAATCATCGTTTCAATTTGGACGGGTTGTTGACTTTTTCTCAATATCGGGACCAACCAGCCGATTCCTATGTGCAGGTTTTTCGTTCAGGCATTTTCGAGGCTGTGGCGACTAACCTTATGATTCAACGGGAAGGGCAGCTTCTAATTCCTGCCCCGGCTTTGGAAAGTAAGCTGATGGAAAGCCTCCACAAGTATCTGGCGGTGGTTAAAGAACTGGGCATTTCGACGCCGTTGGTCATTATGCTCACTTTGCACGGCGTCAGAGGTTATCGCATCTGGTTCGATTCAATTTGGTATGACTACGCTGAAATGCACGCAATTGACCGCGACACCCTCCCGCTTCCAGATGTGCTGTTGGACGATTTTGCAACACCGGTGGACATCCTGCTGAAATCTGCATTTGATGCCTTGTGGCAATCCGCTGGCCTTCCAGGATGTCAACACTACAACAAACAAGGCCGATGGGGCAATCTGTCACGATAAATGCCCAATCAAGGCACAGAATCGCAGTTTGAGGAAACGACGATTGATCGGCTGCTGGCGTTGCCCGGCTACCGCTACCAATACGGCGGCGAAATCGAACGCGACTGGCGCGAAGTGGTGATGACAGATTGGCTGCGCGCGTTCCTGAAAAAGAAATATCAGCACCTGCCGGGAGATGCCCTGAAAGAAATCATCGTCAAGATGTCGCGCCCCGAAGGAATCACGCTGGAGCAGCGGAACAAGAATTTTCACGCGCTGTTCACGCGAGGCTTCGAGCAGAAATATCGCAAGCCGGACGGCACGGAAGCCGTCGAGCATATTTACGTTGTGGATTGGGAGCATCCCGCCGAGAACGATTTTTGCGTGGTCAACCAGTTGCCCATTCGCGGCGCGAACGACCGGCGGCCTGATATCATCATTTACCTGAACGGATTTCCCGTCGTGCTGTTCGAGTTGAAGAATCCTTACGAAGAGCAGCCGAACACGCTCGGCGCGTTCAACCAGGTGCAGCATTACAAGGCGGGCATTTCGCAGTTGTTCGATTACAACGCACTCGTCGTCGTTTCCGACGGCGGCATGGCCGGCCACGCGGAGGACGACACGCCGCACGCGGTCGGTTCGACGTTGCACGGCATGTGGACGGCTACATGGGAATGGTTCGCACCGTGGAAAAGCGTCAACGGGCGCGACGTGGTGGAAAGTTCCACTGGCGCGATGAAGACGCTGATTGAGGGATTGTTTCCGGCGGCGCGGTTGCTGGATTACCTCCGGCATTTCATCGCGTTCGAGGTGGTCAACGACAAGATCGAAAAGAAGGGCGCGAAGTATCACCAGTATTTCGGTGTGCGGTTCGCGGTGGAGGAAGCCCTCCGCGCCACGCAACCGGACGGCGACCGCAAAATCGGCGTCATCTGGCACACGCAAGGTTCGGGCAAATCGCTTTCGATGGCGTATTTCGTTGCCATCCTGCGGCACGACCCGCGCATGGAGAATCCCACGTTCGTCATTCAGGTGGACAGCACGGACATTGACGACCAGTTGCACGACCAGTTTGTCGCGGTCAAGGCGCTGGTGGGTGACGTGCAACACGCGGAGTCCATCGAGGCATTGCGCTCGCTGCTCTCTGGCGAAGGCGGCGAAGTCATTTTCTCGACGATTCAGAAATTTCAATTGGGCGAAACGGAAGTTGTCCACCCGACCCTTTCAACCCGGCGCAACGTCATTGTCATCGCGGACGAAGCGCATCGCAGCCAATACGGATTGACGGAAGGTTTCGCGCACCAGCTACGCAAGGCGCTGCCGAACGCTTCGTTCATCGGCTTCACCGGCACGCCAATCAGTTTCGCGTCGGCTGACACGCAGACGGTGTTCGGCAACGTCATTCACAGTTATGACATGCTGCAATCGAAGAAAGACCATTCGACCGTGCCGGTCTATTACGAGCCGCGTCTCGTCAAACTGGAATTGACGAACGACCAGATTGACGCGGAATTGGCGGAGGTGACGGAGGAAAGCGGCGGAGATGGCTCCCAAATCGAGCGGGCGCGGTGGGCTGCCATCGCGGAAGCCGCCGGGACAAAGGAGCGGGTCGAAGACCTGGCGAAGACGTTGCTCGACCATTTCCAGCAGCGAAACAAGATGCTGAACGGAAAGGCAATGGTGGTTTGCATGAGCCGCCGCAATTGTGTGCGGCTCTACAGCGCGCTCAAAGCTTTGCCCGGCTGCCCGGAAATCAAAATCGTGATGACCGGCAATCTTGCCGAAGACCCGCCGGAATGGAGTCAGGCCGGCCACATCACCACCCAGCCGCAACGCGACGCGATCAAGGCGCGCATGAAAGATATTGATGACCCGCTGAAAATCACCATCGTGCGCGACATGTGGCTGACGGGAACGGACATTCCCTGTCTTCACACGCTGTATGTGGACAAGCCGATGAAAGGCCATTCACTCATGCAGGCCATTGCGCGGGTGAATCGGATTTTCAGCAACAAGCCCGGCGGCCTGGTGGTGGATTTCATCGGCATAGGCGACCAGCTAAAGGAAGCGACCAGGAAATACACGCAAGGCGGCGGCGCTGGGAATCCCGCGCCGGACATCAGCGACGAGGCCAAGCGGGTATTCGTGGATTCGCTCGCCGACACGCGCGCGTTGCTGCCGGAATTGCCGGCGGGCAGGAACTACGGCGGCTGGCGGGCGCTGCCGAACATTGAATTTGAGGATTTGTTCCTCCGATGTTGCGGTTATCTTACCGAAACGGATGAATTACGGGACGACTTCCTTGCGACGGAAGCGCGCTTGAATTCAGCCTTCTCGCTGGTCAATCACCTGCCCGTCTGCATTGACTACGGGGATGAGATCGTTTTCTACCAGTTGCTCCGCAAGCAACTCATCAAAACTACTACGGGGCCGACGCCCAAAGATGAGGAAAAGGCAAAGGCCGTGCGGGAGTTGCTGGACCGCAGCATTGAGAGCAAGGGGGTGGTGGACATTTTCGCCGCCGCCGGAATTGAAAAGGCGGACATCTCGATTCTGGACGAGCAATTCCTCGAAGATTTCAAAACACACGAGCAGGAAAATTTGCGGCTCAAGTTGCTGGCTAAAATCCTCGCGGATGAAATCCGCGTGCGCGAGAAAATGAACCTCGCCAAGTATCGGTCGTTCAAGGAAATGCTGGAGCAGACGCTTCAGAAATATCACAACCGGGCGATTCAGGCGGCGGAT
>JAJXYT010000123.1 GCA_021780375.1 bacterium | reverse complement strand
GCCTTCGTCTATCACCGAAATGTGTTTGTCGTCGCCGCCGTTCAGACCGAACGCCGCATGGAAATCCTGCGCCATCGGTGTCCAGGTATCCGTTGCCGGATTGTAATGACCGCCGGTATTGTAGAAGGAATTTCCGTTCAGGGCGCCGCCCCAAACCAGCATTTCGGTGCCGGTCCAGACCGCCGAGTGGGAGTAGCGCGCGTCAGGTGCACTCGTGAGGCCTTGCTGGGACCAAAGCTCACCCAGTTCCGCCTGGCCAATTTTGACGTACCCCGCGTTCAACAAATCGGTCGAATTGGAGTTAGTTGAAAGAATGACTCCGCCGCTGGCCACGCCCGTCTGGCCGGAGGTGCCGAGATTCGCGGCCGCCGCCCCCGCTGCCAGTTGTGAACCGGCAATCGTTCCGCTCACAATCAACACGCCGTTTATGGGGCCGGTGACATTCCCGGCGGTGATGGCGTAAGGCGAAGCCGTCAAGGCTTGACGCGGGCTTAGTGTGGTGTAGGCCGCCACGCTCCCATTGGTGCGCACCCCAATCTCCAGCCAGCGCGCCGGCCCGGTAAACACCCCAACTCCGGGATCCAGCGTGACCGTAAACAGACCGTTGCTTACGGTGGCGGGGCTGTTGGTCAGGGGCCCACCCACAACCAACCCAGCCGAGGGCGAATCATAAACCGTGAATCGCAAATCGTAGTTGCCGTTGGCCGACGCGCCACCGTCGTTGAGCCGGCCCTGGTAAGTGAAGGCCGTGCCTTGGGCACGGGCAGTGGAGAGTTGAACGTTGAGCGCAGTAAGCACCAGCAAAACCAGCGCAACGCAGGGTTTGGTTTTTGTGGTCATGGGTTGAACGGTGTGGATTGCTTTCAACAAAATGCTTTTCCTCATTGCACTTGCAACAGCTTGAGACGGAAGAACTGCTGCGGCAAAACCGGATCAACCACATTGGTTGCGGTCAAACTGAAAGCTCCGGGACCGATCCCGTTGGTCCACACCGGCCTCCACTGGATCAGCGGCGTCGCCACGTTTGTGCTCGACAATATGATCGTGGAGCCGACACCAAATTCGTTGAGTCCGCTGAAGACCAAGTTGGTGCCGGCGGAGACGGCGAGATTGGTCACGGCGAATTGCAGGGGCGGAATGATGCGTTCGAACTGGGCGGCGTTGTTGGTCGTGCCGTCGCCCAACTGGCCGTAGTAATTGTTCCCCATGCCCCACAAGCTGCCGTCGGATTGGATGTACAGGACGCGGCCATCGTAGCCCAGGGCCATGGCCGTCACATTCGACGAAACGATTTCCGTCCAGACGTCATTCTCGGTTTGCCAAAGGCTTCCATCGGATTTGAGCAGCAGACTGACCCCGAAACCGCAGGCGACGGCGCTGCCGCCGCTGCTCACCGTTTCCACCGGGCTGTTGCGCTCGGTCGTGGTGCCGTCGCCGAGTTCGCCGGCGTAATTGTAGCCCATGCCCCAGACGCCCACGCCGAGGACGAAGCTCCCATACAAATACAGGCTGTCCACGAATCCAGCCGAGATCGCGTAAACGCCGCTGAACACGCTGTGGTTGGTCAGAACTTCCTCAGGCGTGTACTGCGTGTTCTGCGTGCCGTCGCCCAACTCACCGAACATATTCTGCCCCATTGCCCACAAACTGCCGTCGGTCGTCTCATAAAGGCTGTGTTCGTATCCGGCGCTGATAAGATAAACATTGCTGGACACCAGTTGCGAGGCGCCATGAACGTCCACTGAATTGCCCGTGCCCAACTGGCCATAGCCATTCCAACCCATGCCCCACAAGGCATTGCCTTTCAGGAAAAGGCTGTGCAGTGCGCCCGCGGAAATTGCCGTGACACCGCCGGTGAAGGTAATTTGTTCCGGGCTGTGCTGGTCCGTCGTGGTGCCGTCGCCCAGCTCGCCGTTGGCGTTGCCGCCCATCGCCCACAGGTTGCCGTCGGACGTCAGGAACAGGCTGTGATACTCACCGGCGGCGATCGCCACGACGTTACTGCGCACGATCAAAGTGGGCACGTGGCGGTCGGTGGTCGTGCCGTCGCCCAACTGCCCGGCGCCGTTGTTGCCCATCGCCCAGAGGCTGCCGTCGGATTCGAGGACCAGCGTGTGATGTAAGCCGGCGGCCACTTGGGTCACCGTCGGGGCGGCCTGACTCGAAACCCCTGGCAGCAACACACAAAGGCACAAACTAAGTTTAAGGATGGTTTTCATGGATGGAATGGATGGTTAGAGGTGACAAGGGGAGGGTTCCCCACGGTAAATTGCCCAAACGGGGGGGGGCGCCAAGCGGCGGCGGTTGGATTGCGGCGGAGCAAAAGCCTGTGCCGACGATGAAGGGTTTTGGCCTCCACGATTAACAAACGACCCCAATATCGTTTCAGGTTCACACCTCTCAGACCTAATTTAGCCTTATTATAATCATTCCTGAACGTAATTTGCAAGTGGAAAGTTATTTGATTAGGGAAAGGCTTCTGCCTTTGAATTCGTGTTTCATCTGTGGTCGTTTTGAAATATGCTCAAGCGCACTGACATTTATTCGGTCCGCATCATCGGCGCCGGCCCGATCCTCAACGTCGTGCCTTGTATGCGGTTCTGGATTCCGTGTGTGGTCCATGCGCTCTGGCTTTCGTTGATGCAATGCCAGCCGTACGGTTGGGGCGAGACACGGTGTCCTGAATCCGCAGGGACACAGTTTTGTTGTCGCTTCAATTCCCTTTTGCAGGTGTCTTGCCGGAATCTGTGGCAAAGCCTCCAGACATGTTCTATTTCTAGGCAGTAACTGCCCTTTCCTGGTGTAACCACAAGTTGCTGACCTGCGCTTTCAAACTCATGGCATGATATTTGCAATAGTGCAGACCAAGCTAACGCATACCGCGAGAGCACCAAAACGTGTTGTTTATGAAAAAGATAGTTGTCCTTACCTTCAGCACAATATTGGCCCTCAATCTTTTGAGCGCCGAACAGACGGTCAGCAATGCGGACCAGAAATGGCTTGTGGTGGTTGAGAAAATGGTCGCCAGCGGGCAAACGCAAATCACCACCCCGGTTGAAGCGCGTACTCAATTGCTCCAGGACTGGGCGAAGAAGAATGGTTATTCCATCAAAATAACCAAGACGGAATCAACGTATCGCGTCCAGTTTTTCAAAGACCTCGCGAAGAATTAATTTTGCGATCCGGTCAAACCGGCAGACCTGACACCAAAACCGGATTAGTAGACGGTCGTGCTTTCCTCGGCCATGATTGGCGCTTTGAGCACGCCGGACGTCAAGGTGAACCGGGTGTGTCCGTCGCCGACAGTGACCCCCTTGGCGACGATGGTGTAGCTGACAGCTTGTTTGGCGGCGAGTGTGGGCACGACGGGCAACGTGACGGTCTGGCCGTCAATCGTGCCTGCCGAAGAACTGACCGGCACCAGCTCGGGCGCGATCATCACAATTACCTGGACGTTGGAATCATCCGCCGTTCCTTGGTTGGTGACTTTGACGGTGTAAACCGTGTTGCTGCCGACGCTAACCGGGTCGGGATCGTCCGCCTTTTCCAGCAGAATAGCCGGAATGCCGAAGATTTCGGTCTTGCAACTGCTTTCGACTGGTTTTGAAATCACCCCGCTCGCGGATGAATTGAAAGACAAGCGGCTGATTTGCGGCGCGATGAATGTGGCGCAAACCTGCCGGCTGGCGTCCGGCGCAAAATCGGAAATGACCCAGGTGATGCGATCCTGGGCGCCAACTCCACCTTCGGTCGTGTTGGTGACAAGGGCGCCGGGCGGGATGGCCAGGGTGATCACGGTTTTTGGTTCGGCGGCGTTGCCGGTATTGTGAACGGTGAGGCAGACGTGAATGGGCCGGCCCACCGGCACTTTTTCAGGCACCGAGCAATCCAGCGCCAGACCAGGTTTGGGCACCGGCCCCAGGTCTTCGATAAAAAAATTGCTGCACGGCTTCGGCGTCACGCAGCGGTAGCGCCGGTCGTTCGAGGTGAACGTGAACGCAAAGGCGGAGATGGGTGCTTTGCCCGCCCAGAGGACATTGCGCAGGCAGATGGGACTGCCTCCTTCGCGCGACGACATGAACGGCAAGGTGGTGCCGGCAGGAATTTGAATCTCGGCGATTTCGTTCGTTGCGGCGGCAGCGAACAAATCGTTGAGGTTTCCCGGCCAACCCCACTGGTTCAAAATCTCCGTGATGTCCGGCTTCAGGTTTTCATCGCGGAACCGCGAGCGCAAATCATCGGGCGTGACGAGCGGCGGGGCAAAGCGGGTGGAGAGATTGCCGAGGTGAGTGGCGCGGTGCTGTTCCGCTGCTGCCGGCCGGCCGGCCAAGATGGCCAGGGCAAACACAAGTCCAAGGATTGGTCGGATTCCGGTCTTCATAACATTAACGCTCATTGAAAATTCATTTCTACGCCAGTCAATTCTTTCTGCGGAGTTCCAGGTGGTTTCGATTGCGCGGCGAGTATTCCGGCGGCGCGCGCCAGTTCGGTTTTGTAGGATGGAATCAGGCACACTTCTTTCCACGGATATTTGTCGTGCAGGACGGGCGACCATGCGAGGTGGCCGCAATGCCGCCAGGCGTCGAGGGCAATACCATTGGTGAACGACTGGCCGGGCGCAGTGAGGACGACGCAACTGTGTTCGTGTTTGGTGCCGAGCCGCGCCACGCCGCGATGAAGTTCAAGCGTGCGAAGATTCAGTGTCATCAACTTCACGGTCAGGTCATCGGCCCATTCGAAACACCGGCCGCGCGAGTGGATGCCGAGGTTGATGAGGACATTGTTGAAAATGGCCGGCGGCATCACATGATATTCGGCAGCCAGTTGCAGCGGGTAGTCAAAGGCCGTGTCCGCGGCGAGTTCCGCCTCAGCCGGCGCGACGGTCGGCGCCAGCTCGCGCAGATGTTGCGCGAGCGCCACGCGGTCGGTCTTTGCGGTCGGGGCAGTGGCGCAGCCGACCAGCAATGAAAGGCCAAGGCCGGTGATGAAACATGGCAGGCAGGTGTGTGCGCGGTTCATGCTCCCGGAGACAAAACGGGCCGCCAAATTGCTTTGGCGGCCCGGTGATTGAATCAGATTAATAGACCGTGGTGCTTTCCTCGGCGGTGATCGGCGAGGTCAGCATGTCGGACTTCAAGGTGAACTTGGTCACGGCGCCGCCGGCTTTCACGCCTTTGGCAATAACAGTATAGGTGAAAGAGTCTTTAGGTGCGAGCGTTGGTACGACGGGGAAATCAACGACCTGCCCGTTAATCGAACCTTGCGGAGAGCTGACCGGCACCAGTTCGGCGCCCACGGTTATGACCACATGGACGTTGGAGTCGTTGGCCGACCCCTGGTTGGTGACTTTAACCGTGTAGGTCGTGGTATCGCCGACGGCCACCGGATCAGGATTGTCGGATTTTTCCAGCAGGATGGCCGGAATGCCGATGATCTTGGTTTCGCAACTGGTGGAAGCCGCCGCCGCGCAGGTCCCTTTGGTCGTGCCCGCGAAGTCGTAGGTGCCGGCGTCAGCTGCGGTAAAGGTGGCCCCAACTGTCTGCGGCGCGCTGGCCTCGACCGAACCCAGGTCCCAGTCAATGTTCTTGCCGCTGACCTGTCCGTTTCCGGTGGTGGAAACAACCGTCACGCCGCCCGGCACGGCGACTTCGAGCTTGGAGCCAGCGGCGGGAGCGTCGCCGGTATTGGAAACGGTGTAGTTGACATCAAATTTGCGGCCGATGAACTGTTGCTCGGACGCCTTGCAGGTGATGGCGAGCACGGGCTGGTGCACCGTCGTGGTCGCGGAAGCCTCGGCGGTCACGCCTTCGGTGGAAGTGACTTTCGCATTGTTCACGAATTTGCCAGCGGCGCTCGCCGCGGCGTTATATTTTATGTCGCGGCTTTCGCCCGGCGCGAGGTTGCCGACGTCAAAGTTCAAACTGCTTTTCCCGTCGCTGGTGAGGCCGGCAGGCAGGCTGTCTGTGATTTGCACACCGGAGAGCGCGCTGCTGCCGGTGTTTTTGACCGTGAGCGCGACGGGTATCGGGTCGCAGATGACCTCGTCAGCCGGTTCGGTCTTGGTCAACTGGATGTTGGCCTTGACCACGCGGATGTCCTGGCAGGCGACCGGCGTGTAGCTCGCCCAACCGCAGGTGGTCACCACGCCTTCGTCGGCACTGGAACCTTTCAAGGTAATGACCTTCGACTCTTTCGGGGCGAAGCTGCCGAGGTTCCATATGGCCACGCCGTTGCGCACGGCGCTGGCCTTCGGATCAGAATCAGCCAGTGAAAAATTGGTGCCCACGCGGTCCATCACAAAGACGTTCTCCAGCGTGGCATCGGTGAGGTTGCTGACCAGGCAGGAGTATTCAAACGGCCGGCCGGCGAGAACTTCGGCAGGGGCCGTCTTCTCCAGCCAGAGTCCGCTGCCATCCGCCTTGCCGCTCGGATAAAATGCGGAGACGCTGCCGGATTGGGGTGCTGGTGCTGCCGGAGCAGCTTTGGTTTGCGCCGCCGGGGCGGTGTATTTGCCTTGTTGCTGTTGTTGAGCGCAGCCGGCGAGCAGCACGGTGCAACTCATTATAGATGCGATTTGTTTAAGGTTCATTTTTGTATTTGTTGATTGTTTTTGAACAGGAAGCAATAATTTAAACTTCTACCGTTGTCAATTCTTTTACGCCTGACTTACGGCTTATAAAATAAACCCGGTGCTTCCGTCGCCGCGCCTGATCTGCCTCAGAAACTCGGTATGTATTTGGTGTTCACTCATACCGTTGATACAAAGCCATTTGCGTCGTGGCATTCACGTTGTTCCATTCTTTTGCGGGGTAATTTTGCATTATCGGACAAACCTTCGCTATGGGGTGTTCACCCCATATGGATTTTCAGGAGTCACAGCCCCGGCCCCTGCAGGTCTTGCGAAATTGGTGGCCGAGTTGGAGAGAGCGACAGCCCTCCAACCTGACGGGTTCCGCTCCGATGCGTTCACCGCCAATGCCTGCGGCTTTTGACTTTCATTTTCGCCGTGTTCGTGTTCAATCTGCGGCGTTTGAAGCATGCCCAAACGTACTGACATTCATTCCGTCCTCATCGTCGGCGCCGGCCCGATCATTATCGGCCAGGCGTGCGAGTTCGATTATTCCGGCACTCAGGCCTGCAAAGCCCTGAAGGAGGAAGGCTATCGCGTCATCCTCATCAACTCCAACCCGGCCACCATCATGACCGACCCGGAGTTCGCCGACCGCACTTACATCGAACCCATCACGCCCGAGTGCATTGAAAAAATCATCCTCCGTGAGAGGGGCGAGATGAAGAAGCTCAAAGCGAAGGGGAAGCTCGTTTTACTCCCGACGCTCGGTGGCCAGACCGCATTAAACGCGGCCATGGATTTGCACCGCTCCGGCGTGCTGGAAAAATACGGCGTCGAAATGATTGGCGCCAAGGCCGAGGCCATCCATAAGGGCGAAGACCGGCAGGCGTTCAAGGATTTGATGATTTCCATTGGCCTGGACGTGCCGATTTCCGGCACCGCGCACAACATCGAGGAAGCCCGGGTCGTGGCCGAAAAGATTGGCCGGTTCCCGGTCATCATCCGCCCCGCGTTCACGCTCGGCGGCACCGGCGGCGGCATCGCCTATAATCTTGAGGAATTTGAAATCCTGGCCAAGCGCGGCATGGAACTCTCGCCCGTCTCGGAAATTCTTGTCGAAGAATCCCTGCTCGGCTGGAAGGAATACGAAATGGAAGTGATGCGCGACAAGGCCGACAATTGCGTCATCATCTGCTCCATTGAAAACTTCGATCCGATGGGCGTCCACACCGGCGACAGCATCACCGTCGCCCCCATCCAGACGCTGACCGACAAGGAATTCCAGATCATGCGCGACCAGAGCTTCGCCGTGATTCGCGCGGTGGGCGTCGAGACCGGCGGGTCGAACATCCAGTTTGCCGTCAACCCGGACAACGGCCGCATGGTCATCATCGAGATGAACCCGCGCGTCAGCCGCAGCTCGGCGCTGGCGTCCAAGGCCACCGGCTTTCCCATCGCGAAAATCGCCGCCAAACTCGCCGTCGGCTACCTGCTCGACGAAATCCGCAACGACATCACGCGCGAAACGCCCGCCAGCTTCGAACCGACCATTGATTACGTCGTCACCAAGATTCCGCGGTTCGCCTTCGAGAAATTTCCGCAAGCCGAC
>JAJXYT010000170.1 GCA_021780375.1 bacterium | reverse complement strand
GACGGCCTGCAACGTGTTTTTCTGGAAAAACGGCTTCAAACCAGGGAATGGCAGTCGCTCCGCAAATCCCAGCAGGCAACCATGACGCCCGAGCAAGTCACCTTGACGCCGTCGGAACGCGCCGATTTGGTGAAAAAACTTTATAACGAGGCGTGGGCCAAGGGCCAAATCACGCCGGCCATGCTTGCCGCAAACACGAATCTCGTGGCCGCCGTGGCTCAAATCAAATCCGAAACGCCGCGAATTGAGAAAGGCGCAACCATGCTGATGAAAGGCACGACGCTTCCTGCGCAATCAGGTTCCCAGGCGGCGGCCGCGGCGCCAGCGTCAGCGAAACTTCCGCCCATTACCGACCCGAAAGAGGCGGTGTTGGTGGCGTCCATTCCCGTCACCGACAACGATTTTGAGGCGCTCGTGGCCGAACGCGCCAGGGCGGTGCGCGCTTACATTCTGGCAACGGGCAAGGTGGACGCCAAGCGGCTTTTCGTGGCGGAGAATCAGACCGGTGGCGTGCGCAGCGACGGCAGCCGTGTTTATTTGCAGTTCCGATAAGTTGCAACGTGCGCAGCGCAGCCCCGAATGCATTCGGGGCTGGGCGGGTTCACGCACCGTCCCGGAGCGTGTTTCAGGAACTGGTGGCGAGACGCCGCCGTTACCCGCAGGCAGGGACGCCTGCGCGACGATTCACCAATGACCCTTCCCCAGCCATTTCAATATCAACGCGGCACACGGCTGTTTACATGGCGAAAATAGAGCGGATGATTTGTTTACCGCCGAAAATCCAGATGGCCGCCGCCAACGCAATGTAGGGTCCATAAGGCATGCGCGACGACCATTCGCGCCGGCGCAGGGCGATGAGCGCAACCCCCACCACCGCGCCGATCATTGAGCTGATCATCAACGAGAACACCACGCCCTTCCAGCCAATGAACGCGCCAATGGCGCCCATGAATTTCACGTCGCCCAGGCCCATCGCCTCGCGCGGCAGCACAATCTCCGCGCTGACCGCTTCCAGAAACGGCACGCGGTGAGGATCAATTCGTTCCTCGCCGATTTCCAGCCAGCCCGACCGCAGGGCCAGCCGCACCCTCACGTCCTTGTAGCCGCGGTCCACCAGTTCCACTGTCCGCGCGTGCAATGCAATCACGTCCGATTGCCGGTAAAACAATTCGTCATAAGGAATCTCCCGGTCGTGCAGGAGCACGGAGGTTTCCGTGAAAACAATTTTTGTGTCCGCGGGTAATTTCAACCGCTGCCGCCCGAACAGCAATTTCCCGAGCCGCAGAATGGCGTAGATGATGCCCGCGCCGGCGCCGATGCCGAGCACGCTTTGCCACATCCCGTCGGTCAGCACGCGGCCACCCTGCAGCGGCGGGAACAAAAACGAGGCGACCAGGCCGATTGCCATGCCACCATACGTGATTTCGTCGGGGATGATGAAGTGCTCGAAGTCAATGAACGTGGCCGCAATCAATCCGGCAAGAAAAATGGCGTAAATGACAGCGAGGATCGGTGACCCGTGGCCGAAAGCCAGCCAGCAGCTCAAAAACGTCACGCCCGTCAGCAATTCAACGACAAAGTAACGCGGCGAAATCGGCGCGCCACAATTCTTGCACCGGCCGCGGAGCGCCAGCCACGTGACGAGCGGGACATTGAGATACCAGGGGATGGAGTACTGGCAATGCGGGCAATGCGATGGCGGCGTGACGATGCTCATCCCCCGCGGCATCCGGTGGATGCACACGTTGAGAAAGCTGCCGACCATGCAGCCAAACACGAAGCAAACCAACGACCAAAAATGGAATGGCACCAGTTCCCAGTTGTGCGCGTCGAAAATCGGTTCAATGCCCATAGATGTTTTGTTCCAGGGCGCGGCGCATCACGTCCAGTGGCGCGGCTTTGCCGGTCCAGATTTCAAACGCCCTGGCGCCCTGGTACAGCAACATGCCCAGCCCGTTGGCCGTCCGGCACCCGGCCTTCCGGGCGGCCTCGAGCAAGGCGGTCTCCGCCGGGCGATAAATCATGTCGTAAACCGCCCGCACCCGTTCCAGGGAAAATTGTTTCCGGCTGAGCGGCAACGGGTCGTCCGGCTTCAAGCCGAGCGACGTGGCATTCATCAGCAGGTCCACCTCCGATTCGGGATAACCCACGGTGACGCGCTGGGACGGGAATTGTCTTTTGATCTCCGCCGCCACAGTTCTGGCCTTGCTTTGGGTGCGGTTGACCAGGAAAAGTTCCGCGACCTTTTCCGCGGCGAGCTTCAACGCCGCCGTCCGCCCCGCCCCCCCCGCGCCCAGCAAAAGCACGCGCGTTCCGCGCAATTCCAGTTTCAAATCCTCACGCAAGGCGGCAACAATCGCGTCGGCGTCCGTGTTGAAACCGACCGCGCGGATTTTCGTCCGCCCCTCCACGCCGGCGGATTCAAAACGGATGGTGTTGACCGCGCCCCATTTCCTGGCCGATTTATCGAGCGCGTCCACCAGTTCGAGGGCGAGCCGCTTATGCGGCACGGTGAGGTTGAGTCCGGCAAAGCCCATCCTCCGGGCGCCTTCAATCGCCGCCCGCAAATGGTCGGGATGGACTTCAAAGGCGAGGTAACGCCAGTTCAGGCCGAGCGCGGCAAACGCCGTGTTGTGCATGGCCGGCGACGCGGAATGGCGGATGGGAAAGCCAAACACCGCGCAACAGCGCGTGGCGGCATTGATGGCGGATTGGCCCGGTTGCAACACGCGAAATTTATATGCGGCAGCGCCCCGACTTCAAAGCTCAAAGTCCGCGTCAACACGTCGAAACCTTCAAAAAACAGCCCGCAGGGCGCCCCCCCAACCCTGTTTTCTGGCTTCCCCGGGACGAAGGAGTTGCCTTCCGGTAGTAAGGGATTCTCTTAGGTGACTAAGACTTGTCCCTGCATCCAATCAGGCCGAACGCTAATTGTCGGAATCCCGGCCTTCACCTAATTTGTCGTCATGCAAACAACATTTGTTAGGCAGGATTCAGGCGAACATTCGATATCCTCAAAATCCCCGGAACATTCTTTAGCCGCGCTTCAGTCGCCACCGCGTGACAACGGTGCGGTTGTCGCCAGGAGCGTCGCTAATGCCAAAAGGGATAACACTCTCGCCCTGCCTAATGGCAATGGCAACGGCAATGGCAGTGGCAGTGGCAACGCCAACCGCGCCCTGGTTGAAGCGCTCATCACTTCCAAGGTCTATCAGGAATACGAACGGGCCTTCAACGACCTGACCGGATTGCCGATTGCGTTGCAACCCATTGAGACCTGGCAATTGCCGTATCACGGCAAGCGGAATGAAAATCCGTTTTGTGCGTTGATGTCACAGAAGAGCCGCGTGTGCGCGGCGTGTTTGCAGGTGCGGGAACGCCTGTGTGAAAAGGCAACCGTGGAACCGCAGTCGCTTTCCTGCCACTCGGGGCTTTGCGAAACCGCCATCCCGGTGCGCTTGAGCGACCGGTTGATTGGTTATCTCCAGACCGGGCAGTTGTTCCGCAAGAAACCGACCCAGGCACAATTTGGAAGGGTGGCCCGGCAGGTGCAGGGATGGGGCGTGGAGGTGGACCAGGACGCTTTGAAAAAGGCCTATTTTGCCGGCAAGGTGGTGCCGGCCAAAGAACATGAATCGGTGGTCAAATTGCTCACCATATTTTCCCAACACCTGGCCATGATCAGCAATCAGGTCTTCATCCAGCAGGAAAATTCCGAGTCCCCCGTCATCAAGCGGGCCAAGGAATATATTTGCGAGCATCAGGCGGAAAAGCTTTCGCTCAGCCACGTGGCCAAGGCCGTCAACATGAGCGCCTTCTATTTCTGCAAGATGTTCAAACGGGTCACCGGCATCAACTTCACCGATTATCTTTCGCGGGTGCGCATCGAAAAGGCGAAGAACCTCCTGCTCAACCCGAACCTGCGGGTGAGTGAAATCGCGTTTGAGGTCGGGTTCCAATCGCTGACGCATTTCAACCGTGTGTTCAAAAAGTTGCTCGGCCAGTCCCCCACCGACTACCGGGCGCAGTTGCTGGCGCACTGAAAGCGTGACGAGGGCAAGGTGACAGGTGACGAGGGAAAATAACTTACCATGATGGACGTGCGCGATACTCGCCGCCCGACACTCGCCACGCGTCGCTCCTTTGAGGTTGGCATCGGTGCGGATTTTACCGATAGTTTCCTTGCTCCTGAGATGAAGGATTATCGGAAAATGTCCAAAGCCGAATTGCTGGCATGGATCCAGCGGCTTCGCTCCAAGCATGCTACGCGCTCCCGGACGCAGCGCCGCCTGGCCGCGACCGCGTTGCGCGACAGCGCCGAACGCCTGCGCGCGATTCTGGAAACGGCGGTGGAAGGCATCATCACCATTGACGAACGCGGCATCATTGAATCCTTCAACCTGGCGGCGGAACGGATTTTCGGTTACCCGGCGAAGGAGGTCATCGGCCGGAACGTCAGCACCCTCATGCCATCGCCGCATCGGGAACGGCACGACAATTACATCGGAAATTATCTCCGCACCGGCCACGCCAAAATCATCGGTATCGGCCGGGAAATTGTCGCCCGCCGGAAGAACGGCTCTGTATTTCCGATGGACCTGTCCGTAAGCGAGGTGCGGCTGGCCGACCGGCGGTTGTTCACCGGATTCATCCGTGACATCACCGAGCGCAAGCGGCTGGAAAAGGAAATCCTGGAAATCAGCGAGCGCGAACAGCGCCGCATCGGCCAGGATTTGCACGATGGCCTGTGCCAGCATCTGGCCGGCATTGAATTGATGAGCCAGGTGCTGGAACAAAAACTGGCCCGGCGCTCAAAGGCCGCCGCCGCCCGCGCGGGCGACATCGCCAAAAACGTCCGCGACGCCATCGGCCACACCCGCCTGCTGGCGCGCGGCCTCTCGCCCGTCACCCTCGAATCGGAAGGACTGATGTCCGCTTTGCAGGAACTGGCCATAAACACGGAGAAAATTTTCCGCGTCGCTTGCCGGTTCGACGGCGACCCGCCGGTGCTGGTGTCGGATTATCCTGCGGCCACCCACCTGTTCCGGCTGGCGCAGGAGGCGGTTTCCAATGCTATCAAACACGGCCAGGCGAACCGGATTTTGATCCGATTAAGGCAAGAACGGGGACGGTTGGCTCTAAGCATCATTGACAACGGGTCGGGGTTTCCGACACAAATTCCCAAATCCAAAGGCATGGGTTTGCGCATCATGCAATCCCGCGCCGGGATGATTGGCGGCACGCTCGCCATCGAACGGAATACCGCGGGTGGCACCAGTGTAACGGTGGCGGCCCCGAACGGCGCCGTCCGGCAAAAATCGAACATCCACCATGCCCGCGAAAAATAAACCACCCCAAAAGCGGTTGCTGATTGTTGACGACCACCCGATGATGCGCACCGGCCTGGCGCAATTGATCGACAACGAGGCGGACCTGAAGGTCTGCGCCGAAGCGGACAACGCCCGTCAGGCCATGGACACCGCCGTCAGCCAGGCGCTCGATTTGATCCTGCTCGACATTTCCCTGCCCGACAAGAGCGGCCTGGAACTCATCAAAGACATCCGGGCGCTCAAGCCGGGACTCCCGATTCTCGTGGTTTCCATGCACGATGAATCGCTTTACGCCGAACGCGTCCTCCGGGCCGGGGGACGCGGCTACATCATGAAACAGGAAGGCGGCAAAAAGCTGCTCCACGCCATCCGCCAGGTGTTAAGCGGACAGATTTACGTGAGCGAAAAAATGGCCGCAGGCATTCTGGAATCCTTTTCCGGGCGGCACGCCGAGTCGGCGGTTTCTTCGGTCCAACAGCTCTCCGACCGTGAATTTGAAGTGTTTCAATTGATTGGTCAGGGCGAAGGCACCCGGGAAATTGCCGCCCATCTGCATTTGAGCGTGAAGACCATCGAGGTCCACCGCCTGAACATCAAAAAGAAATTAAAACTGCGATCGGCGACCGACTTGGTCCGCCATGCCGTCCGCTGGCTGGAGACCGAAAAAACCGGTCCCTGAACGCTTCTTTAAAGGCCGCCGCCGAGGCAACGAGCCGGACGAAACACCAAAATCCTCAACCACTTCCGCCTCCTCACGTCGGCGGCTACGATCGAAATCGGGTTCCCGGGCAACCTTTGACCGCTCACTCGCCCACGCCTGCGTATTCCTCGTCCACGTGCAGGTCCGCGCCCATAAACACGTAATCGTGCGGAACGGTGTTCATGTCGAGCACATGTCGCGGCAGACAGAGCAATTGGCTGAAACCAAGTTGCTCCAGCGCGTTAATGGCCACCTTGCGCTCGCCGTTCAATTCCGCCTCCAACCGGCGCAGACCGAGTGAGCGGGCGACTTCCACCAGTTCAGCCACCAGAATCCTGGCCACGTCGCGCCCGCGATACTGCGGATGGGTCAGAACCGTGACCAGGCCGATGTGCCGTTTCCAGCCGCCGAGGCGTTGATGCAGGCACGCCTCGCCGACAATTTTTTCGCCATCCAACATAATGAGCGGCAGGTTGCGCTCAAAATCGGCGTGCCGACACCAGCCCTGGAAGAGGGCACGGTCGGAAACCGGCTGTTTGATGAACAACCGTTCCTCTTCCGGTACCGCGAGAATGAATTTATGCAACCGCGCGGCGTCGCGTTTGCCCAGTGGGCGCACGACGCACTCCGTACCGTCGCGCAACTTAACCTCCATCGGAAATTTTTCCAAAGCATAATCCAGAATCATAGATTGTCTTTCGTTGTCTGTTCCTACCTTAGCACTGAATGAGTTAAACTGAAACAACTAAATTGTTAAAAAAGCATCTTTTATTGTCTCTGCCCTGTGGGAGCGCGGGTGTTTCCACCCGCACAGTCAGGTGGGGCGAGGTTACTGACGAGCTGCAGGGAGAGGCATCGCACTGCAATCACGGGAAATTCACCCAGGGAGGCAAGTGATTAAAAATGTGTGAGTTAACGCATTGTGCTGAGCTTTGCGCTCACAGTTTTTCATGGTCCGGGCATGAATGAAGGGTTTCGTGCCGCTCAATCCAGTGCTTCAGTTTCTCTGGCGCAGGTGCAAATTCAATTGCTTTCGACGGCCAAGACCAAAGGACGAGCCCGTCGGCTGCTGGCCAAACATCATTATCTGGGTGATGTGCGCGCTGTGGGTGAGCAACTCTTTTACGCCATCACTGCGGCGGACGGGAGCTGGCTGGGGGTGCTGGTCTTTTGCGCCGCCTCGCGCCGTCTGCGCGCGCGTGATAAGTGGATCGGCTGGACCGAAGAGCAACGACGACGACGCCTGCCGTTGGTCGTCAACAACTGCCGCTTTCTGTTATTGCCGCACAAAACCTTTCCGAACCTGGGTTCCCGTTCGCTGCGCCTGACACTGGATCGGCTCAGTGCCGACTGGCAGGCCCGTTACGGCCATCCGGTCCTGCTGGTCGAAACCTTCGTCGATCCCGAACAGTTTTGCGGCACCGTCTATAGCGCCAATGGCTGGCAGGAACTGGGCCTGACCGACGGGTTTGGCCGGGTCCGCCGCGATTTTTACACCCAACACCACAAACCCAAGCGGCTCTTTGCGCGCGAACTGGGCCGCAACGCCCGGCGCCGCCTTGCGGCCGACAAACTCCAACCGTCCCTGGCCCCCGTGGAAGCCAAAACCTGTCCGCGCCCCACCCAAAGCCCGGCCCAAATCCTCTCGCTGATCCAATATCTCAAAAGCCTGCCCGACTACCGCAAACGCATCGGATATTATCCGCTCTGGAGTCTGGTCGCCATCGGTGTGCTGGCCCACTGGTGCGGCGCGCCACGGGGCCAGAAAGACTTGGCCAAATTCGCCAGGGGCCTCAGCCAGGCCCAGCGCCGCGCTCTGGGCATTCGCCAGCAGGAGGATCGAAGTTACCCGGCTCCCAGCCAGCCCACCTTCTGCCGTCTCATGGAACACATGGACGACGAGGCCTTGGAAAGAATCTTCCTGCAAGTGCAGGGGCAAATCCGCGGACCGGCTCTGCCCGACGAGCTCATCGTGCTGGATGGCAAGCAGCCACGGCACGGCGGCGGCCATTCGGTGCTCACGGCGGTGACGGTGCCCAGCCAACACTACCTGGGCAGCGCCATCGTGGACACCAAGACCAACGAAATCCCCGTGGCCCGCGAACTCTTCAAGAAGCTCGACCTGGATGGGCGCAAAGTCAGTCTGGATGCC